>WFSR01000076.1 GCA_015485895.1 Candidatus Microgenomates bacterium | reverse complement strand
GTCTTTTTACGTATAGAGATTTCTTCCACCCTTAATGGCATCTTATCGCCTGCCAATTTAGCCCCTATTTTCCCAGCCTGTTTTCTTGCTCCCTCTAGGATTTCCATTTTCCCTCCTCCATCCACCTATAACATCTTTATTATACCACGCTTATTCCCTTTTTCAAGGCTAGGCAATAGCCAACTACCAACCGCCAATAAACAGCTAACAACAATAAATCCCAAGTTCCCCACCTACACAGGCGGGCAAATCCAAAATCCTAATGACCCAAATCCTAAACAATGTCCAAAATTTAAATGACCAAATGACCAAAACAAAATGCAAAAATAAAGATAAAGAAAAAAGAAATGTTTTGAACATTTGAATTTTGGTCATTTGAATTTGTTTAGTCCGCCAGCTGGCGGATTAGGATTTTGGTAATTAGGATTTGTTTGGTTATTGTGATTTGAGATTTGGTGCTTCTTCTGAGTTCCATTTATCTCGTCATGCTGAGTTTAGTTTACCCCGTTCCGACGCATGTCGGAGCTTTGGGGGTTCAGCATCTCCAGCTGGGTAGGCAACCACCATTATTGATACGACATCCAGCTGAAGATCCCGCTCTTTCTTGCGAAAGGGCGGGATGACGTTAGTAAGTATTCCTTAGCCCTTAGCCCCTAGCCCTTCGTCCCACAGCGCTAGCTGTACCTCGCCCTTCGCCCTTAGTTCTTAGCCCTTTTTCTTCCTAGTTCCTAGCTCCTAGCTCCATTTTAACTTTTCGCTTTACTCAACTTTCAACACTTCGAATAGCCACAAACAAGGCAGCGGGCGCAGCCCTCTTCATAAACCAAGCTGGCATTGCCACAAACCGGGCAAATATCCAGGTGGCCTTTGCGCCGGGTTTTAGCCAACAATTCTTCCCTATCCTTAGCCACTTTTCTAGCTCCATCTGTCTCCTCACTTTTCCAGGCATCCTCCCTATTCTTTTCCCCTGCCAATACCCCTTTTTCGCCTCCTTCCGCCAGTAAGCTGGTCTGTTGGCTAATATTCTCCACCTCCGGCGAAGCTTGCTTTTGACTGTTAAGATGCCATTTCAAAACTTTAGCCACCCCGTCGGCCAAGGAGCGGACGCGTTTTTTACCAAAACCAACCGCCGTGCCACCGCCAATGCCCTCCAGCTGGTCAATAATCAGCTCGGTCACCTGGCGCTCGTCCAAACCAGGGCTGCTGATCCGCAAACAAAGAGAAATCAACCGCCCCAAGGCTTCGGCGTCGGCGGCAATATCTGAACCCGCCCGACCGACGGCAATAAAAACCTCCAAAGGATGGTCAACTTGGCCATGGTGATTAACGGTCACAAAAGCTGTTCCCACCGGCGTTTCTACCCGATAGGTGGCTCCCTGAACCACTGCCGGGCGCGGCTTCAAGGCTGGCTGGGGCGCGGCTGCTTGGGCGGCTTCCTTTTTCTCCTCTTTTTGTTTCAAGCCGGCACTCAAAACCTGTTCGCTCCGGCAGCCGTCGCGGAAAACGGTAATCCCATTACAACCCGTCGAATAAGCATATTTATAGGCACTGCCAACATCGGTCACTGTCGCCTCGTTGGGCATATTGATGGTCTTGGAAACCGCATTATCGGTATATTTTTGGAAAGCGGCCTGCATCCGGATATGCCAGTGCCAATCAACTTCGTGGGCCGTTTTAAACAAGCGCTTCAATTTTGCCGGGACAAAATCAGGCGCTTCGCCCAAGGTGCCGTTTTCTTTAGCCCAATCTAAAATTTTCTCCGCTTGAGGGTATTGGCTAACAATCGCTTCAAAAACGGGATTGACAAAGCCCAAAACCCGATCGCCGCTTTTGTGAACATAGGCCAGAGCAAAGAGCGGTTCAATCCCCGAGGAGGCGTTGGCAATAATGGAAATTGAACCGGTTGGGGCAATGGTGGTTACCGTGGCATTGCGCAGCGGCAGCCCCTGGCGGTAGATTGACTTTTTGAAATTGGGAAATGGCCCCCGCGTTTTAGCCAACTCCTGGCTGGCCTGGTGGCCAGTTTCGTTAATTGTCCGCATTACCTTGGCGGCTAACTGGACGCCGCGGCGGCTGTCGTAGGGAATCCCCAATTTGAAAAGCATATCCGCCCAGCCCATCACCCCAAGGCCAATGCGCCGGTTGGCCCGGACTGTTTCGGTAATTTGTTTAAGCGGAAATGGGTTAATATCAATGACATCATCAAGAAAACGGACCGCCAGCCGGACTGTTTGCCGGAGCTTTTGCCAGTCAACTTCACTATTTTCCACCATTAAACCCAAATTCAAACTTCCCAAATTGCAAGCCTCATTAGGATACAATGGTTGCTCGCCGCAGTTGTGCACCAAAATGCCGTTGGCATAAAAGTGATTGGGACCGGGCACAGAAATGTCGTAAACTTCCTCCTGGCGGCCAGTGTCTTCTACTTTAAGAACCCAATCGCCATCGTCTTCTTGATAAGTCCCGTGTTCGGCCAAAGCCGCCAGTTTCTGGTTATGCCGAGAACCCAGAAAGCCAATCTGTTGGAGAAAAAGCGCCAGGCTGGAACGACTAATATCCAATTCATAAAGAACCCCATCGCTTTGGTAAACTTTTTCTTCACCAGCCCGGTTGCGATACCGGAAATTAGACCGTGGCGGCCGGGAGCGATTATAAATGGTACTCTTAATACCTAGATTTAACAAAAGAAGTTGGACATCTTGCAAAAGGGCCCGCGATTTGGAGGTCAGGCGGGCGTATTTCGATCCCTTTGCCTCCTGCCAGCCAACGGTGCCATCGGCGCTAAACAACCCCTGGAGAAAACCGACCACTGCTTCCTGGGGCGCCGCAAACAAACTTTGGGGCACCCGCTTTTCCCCGGCCTTGACGGCTTTTATTCCTAAAGATTGGAAAAAAGCCACCAGCTGCGGGGAGTGATAGGACAAATGCCAAACATGGTTAGGCCGGCGGACCGCCTTTATTTCCTTTCCGTACCAACGGTTCATAAATTTGGTTATCAACTGGCGACTTTCCTGATCGCCGGCGGCAAAAGTAAAGCCTACCCGAGCTTCGCGGCGGTCATCACGCAACCAGCCATCACCTACCAGCCAGCCCAGCACCATCCCCAGTTGCTTCGACCAGGTGGCAGGAAAGTGAAAGGGAATTTCCTTGACCGGCAATTTTGCCTCCCCCCCGCTACCCGGCTGTTTTTGCAGCTGAACCCGATCTTTCTCCGGTTGCAGTTGGCTTAATTCCACCCAACCGCGCTGGGTGAAAATTAGATGGTCGGGCGTCGCTTCCAGCCGATAGCCTTTCTTGGTGGTCAGGCGCCAAATGGGCTTCTTACCCCGGGGCCAAAAGCCGGTGATATGCTTCCAAGACCCATCGGCAACCAAAACCTGACTGGCCGCTTGTTTTTCAACCAACTCTTTAATAGCTATTAATCCCTGGTCGGTAACGATGCGGGTTGAGCCCAACAAACATGGATTAGTTGACTCAATCGGCCCCATGCTAGGCACCGGGTTAGCCGAACCGTGATTCATCCGGTCCAAAAACACCAAACCCGGATCGCCAATCCGCCAAGCGGCTTTAATAATTTTTTCAAAAACTTTACGGGCAGAAATAGCGCGAATTTTCTCCCCGCCGCGGTAACGGCCACCTTTGCCATCCGGCCAACCGGGTTGGGCTCGAAGCCAATATTTGCCGCCCCGTTGTAAGGCTCGCCAAAACTCATCGGTAATCCCCACCGAAAGATTAAAGTTGGTAATTCCCCCCGCCAGTTTCACCTCGATAAAATCCAAGATATCGGGATGGTCAACCCGCAAGACGGCCATATTGGCCCCGCGACGCATTCCCCCCTGCTTGATTTCCCCAGTGGCGGCGTCAAAAATCTTCATAAAGGAAATCGGCCCCGAAGCTAAGCCCCCGGTCGCCCCGACAACGCTGCCTTTCGGACGCAATCGGGAAAAGGCAAAGCCGGTCCCGCCGCCCGACTTGTGAATGAGAGCCATGTTGCGGATGGCGTTGAAAATGCCGCGCATCGAATCGGGGATCGGCAAGACAAAACAGGCCGAATACTGAAGATTATTGTTTTTACCGGCGTTGGCCAAAGTAGGCGTATTGGGAATAAAACGCCTTTCTATCATCATCTCGTAAAATTGGCGGGCTGCCCAGCGGATATCGCTTTTTCGGGCCCCGAATTCCGCTTCCGACCCGGCCACGGTCATCGCCACCCGGTAAAACATCCCTTCAACCGTTTCCTGAGTCCGCCCTCGGGCATCTTTCCAAAGATAACGTTCTTCCAAAATCCGTCGGGCCTGCTCCGACCATTCCCCTCGCGGCCAACTTTTGGGGGCATCGTGAATTTTTTTCATCGAACCTCCTTTAAAATGTTTTCAAAGTCTTTAACATTTTCAATATCCAAATAAACGCTGGCAAAACGCAAGTAGGCAATTTTGTCAATTTTGCGGAGGCGGTTCATAATCATCCGGCCGATGTCACGCGAAGGGACGGCTGTTCTTTTGCGGTTAAGCAGTTTCATCTCAATTTCGTCGGCAATGGTCTGGATAGTTTTTTCCTCCACCGGTCGCTTCCAACAGGCCTTGGTTATCCCCCGAATAATTTTTTGGGGATCAAAAGGCTCCAGTCGGCCGTCTTTTTTGACCACTTTCAAATCAATATTCCCCACCCGCTCATAGGTGGTAAATCGCTTGTGGCAACGGAGACATTCCCGCCGCCGCCGGGTTACTCGCCCTTCCTCGGTATCCCGCGATTCTAAAACTGTGCTCTGGTTGTAACCGCAATAAGGACAAATCATTTAACCCCTACTCCTAGTGTCCAGCATCTAATTTACCCTCTACTTCTAGTGTTGTCAACCCCCAATTAAAATATCAGAAAGGATAAAAATAGAACAAGACCAATAAATTAAATTCCAATCCGCCAGCTGGCGGACCAAGCACCAAATCCCAAACAATACCAAAATCCTAAATCCTAATGACCCAAATCCTAAACAATATTAAATGTTCAAAATTCAAACGACCAAAACATCTTTGTTATCTTTTTTTTGTTTTGGTCATTTAGTCATTTGGTAATTTGAATTTGCCTGCCCCGATGAACGTTGGGGTTTAGAGTTTAGAGTTTAGGATTTTGGTATTGCCTGCCCCGATGTCACGTTGGGGTTTGGAATTTGTGATTTGGGATTTGGTGCTTATTCTTCCTAGTTCCTAGCTCCTAGTTCTATTTTTCACTTTCTTAGCCCCTAGCCCTTCGTCCCACAGCGCTAGCTGTACC
>WFSR01000075.1 GCA_015485895.1 Candidatus Microgenomates bacterium | reverse complement strand
ATTTCACTCTATATTTATACACCTGAAAAGAGATAAGGCCCAAGAAAACCCCAAACCAAAGAGTTGAGAAGCGGACTAACAAAGTGGCCACTACTGCTAAACCGGTCGGGACATGAAGAAGAGCAATTAATAAACCTGCCACCGTCGGTTCGGCAACACCGACGCCACCAGGCAAGGGAATTCCAAAACCGATCGCCGCCGAAAAAGAAAAAATAAAAAAGGTGGTTAAAAGCCAGTCTAAAGTGAACGGCCGGCCCACTACCTGAGCTATTAGATAACTGCTGCCGGCCATCTGGATACTCCAAGCGCACAACCCTAACAAAAAACCCACTAATAAAAAGCGAGGTTTAGTAAGGAAAGCGGCTTGATGGTAGAAATTAAGCAACTTTTGGGCTAAATAACGGTAACGCTGTCCCAGCCAACGCTGAGGCCAATCGAGTAATTTTTCTGCATATTGGGGAAATTGTAAACCCACCAAAAAAAGGACTCCTAAAAAAGTAACGCCCGATAAAAGAGGTAAGCCGAGGCGAAAACGGAGAACTCCCAAAGTCATTAGCGCAAGCATTGCCAGAGAATCGGTAAATCTCTCAAAGACTACCACTGCCAAAGTCTTACTCGCCCTCACCCCAGTGACCTGTTTAACCAACCAAGGCTTAAGTACTTCTCCGGTCCGCAGGGGAGTCACCACCGTGGCTAAGCCAGAAAAGAAAATGAGAGCTGATTGATATTGATAAAGCGGCCGTTTCGTTCTCTGACGTTTCAGCACCCGGGTCAGAAAAAAATTCCAGCGCCAAAAACGGAAAAAATAACTTCCTAACGACGCCAAAAGTGCCAAAAAAAAGGGCGTTTGCCAAAACCAATACCAATAAAAGTGATATTTGTGCCAATCATTCCAAAAAGCAAAAGCTAAAAATGTTAGGATAAAAAAAAGGAGAACGGTTAAAAATTCGAGACGTAAATTCATTTTGGCTCAGTATAACATGAAAATTCTAACCACCTTAAGCTACTATCGTCCCAATATCAGCGGCATTACTCAATATGCTGATCAATTGGCCCAAATACTTAGCCAAAAATATCAGGTGACCATTCTTGCCAGCCAGCACCAAAAAACCTTACCCCGACGGGAAATTATTAACCGCCGCCTCACTGTTTATCGAGCTGCCGTCTGGAAACGCCTTAATAAAGGTTTATTTATGCCCACCTATCCAATTTGGGCCTGGCGTTTAGTCCGCCGAAATCAACTGATTATCCTCCATGCCCCCCAGCCGGAAGGCTTTTGGGTGGCCCTTTTTGCCTGGCTCTTCCGCCGCCCTCTCATTGTAATCCACCATTGCGACTTTACCTTTCCTTCTCCCTGGCTTAATGCCAGCCTCGGCCTTCTCGTCCGCCTCCTCCACCACTTTATCTACACCTGGGCCACCGCCATCGTTATTTACACTCTAGATTATGGCCAATCTTCACCCTTGACCCGAAAACGCATCCTCAAAACGGAAGTAATCCTACCCCCCATTAAACTCCCCCAAAACCGCAAAGCTACCCGGTTGCCAACTGCCCAAATTAAAATTGGTTTTGTCGGCCGGCTGGGATGGGAAAAGGGACTGCCAGTTCTCTTGAAAGCCATCCCTTTGCTAGCCCGACAATTAAATGATTTTAAGATTATTCTCATCGGCCCGCGACCGGTGGGCGATGCTTCTTTCCAAAAGATAAAACCCCTTCTGAAGAAATATCGCCGCCATCTTCATCTTGTCGGCCCGGTAACCCACCAAAAGCTTGGCGCTTATTACCGCCAATTTAGTTGTCTTGTTTTACCTAGCACCAGCTCTTTAGAAAGTTTTGGCATTGTCCAGGCAGAAGCAATGGTGAGCGGTTGTCCAGTGGTAGTTAGTAATCTCCCTGGCGTCCGCGTCCCCGTCCAAATGACCGGTATGGGAGAACTAGCTGCTCCAGGGAATAGTTCCGATTTAGCCGCAAAAATATTGCAAGTTGTTCAAAATCATTCTCACTATCAGCGACAACGATTAGCTCAGCAAATTTTCAATCTGCAAGACTTTACCGTGGCTTGGCAACAATTAATTGCCAATACTGTTGGGGCGACCAAGGCTGGCGGCGGCAAAAGATAAATACTTCAGGGTGATCATAAACGGTAAATGTTTCCTCAGCCAAACGATCATTAATGGTAATAAAACTTTTGCCCCGCCAGTTCAAACCAGGAAAATTAGCAAAGTGCTGACAAAGCTGAAAATTTAACTTGCCGGTAAAAAGAAGGCGATAAAAACGGGCGGCGTAAGGGTAACGGCCGGGAACCCGAGTAATAGACCCCCAAAGACGGTTAGAAGAAAGAATAAGATAGTCTAAATGGGATAATTGTTGAACGACATGCTGCCATTTTGCCTGACTATCGGGAGAAAATAAATTTAGAGTTATCTGAGAGTACTGGCCGGCGCTACGCCCTTCAAGAGGAAGGGGGAGACAATCATCCCAGTATTCACAAGATAGGGTTTTCCCGGGAGCAATATGTTGATACATCCATCTTGAAGCCACTAAGCGGGAAAGGGGCTGGCGGTAAATGTTCATAAAAAGTAACGGCCAAATGATATAAAAAGTGATCAAAATTACAAGCGCCACAAAATGTGAACATTTAGGCCAAAGATAACGACTATGAAATTTGCTCAGAAATAAGGCAATTGCTGGATAGATAGGCAGAAAGTAGCGTCCAGCCTTAACAAATTGTGAGCCCTGAAAACCAAAGACAAGCAACATCCAAAAAAAAGCTACCACCAAAAGCTCTTCTTGCCACCAGCGCCAAAATAACAAGCTTGCTAGGAAAAGAAGACTCAAAGGAATACCTAATTCCCAGAGAAACATATTACGAGCCGGAAAAAGCCAAGCCGGTCTCCGCAACCATTGAACACCAGGGGGAAACCAGACATCAGGCCGCGACCAATAGCGCAATTGCTGCCAGCTCTGCCAAAAAGAAGGGTTTAAATGCCAGCCCTGGAAATAAATTGGCGCCGCCAAGTAAGTGCTAATCAGAACGGCCAAGCTAAAAATTATCTCTGCCCTGATTAGTTGCCACCAAGAGCGCCGATAAAACCAAGCCAACAATAAAAACAAGAAAAATACCCCTAAGGCAGCTGAGATTTTAGCAGCTAGAGCCAAACCTAAACTGAAACCAGCCAATAACAGCCATAACCAATGCCGCGATTTTCGGTATTGATACATTCCTAAAAAGCCACCCCAAAGAAAGAAATTAAGGAATGGGTCAACGGTATAAAAATGACTAAGTTGGATTGGCAAAACCATTATGGCATAGAAAAAAGGTGCCCAGATACTCTTACTAATAAGAAAAAGGAATATCAGCACCCCGCTATCGGCAAGAGCAGCCAAAATACGGCCAACCAAAACCAAATGATTATAATCCGACCAAGCAAAAATCTGAGCCACCCCCTTGGTAAGCCAAAGAGGCAAAGGGCCATAAACAAAAAAATTATAACCGCGGTTAAATGGATTAAGGGGTGATTTATCAGTTTCGAAATACGCATACCAAGAAGATGGCCAATCTAAATGCAAGGTTACCATTGTCAAGAACCTGCCATCAGGATGAAGATGTTGATTATGGTCCCAATTAAAATGATAAAGGCGCAAGCTGAGACCAAACACAAAAATTAACAAAAAAATAGCTACTTTCCTCATCTTCTTATTCTAACGGCTGGAAAAGAAAAACAAAACCTCCTAAAATAAGCTATGGATAAACCAGATGATAGCCTAGAGCAAATTGCTGCCGAGATTCGTCGCTGTCAGAGGTGTCCTTTAGCCAAAATAGCTAATCAAGCAGTTCCGGGCGCTGGAAATGAAAAAGCAAAGATAGTTTTCATTGGCGAAGCGCCTGGATATTGGGAAGATCAAAAAGGCGTTCCCTTTGTTGGTGCTGCTGGGCACCTTTTAGATAAGCTGTTAGCCTCCATTGATCTCCGTCGAGAAGAAATTTTTATTACCAATATCCTTAAGCATCGTCCCCCTAATAACCGTGATCCTTTACCTACAGAAATCAAAGCCTGCAGTCCTTTTCTTCGCCGCCAGCTTTTAATCATCAAACCTCAAATTATCGTAACCTTAGGCCGGTTTGCCATGAACTTCTTTTTACCCCATGCTTATATTTCCCGCATTCATGGTGAAGCTAAACCTGTCCGCTGGGAAAAATTAAATCTCCTTCTGGTCCCCATGTATCATCCAGCAGCGGCTCTCCGCAACGGCCAGATAATGCAGCAACTGCAAGAAGATTTTCAAAAATTAGCCGTCATTCTCCACGAAGAAAAAAGACCGGCCCCACCACCAGAACAAACTAGCCTTTTTTAATTCGCATCCAAATCCGAATTGTCGGGTGATCAAAGACAGTCCAAGTTTCTTCACTAGCCAAGTCGCTTCCCAGAAAAATATTTAACCATTTAGGCCAAGGGGTAATAACTTTTTCTTCCCCAAAACCCAGCCGACCGGAAAAAAGTTGGCGGTAAAAAGCAGCCGTTTTGGGAAACTGGTCCGCTCGGGGTAAATAGTTGGCAAAAACACGCCGTGAGGCTAAAACAATTTTATCTGCCTGAGTTAGATAATGAGCCAGCTTTTGTTGCTCTTCTGGGCTGGTATCAAGATGATAGAAATCAACCACTAAAATTCGGAGATTATCACGATTTGTCAACGGCAAAGAGTAAACATTGCCAGCTTCTTCTAAAAGAGTAGTCCCCGGCGGTAATCTATTTAACCATTGACTAGCCCGCCAACGATCATCGGGACGGAAATAAAGAGAGTTAAAAATCAGGCCAGGGAGTATTAAGAATACTAATCCCAAAACGAAAATCATCCGGCGGTGATAATAACGTTGCCAAAACCAAGCAACAACCATAACCATAAAAACAACTAATGGAAGGGCAAAGCGAATCCATTTCACAAAAAGGAATAAATTGGCCACCCAGCCCAAAACAGGCAAATAAAGCAATTGGTCTCGCCAACGGTGAAAATTCTCCCGGACCAAATAAAAAATTGCTGGAAAAAATAACAAATAGAGAGGCAAGCCTAAAATCCAAGGGAAAACTTTTTGCAGATGAAAAATGATTGGCCAGGTGCCAGCAAATTGTTGCGTGTAAAAAACCGGGATTATTCCCCTTGCCACCTTACCCTCATAATTTATTACCTGCCAAACCTTTCGGCTATTTTGCCAATAAATGGGAGAAAAACCGATAACGGTTATTAGAGTTATTAACGGCGATATCAAAGCTATCCCTTTTTTCCTTTGCTTCCAAGCGAGATAAAAAACGACTGTCACAGCCAGCAGAGCAAAAGAGAGAGAGCTAATTTTAGTAGCTACGGCTAGACCTAAAACAAAGCTTAATCTCCAACCAGCAGCTCCATTGCCTTCAGCAAAGAGGCCCAAAAAATAAACGGTTAAAAAAAGCTCCAGGGCGAGGAGCGTTTCAGTGGTGCCAAAGTGGGCTGCTTGAATTAAGCCCGGACTAAAAATCAACAATAAGGGGAAAAGCCAAACTGGTTGCCAGTGGCGCCAGCGACTCCAAAAAAAACCGACCAAAACCAAAAGAACTCCAGCTAAAGCCGATAAAAGACGCAATCCATAAATAGCCGAAGGAAAAGCTGGTCTTCCAGGCAGTAAGCGGCAGAAAAAATTCACCACAAGGAGAGGAAATTCACCATAGGCATAAAAATGAGGGTCACCGGTTTTCCGAAGCGACACCACCGCCTGCCCCATATTATTTTCATCGGGATGAAAAAAGAAACCTTGACCCCAGAAAAGCCCCCCAAAGCGGGTAATAACAGCTAAGATAAGGAGAATTACCAAAACCCGCTTAGCCATAAATAATCAAAATAATCATCACTCCCCAGAGAAATACCGATCCCAAAAGGGTGCTGCTCACCGCCAATAACTTTTCTGGCTGTTCACTTTCCGGCCGGCCATAAAAAACTAACCGGCCATACTCCATGATACCAGCAATAACCGGAAAAACTGTTAACATAAGCCACTTGCGGTCCATTAAAAGATAAGAACGCAAACCAAAAAGAGAGCGAAAATACTGACCGGCAAAAGACTGAGGACCAGCAAAATAGGTAAAAAGAGAATAGGACAAGAGGGTAGAAACACCAAAAAGAGAGAGATAAAAATCAAGGAGAGTTAAGCGATAGTTCTTAAGAGTGGGGCGGGTTTTACTCCCTTCGTGAATCCATTCCCCACGCCGTTTACCAGTAGCAATAAAAAGAGAAAGAAAAACTACCGTAAAGAAAAGCCAAACTGGCAAGTGGTAACCACTAACCAATTCTCCACTAAAAGCCCTAATAATAAAGGAAATTGAAATAGCAGCAATATCCCAAAGAGCCAGTTTCTTCAACCAGAGAGTATAAACTAAATGAAGGCCAAAGAAAAAAAGCATTAAGAGAACAAATGGCAAACCTAAAAAGGTTGCCAAACTAAAACCTAGAAGAAAGAGAATGAAAATTAACCCTACCGCTTCCTCAGGATTTACCTGTCCTGCCGCCAAGGGACGCTGTTTTTTTAATGGATGGCGGCGATCCCAGGAAACATCTAAAAGATCATTAAAAACATAAGAAGCTGAAGAAAGAGCGCAAAGGACAAAAAATGCCAGCAATACCCGATTAAAAAGAGGAGGATTAAAAAGCTGACCGGTGAAAATAATAGCGGCAAAAACAGCCAAATTTTTAGCCCACTGCCATGGTCGTAATAGTATTAAATAGTTTGCAAACCGCTGTTTAAATTTCATCACTAAACCACCATAAATATCCCCCGAAACCCAAAGTCAAAAAGCTAAGAACAATTAATAAAACGCTAAACGACTCTGTACCGCTGTTAGGAATTGTGGTCACTGTAGGCGCAGCTACGGTCGGTCGAGAAGAGGGTTTTGGCGAAGGCGAAGGGGTCGGTGAAGGTAAAGGTGTTGGTGAAGGCGCCAGGGTTGCCGTCGCCGAGGCAGTAAAGGCTGGCTCGGCAATGTTATCAGCCGCCAAAACGGTAAAGTGACGGGTAAAAGTTTGCTCTTTCCCCAAAGGATCATAATAGTACACCGTCAATGTATGGTCACCTGGATCTAATCCATCTGGGACGGTCCAACTCCACCGCTGGTCTGTACCGATGGGGATTTCCGCACTTACACTAGGTTGAGAAGAGTGAATTTCTATCTTGACCACCCCTCCAGGAGCTCCCCGACCAAAAATCTGCGGCCGGTTAGTATTTATCTTTTCTCCCTCGTCAGGACTCAAAATACTGAATGGCGCCGGCGTTGGAGTTATGCCCGTATCCGGTAGTAGACCAATCGTCTGGGTTACAACTGGCGATGGAGAAGCGGAAGGATGTTGCTGGCGAAAATCAGCATCTTTCCCTAAAGTTATCAGAGGTACTGGTTGATTCCGGGATACTAAATTACGAACTGAAGTCGGCTTGCCTACTCGGCGTACTACTTGGATAACCTCCTCCGTCTCCGGGGATAAGCTAGGATTTAATTTCCGCAAACTAGTATTAAAAGCAACACTTAAAGGGATAACCCAATGGCCTTCTGACGATACTAATGAAGAAAGGGGTGCCAAACCAGGAATGTTAAGATAAACAATTCCTCCGCTAGCTGGAGAACCATCCGGTAGACATACTTTCCCATAGGCTAAATTGGCTTTCGGCAACATACCGGCTATCGGTTGAGCCAAGTGAACTTGATAGCTTGCTGATCGGAACTGCTTTCCTCCGGAAATAACAGTAAAATTATACGTTTGTCCTGCCTGCAAGCCACGGTCCACAACTATATAGTGCGTAGTAAAGTTACCATCACCGCGGCTATCTTGAAAAAGCGCGTCTGTTGAATTAATATTGACTAGCAAACTTCCTTTCGTTGCCGGGAGCGTTAGCCAACTGACTACAAAAGAACGATCCGTCACATTAGTAATCCGTACCTGCTGGGGTTGTAAATCACCGCCAGCCCGACTCCGCAAGTTCACCATCCGGCGCGCCAAAATGACCCCCAGAGCCAGAAAAAGAAGGAGGCTCACTGCCAATGGAAAGGGCAATAAACTATGGCGCAAACGAAACTGCCAAAAGTTTGGCTTCATCTTTACCAACTTTTCCTTTTGGCTGTTCATTCCTTAAGTATGCTGGCGACTGTTGCCGGCTTAACTAACCATAATGGAGTAACATCGCCGAGGGTAAATTCATGCTTCTGGCGCAAAGTTTTTAGAACATCCCGAGAGAGATGGGGAGAAAAAGGTCTCAAAAGCGCACTCTCTTGTGAAATAATTGCTTGTCCAGTTAAACGACGATAACCCATTAAGCCTAATCCGACAACAACAATAAATAGAAAAAGCGTCAAGATCAAAAGCATCCGATGCAAAAATTGCTCTTCTTGTTCAACGCCGTGTTTTACTGTTACCACTGGTGGGTGAAAAGAATAAAAAATAACCGTCTATATTTAATTCTAACAAAGATTTATTAGCCTCGCCCAGCCGTGTTTTTGCCGGGGCTAAAGTATAAGTCTCTACCCAAATTGCCCGTCGCACCTGATAAAGCCCTTTTAAAAAATTTTTTATATCTTCATACTGCCCTTTCACCGAAAGATGAAAACCTAACTTGCCATCAATCGTAGTTTTTTTCGGTAATTGCCATCCTTTTAAAGATATACCCTCTATTTCCAAATTATTCTCCAAAGCCTCACCCAAAAGCTGCAATGCCCCTTGTTTAAAATGCAACCCTTCAGGATAATAAGCATCCAAAAGGGCAATATTATTCTCAAAATCAAAATAAACACTTTGTGCCTGAGTCAAATCATTAATTTTGTGCTCCATCCGCCGAGATAAATGTTGGCGTGCCTTTATTTCCCCCATCAATTGGCTGATTGCTAAGACAGTAGGGCGAAGAGCAAAAATAAGTAAAAAAAGAAGTAGAAACAGCGTCAAGAAAGCTTCCAAGATGTGCCAACCTTTTTCACCTTCTACTAAAAAGCGCAATTCTGGGTTGTTTTTAACCCACGCCCAAAAGTTTTGTTCCCACCGACTTATCTCCTGTTTACATTTCGAAAGCCATGTCGCTAGCAGTTTCTTCTTCATCAAGTTCATTTACTCTTATTTTTCATTTCCACCACTAAACTAAGCACTGTTCCTGTTTCCAGACTGTTTTTTTCAGCCCGGCCCATTTCCACTTTAACCACCTGGGGATCTCGTGCCAAACGATTGAGGAAAAGTGCTAACGCCTCGGGAGTGGTAACATTTAGAGCCAGATATATTCTTTGCTGGCCTTTAATGGAATGTAAGGTAAAACTACGAAAACTTATATTGGGCGGCAATTGGGTGGCTAAATCATCCAGTGAATTGGTAAGTGGCTCTTGTTCCTTCTTGAGAATATCCTTAGTCTGTTGTAACCTAGCGGTTAGTAAACGGAAGTCGTTTTCAAAGCTCATCAGCGATGTCAAAATAGCCCGCCGTTGCCGAACCAATTGGGCTAGATCATTATTACGAGCATCAAGCCAAAAACGCGAAAAGAAGGCTAAGAACACTATCAGTTCCACAAAAAGGAGAATGGCACGGCCAACAGTAGTTAACCAATCAGTTAAACGTTGGACAAATAAAACTCCCGTAGTCCCTTTTTGGAGTAAAGAAATTTGCTTCTTCACATCCTCAGTATAGGCTAAAACCGAAAAAGATGTCAAAAAACATTGAATTTTGCTAAAAAGCGATGCCAGGCAGGTGCAAAAAAGTCAAAAATACGAAACCACCAAGAAAGAATGATATAAACTAACGTTCCCCCTAAAAATGAAAAACTCGTTAGCAAAAATAGGCCAAAAACCCGTTGAGTATCAAACACGAAACTGTCGAGAAAATGCATCAATCCCCAGGTGACAAAACCAGCTAGCAAATTGATGGCTAAAAGGCGGCTAAAAAATACCCCATTAATCTGTGCTTCTTCCCGCCAGTGATTCAAGCGAGCTGTCAAAATTGAAAAAAGAATAGCAAACTGGAAAATGCTAGCCAACGAAATAGCTAAAACAATGGCATAAATCCCCCAATGGAAATAGTAAATTCCCAAAACGCTTACCAAGACATTAACTACTAACGCCCAGAAAGCAGCCAGTGAAGTTGTCTTTGTATCTTGCCAAGCATAAAACACTCTCACTAAAATTTGAATACCGGCCTGAGCTAGGATAGCTGGCGCTAAAAAAGCTAGTAGCCGGCCGGTAATGATTGTAGCTGACCAAGGAAATCGGCGGCTACCGAAAAGCAAACGAACTAACTGCAACCGGAGCACTAACATCATTACCGTTACAAACGAAGTCAAATAAAAAACCAGATGAAAAGCTTTTAAAAAACGATCCCTAAATGCTTGACGACGACGACGGGCTATCAAAGTTGAAAAGGAGGGTAGAACTGCCTGCCCCAGGGTAATGCCAAAGAGGCGCACCGGGATAGCATAAAGATGTTGGGAAAGATAAAATAAAGACAAACTACCGGCCGGTAACGCACTTGCTAGAAAAATAGCCAACGCCTCAGCTAATTCATTTAGCACCAAGGCTACTGCCCGAGGCAGCATCAAGGTAAAAACCTTCTTGATTTCCGGACTCCACAATAACCGTGGTCGGGTAAAATAAAAGCCTGTTTTGAAAAGAGCCGGCACCTGAATCAGCCAGTGGCCTACAGCACCAATAACAACCCCTAACACTGGTGCCTCTATACCTAGAGAAGGCGCCCAGAGCAAGATAGCTAAAATAATCGCTAAATTGTAAAAAATTGGCGCCAGAGCTGGAAAAATAAATCGGCGGCGGGCTTGAAGCACTCCGGTAGTCAAACTGCTTAAAAGAAAAAAACCTTGCCCTACCAGCATTAAACGAAGAAGCCGAGCCATCAAGGAAATTTGATCCTGGGTAAAACCTGGAGCTAAAAGGTGCGCCAATGGGAAAGCAAAAACATAAATCAAGCCCCCTAAGGAGAAAAACAATAATCCTAAGAATAAAATTAGATCTGTCGCTAAAGCATAAGCTCGCCGATGACTTCTAAGCCAGGTAGCGGTAAAAACGGGAATAAAAGCAGCCGCTAATGACCCACTGACCAAAAGAGCAAAGAGAAAATCGGGGATCTTAAACGCAGCATTGTAAACATCTAGCTGAGAAGCACAACAAGCATAAAAAGTAGCGTAAAGCAAACGATCGCGCCAGAGGCCAAGGAGCATCGAAACAGTAAAGGTAGCTAAAAGAATGGCTGCTGCTGCTGTAACTGTCTTTTGCCGCCGCCAAAGATGTCGCAAGGATAACTTAACTCTATAAGGCATTTCCTTTGTAGGATAGCATGCCCTTGCTAAGAGGACAACGAATTGCTAAAATAGCAGCATGCCAATTATTAAATCAGCTAAAAAGGCACTGCGGCAATCACGGAAACATCATCTGATTAATGTCCGTATTGAACGGCGCCTGAAGAGCACAATTAAAGTAGCCACAAAACAAAGTAAGCCGGGTACCCTTGCTGCTTCTTATAAAATTATTGATATTGCCCGCAAACATCATCTCATCCATCCCAACAAAGCCCGGCATTTAAAAAGTAAACTTGCCCGCTTGGCCTACCAAAGTAAAAAAAGCAATTAGCCTCTCAATTGAAAGTAAGAGTCGCTATTGCCAAAGAATAATTTTTCCCTTATTATTATTTGAGAGATGAAGAAATACGCTCCTCTTTTTATAGTGCTTTCCCTACTTACACTCTTGCTCATCCCTGCCATCTTTATTCCCTTTCAGTACGGCGACGAGTGTATTTATCTTACTATCGGCAATGCCCTCCGCCATGGTGCCACTCTTTACCGTGACATCCACGATAACAAGCCCCCTCTTATCTACCTCGTAGCGGCGGCCAGTTTTGGCCACCTTTGGCTTTTCCAACTTTTTGGAGTAGTTGCTATCATCAGCCAATTTACCCTCCTCTACTTTTTTCTCAAAGAAATAGTCCCAGCTCGCAAAAGTCTTATTATTCTCATTGCTGGCGTCCTCCTAGCTTTCATATTCGAAGCACGGATCGCTAACGGCGAGATTTTTATGATGCTGCCTATTTTACTAGCTACTTTCATTCTCTGGAAAAAGAGAACTAATCTAACAGTCACCTCCGCTTTCCTTATTGGCCTTTGCTTCAGCTTAGGTATTCTTTTTAAAGCACCGGCTGGATTTGACATTCTTGGTATTATTCTAGCGTTTTTTTGGCTATTCCCCAATCCACGCCGGCGGTTACTCTGGCCACTTCTAAGCGGAGTTGGTCTGCCTATATTACTTTCTCTTCTGCATTTTGCCATCCACGGCGGTTTTACGCCTTACCTTCGCTCGGCTCTCCTCCAAAATATAGGTTACCTAGCTAGTTGGAATCATAGCTATTGGGGGCTCATTCTTCGCATTATCATTCTTTTCTTTCTTTGGGGAGGGCTTTATCTTCGCCGCCAACATCATCGACCATTTTGCCTTCTTGGCGCTAGTTGGTTCCTCTGGGCCCTTTTTGGCGCTTTATTAGCCGGCCGACCTTATCCCCACTATTTATGGGAAGCACTACCTTCATTTATTCTCCTTTCGGGCTGTTTTTTCCAACCCAAAAAGGAATGGCCCCTTCCTTCTTTAGCAATTGTTCTCTTTCTCGTTAGTTGGTTTTCCTTCCATTTTTGGTGGTATCCTCAAGTACCTTTTTACCAAAATTTTTTCCGTTACCTTACCGGTCAACAAACTCAACGGCAGTATCTCTCTTTTTGGGGCAAGCGGGTACAAAATAACTACCGCTTAGCCCAATTTATCCGCCGGACAGTTCCCGACAATCAACCCATTTTCATTTGGGGCGATGCCGCCTGCGTCTATGCTCTCAGCCGCCATCCCCCAGCTGGTCGCTATACAGTCAATTATCATATTTATGACTACAACGGCTTTGCCGCCACCTCTCAAGCCCTCCGCCGCCAGCCACCGGCAATTATCGTTAAAATGGCTAGCGAGACACGCGACTGGCCAGCCTTAGACCAATTTTTAGAGCAGCACTATTATCTTATTCACCAAAATCTCGTACCTGATAGCATTTATCATCGTCTTCCCGATCGCTGGCACAGTCTTGGGATGTCATTTCGCTAGCTGTCAAGTGTCAATCAAATAAATATCCTCATCCTCTACCAAATAGTTATCAATACCCCGTCATCCTCAGTTTGCCTACCCACGCAGGCAGGCAAATTCAAATGACCAAAACAAAATGGTTTTGGATTTCAAGATAAGCAAGACACTTTTTGGGTAATCTCTGGGTAATTTCCCTAGGTGTCAACCTAGACCACCTCCGAGGTGGATTAGGTTGGCACCTGGGTATTTCATAATGGTTTTGTACCTAATTTTGCTATTTGCCGGCCAGCAGATGGTAGAGGCAAAATTCAAATTACCAAAATTCAAAACAAGACAGTCTTAGGCTTCTGTGTTTTAGTATTTGGTATTTGGTATTGCCCACCCCGATAAACGTCAGGGTTTGGAATTTGTGATTTGGTGCTTTATTATTCCTAGTTCCTCCAACCTAGTTCCTAGTTCTATCTATCTCGTCATGCTGAATTTAGTTCAGCATCTTCAGCTGGATGGGCAACCACCATTATTGATACAACATCCAGCTGGAGATCCTGAACCCCCCGACGTTCCGCCAACTGGCGGAGT
>WFSR01000074.1 GCA_015485895.1 Candidatus Microgenomates bacterium | reverse complement strand
GGTAATATGAAGGCCAGCGCCACCGGGCAACGATTCTGGTTCTTGAACCGTCCCCTTACCAAAAGTCCGCTCCCCTACTAGAACAGCCCGTTTATGGGCCTGGAGCGCCCCGGCTAAAATTTCCGCCGCTGACGCCGAGCCGCGGTTCACCAACACCACCAGAGGTACTTGAAGCAACTGTCCCTGATGGTCAACCTGATAAATCTTATCCCGGCCGCGGCCGTTGTCCTGTTTAACCACCACCCCCCGGGGCAAAAACTCACTAGCCAAATAAACCGCCCCGCTTAAGTAGCCGCCTGGATTGTCACGCAAGTCAAGAACAATACCGGCAAAATGGCTATCGTGCTGCCATTCTCGTTCTTGTTGGTCAAATTTTGTCCACTGAGTTGGCAAAACCTCAGCAAAGCGGTAAACGCGCACATAAGCAATTTTCTTATCGCCAACATTTACCTCCTTCCAAACTACTGTCGGGACAACAATTCTCCCCCGGATAATTTTGATAACCCGTGGTCGGCTATCATTGGGCTGCTGGACGGTTAGGGTTACCGCTGTCCCAATTGGCCCCCGGATCCATTTAACCGCTTGGGGCAAAGAGATACGCTCGCTGGAAACATCCAGATGCTTTTTCTCATCCTTGATGTGCAGAATGATATCGCCACTTTTAATACCAGCCCTTTCTGCCGGGGTACCTTTCAAAGGAGCAATAACCGTCAAATGGTGATTGCGAAAGCCAAGTTGAATGCCAACCCCACCAAATTCGCCGCCAAGATCCTCCTGATCCAATTTATTTTCTTCCGGTGGTAGAAAAACAGTATAGGGATCACCCAAAGAGGCAACCATCCCCTCAATTGCCCCATAAACCATCTTCTGTTTATTTAAGGCTTTAGAATTGAGATAATGTTTTTCCAAAAGTCCCCAGACTTGCCAAAAAAGATTAAGGTTCGCTTTTGCCTCTACCGGTTGGTCTGCCGACATCAACCACCGCCCCGGCCAATGCCAACGCTGATTGACGCCCACCCCTAAAAGGAAGAAAAAAAGTGCCACTAAAACTTGCCGGCCAAAATTCAATTTTCTCTTTTTCATTTCAAGAACAAACTAAAATCTGCTTTTGCGGGCCATCTAATAAAACCGGCCGGCCAACTAAAAGCAATAAAGCATTATAATCACTACTAACAAAATTTGGCAAGGGGGAGTCAAGAAGCGGTTGGCTACTAATTAATGCTTTAGCGCCCAGCACCTTGGCTTTATGGGCTAGAGAAAGATTTGGCGTTTTTACCAAAAGACAGGCATTATTTTTTAAATGTGTTAGCTGAAGGAAATTGCCAGAAGTGGTAACCAATTCGCCCCAGAGTTGGCCCTGAAAATCAGTTTTACATTTAAAAACACTAGCCAAAAAGCGGATGCCCAAACTATTTTCTTGGTGGTTGATAACTTTTCCCCGTAGCGGCGAACGGATGTTTTTCTTAGTAATCCAGGTAATTTTTCCCCAGCCGGGACGGCGTAGAGGCCAAATAAACTTACCACCCCGGGGGGCTAGCACCACTTTTTCCTTTTTCAGCCAGTTACGGCGGCGAGCTAAAAGATTGCCCTTTTTTACCACTGTCCCCGAGTTAACCAAAAGGTATTTTTCTATTTTTTTAGGGGCTAATTTCAGATGGCGAGCAAAATTAATTAATAAAGCATGGCGGCGGCGGCGAATTCCCAAAACTTGGCCTCGTTTTATCTGCTCACCCTTCTTAACCAGGGGAAGGAATTGCCGGGCGTCAAATTTCAAAACCCAAAGAGAAGCTACCTGCCCTTTCACCGTGCTCTGATAACAAATGGTAAAAGCCCCAAGTGACGAGCTCTTTTAATAGCAGTTGTCAGCTGACGTTGGTGCTTAGCACAAAGACCGGTATAGGCGCGTGGCAAAATCCGTCCCCGCGGAGAAAGATAATCTCTCAATTTTTGATAATTGCGCCAATTAGGTTTCTGCTTACTTTGGCAAAAGAAACACTTAGCTGGTTTTGGTGGTTTTATTTTGCGTCTCTTCATTATTAAAATGGCATTTCTTCCTTAGTTATTTTCTCCTCTTTCTTCCCACCGCCAACGGCGGTTTTAACCTCACTGGCTGGAGATTTCGCCTCAGTTTGGCCCTTTTCATCTTTACCAGTTTCGGTTCCTTTTCCATCCGGGCCAACTGCCACCGAGGGATTATCCTCATCGGTGGTAATTCCCTTGGCTGCTGCTTCCACTACATCTGGTTCTGTTTCAGGGCTCCCCCCTGAAGCTGCCTTAGCTCGATCAACAACAATAACATCGCTGGCAACAATTTCCGTTGTTTGTCGTTCAACCCCACTCTGATCGGTCCATTTTCGATACTGGAGGCGCCCCTCAACCAGGACACGGGTGCCCCTTTGTAAAAACTGCCCCAACAATTCAGCCAATTTACTCCAGGCAACAATACGGTGGAATTGCGCCTCATCCTTAAACTCGCCCGTCTGAGTCTTCCAACGCCGGTTAGTGGCCACCGAAAAGGTAATCACCGGAGTCCCATTGGGCGTATAACGCAAATCTGGATCTCGGGTCAAATTACCAAGCAACAAAACTTTGTTAAGAGAACGGTTCGCCATTATGATTCCTCCTTCAACAATAAATAACGGATAATTTCTTTTTTGCGATTAAGGAAAACGCCGAACTTTTCACTTTGGAAAGACGGACTCTGAAAATGGTAAATCCAATAAGATCCTCGTTTCAATTGTCTAATCGGATAGGCAAAATCTTTGATACCCCAATTTTCTACCTTTTGGACTTTTGCTTTTTCATCCAGCAAAGCTTTTTTAATTTCCTCCTCCACCTTACCCGATTCCTTCAGCGGTAGAACTGGCGTTATTACCACCAATTGATAATTTTTCCCTTTCATGATCGTCCTAATTATACGGGCTTATTCTGTCTAGGTCAACCGGCAGTTGGTAACCGGGGCAAAAGCAACGGCCCTCGGGGGCGATCTTGAACCTCCCAACCTTTCTTGGCCAATTCTATCCGCAGCTGATCTGCCTTTTGATATTCTCCCTCCCGGCGCCATTTTTCCCGCTCCTGGGCCAACTTTTTAATTTCCGGCGGCACCTGCAAGCGCCATTCGCCTAATTTTAGGCCAAAAACTCGGTCAAAATCCAATACTAAAGCCAGTTTTTCAGCCACCGGCAAATTACTACTAATCACCTGCCAGGCAATTGACAAACCTTGAGGGGTGCCAACATCGTTGTTAATCGCCGCCAAAAACTTTTGTTGCCACCTGTGGGCTGTCCGGGAAAGCTTTTGGGCCGGTTCAGTCTCCTGGCGCCATTGCCAAACTAAAAGGCGCATTTTTTGTAAAGCTTTTTGGGCCGCCGCCAAAGCGGAAAAGGTAAAGTTCAGTGGCTTGCGGTAATGGTTAGTCAAAGCCAAATAACGGTAAGCCAGCGGTTCGTAGCCCCGTTTTTCCAGGTCAGCCAGGCGGTAAAAATTACCCTTGGATTTGCTCATTTTTTGGCCATCGACTAAATTGTGGCGGACATGGAACCAGTAATGGACAAACCGTTTGCCGGTGTAGGCTTCTGATTGGGCGATTTCGTTTTCGTGGTGGGGAAAAATATTGTCTTCACCCCCAGAATGAATATCCAGCTGGGGGCCTAAATACTTCATGCTCATCGCCGAACATTCAATGTGCCAACCCGGATAACCCACTCCCCAAGGCGAATTCCATTTCATCAGGTGGTGGGGGTCTAAAATCCAGAGGGAAAAATCATAGGGGTTCTTCTTGCCCTTAATTGGCTCCAGTCGGGCACCCACTCTCAATTGGCCCAGATTAGTCCCCGACAACCGGCCGTAATTTTTGAACTTTTTCACATCATAACAAATCCGGTCCGGGAGATGGTAAGCATAACCCCTTTTCTCCAATCCTTGAATAATTTTGATCATTTCTCCAATGTGCTCGGTTGCTTTAGGCACTACATGGGGGTCGAGGATGTTCAAGGCCCGGCGGTCGCGAAAGTAGGCTTTAGTATAGTAAGCGGCAACTTGCAAAGGGGTCTTCTTCTCCCGCCGAGCAGCAACTTCCATTTTGTCTTCACCGGTGTCGGCCGCTAGTAGATCATCTTCGGTCAAGTGGCCCACATCAGTAATGTTCATCACCTGCTTCACCCGATAACCGTTGTATTCCAAAATCCGCCGCAGAAAGTCCGAGGCCAGGTAACGCCAGAGATTACCAATATGGGCATAATCATAAACGGTCGGGCCGCAATCGTAGATACGGACATAATCATTTTTGAGGGGTTGGAATTCCTCCCGCCGCCGCGACATAGTGTTATAGAGGTAAATTTTGGGCTTTGCTGTTGCCATCTTAACCTCCTTTTTGGGCCTTTGTTTCTCGCGTTCCTTGTCGACCTTTTACCGCCCAGGGAGCCATCCCCCGCGGTTTCTTCCCCTGAGGCATTATCTCCTCGGCATCAGCTTCCACTGACTTTTCTTCCTCTTCCCGCAAAGCTTTTAGTTGCTCTTCCATCCTTTTCTCCCAAGTTTCAGCTTGTTGCTGGCGTGCCTGGCGAGCTTTAGTCATCTCTTCCTCCAGTCGGGTATTGGCTACTTTTTCGGGAGCTGGTGGAGCCGGGGGTGTTTTTTCGTTTCCAGCCAGCTTAGTCGGCGGGGCCTTAACCGGCTTCGATGCTGTCGCAGATGTTGGTGCACCAACCACCTGATGGGCTGCCTCGTTAGCAATATCAACGACCGCTTCACTCCCCTGCTTAGCGGTATCGTGCAAAACTCCAGCCAACCCCCTCGCCACTGCTTTCATTAACTTACTATAGCATAACCAATATTGGGGGGCAAACGGAATTGGAACTAGGAATTGGGAAAAGTAAGCACCAAATTCCAAATAACAAATTCCAAACAATACTAAAATCCTAATAACCAAAATTCAAAACAAGACAATTTTAGACTTCTGTGTTTTGGTCATTTGGTATTTGATATTTAATATTGTTTGTGATTTAGGATTTGGTGCTTGGAATTTATTCAAGTGTTTGTCTCCCTGCCAGGGCCCGGGAGAGGGTTTCTGGATCAGCGTAGTCAATATCGGCCCCCATCGGCAACCCGTGGCCAATGCGGGTAATCCGCAAATCGGGCCGAATTTTAGCCAATTGCTCCCGCAAATAAAGGGCGGTCGCTTCACCTTCCATCGTCGGGTTAGTCGCCAAAATAATTTCTTTCACCTCCAGATGGTCCTTAACCCGCTGCAATAAGGGAGCAATATGGAGCTGATCGGGTCCGATTTGGGCCAAAGGATTGATTGCCCCTCCTAACACATGATAAAGACCCCGATAACGGTCAGTCCGCTCCAAGGCAATAACATCCAAAACCTGCTCAACGACACAAATCGTGCTCCGGTCCCGGCTTTCATCTCGGCAAATATGGCAGGGATCTTGATCGTCAAGATTAAAGCAAATTGAGCAGGTCACCACGCCTTGGTCTAACTGACTAATGGCTGCAGCAAATTTCTGCCGGAATTGAGGAGGCGTTTGCAACAGATAAAGCGCCAACCGAGCGGCACTTTTGGGACCAATGCCTGGCAATTGATCAAACAGTTCAATCAAACGGCGCAGAGCCGGAGGCAAAACCGGTTTCACATTCCCAACAGCTCACCTAATAAAGCTTGGCTTTGCTTGGCCACCACCTTTTGGGCCCGTTTCAAAGCCTCATTGAGAGCTTTTTGAAGGCGTTTTTCTTCCTGGCCATTGACAACCAATTTTTTTATTTTGAAATCGCCGCTGACCTCAATTTCAATATCGCCATCTTGATAACTAATTGTTTGCTGAGCCAATTTCTTCTGCTCACCACGCAATTTCATAATCTTACTTAATTGGTTTTTACGATTCATCAAGCCGGAAAAAGGCATTCCCATCGGTTACCTCCTCTCAACTACTAACCAAAAATTTCCTTGGCGGCAGCATAAAGATCATCACCATTACCGCCGCCAGGCTCTTTTTTATTATCCCCTTTTGGCGTCAAAATGCAAGCAATCTGCCAGCGACCGCCCAAGGCTTTGGCCAGGCCCGTCTCAACAATCCGCCGGTTACGCTCCTCGGCCAGCCGATCGCGATGGAATGGATAAAAAACCCCTAAAGTAATTTTATGACCCTCAACTTTTATTGGCCGGCAGGCTTTCAGCAAAGCAACCACCGAGTGGTTCATCGGTTTCACCGCCGCCATTAGCGCCGGCCACTTTTCTTTCACCATTGCCAACTTTTCAGCATCACCGCCTTGGGGGTAATTTACCACCGCTGATTCTCTCACCGTCGGTTCCGGCACCGCTGTTTTCAATTTTGCTTTCATCGGCATTGCTTCCGGATGGGGTTTTACAACCCCCATTGCCCCTCCCGGTTCCCAACCGGCCACTAGGAGTTGCAATGGCAAGGCGGGGATATTTATTTCCTTTTCCTGACGCAATGCCTGGGTAAAATTATCCAAAAGACGGGCCAAACGATCCGGCGGTTGCTCAGCCAGCCAGTTGATCTCCACCTCCTCAGGCGGCTTTTCCACTCCCAAGCGCCAGAAAAGTAGCTGTTGCCCAGCCTGAAGGCAACGGTGGAGGTAATCTTCGAAATCAACCTGTTTTTCTTCCAGCTCCCGGGTAACGGCCAAGGCTTTTTCTATCTCACCGGTCAAAATCAGCCGCAAAAATTCTCGAGGCAAAATTGTCAGCCAGCGGCCAAGACGTTTCTCGGCAGCTGCAAAAGTAATCCGCTTGCCTTCACTAAGATAAAGTTGGTAAAGTAATTTATGGGCATCCCGAAAACTACCGTCGGCAGCGGTAGCCAAAAGATGTAAAGCTTTTTTGCCTATCTTTAAGTGTTCTCCCTTAATTGCCCGTTGCAACGCCGTTTCTATTTCCGGTTCGGTAGCTCGTTGAAAACGGAGAGTTGTCAAACGGGAAAGGACCGTTTCAGGGATTTTCTCAGGGTTAGTGGTGCAAAAAACGAAATAGACATGTTCCGGCGGTTCTTCTAGGGTTTTAAGAATAGCGTTAAAAGCCTCATTAGTCAACATATGAACTTCGTCAATGATGTAAATTTTGTTGGCTGATTGAAGAGGAGCCAGATTCACTTGTTCCCGGAGACGGCGGATATCATCAATACCCCGATTGGAAGCAGCATCAATCTCAATGATGTCGAGATTAGTGCCCCGGTCACTGGCTCGGCAGACACTACATTTATTGCATGGCTCTAGGCCGCGGCGGTGAGGGCAAGCTAACGCTTTAGCCAAAATGCGGGCCGTCGAAGTTTTACCAATACCTTTCGGACCAATAAAAAGAAAAGCGTGGGGCAACTGTGGCTGCTGCAAAATTTGCTCTAGCTCGTGGCGGATACGGCGGTTATCCAGCTCCCGAATTGCCCGGGGCCGGTATTTAAGGTAAAAAGCTTCCATAACTCACTTTACCAAACTTTTGGCCAAGTTTGCCAGCCCATGTTTTAAGAGCTGAGTCAAAATTTCCTCTAAAGTTGCATTTTCCCGAATTGCCTGCTCGCGAACTTCCGGCCAACAAATCATCACGTCACCCCAAACCCGCCGCCCGGCCCGATATTCCCCTCCTTGGGGAAAACTCAAAACCAAGGGCACATAATCCATCTGGCGGTATTGCTGGTTTAGAGCCTTAGCCTTGCGCCGGCCGACAAAAATTAAACTCACCTCCCCTTCATGAATGCCCAGTTCAGCAAAAAGCTTTTCTACTTCTTGGCGAATCCAGCGCAAATCAAGATGATAGCGGGGATCTTTTTTCAGCAAAACTCTCATTTTCCCAAAGCCTCCCTAACCAATTCAGACACCCGCCGGCCATCGGCTCGGCCTTTCACCCGACCCATTACCGCCCCCATCAAGCTGCCAAAATCATCCTTGCCAGCTGCTTTTTCAGCGGCGATCACTTTTTTAATTTCCTCGTCACTTAATTCCGCCGGCAAATACCTTTTCAAAATGGCAATTTCTTTTTCCTCTTTGGTCAACAAGTCTTGGCGCCCTGCTTTGGCAAACATTTCCCGCGCTTCTTGCTTAGCTTTCAACTCTTTTTGCAAAATAGCCAGAGCTGCCTTTTCGGTTAGGCCGTTTTCCTGGCGCAAAGCCTGCTTTTGTAAAAGGGAAAGCAAATAACGGCATGCTTCGGCTGTTTCCTTTTGCCCCGCCTTCAGAAATTGATAAAAATCCTGGCGAATCTGAGTCTCAATTTTGGTCATCTTGATTTTTGCCGCTTTTCCAGCCGGACCCGGTGGCTAATTTCTTTCTGGCGCTCATAACGCCGCCGCGAAGGCTTAATATAACGCACCTTACGCCGCACCGTGTCGAGGATACCTTCCTCAGAAAAAAGCTTGCGAAAACGGTTAATTAAATCATTACGCGACTCACCTTTTTGTCGATGTACCACCACTGCCACTTTCTGCCCACCTCCTTTCCTATAATTCTTCTATAGTTTAACCGCCAGCGGAGAAAATGACAAGGAGAATATTTTGCCGTATTCACGCCACACCATCAAAATATTCCCCTCATTGCCACCACCATGATAAGCGCGTAACCATAGTATTAAATTCCAAACACCTTACCCCGACATCCGTCGGGACAGGCAAATCCTAATTACCAAAATCCTAAACCCTAAACCCTAAACCCTAAATAATGCTCAAATGTTTAAAATTCAAATGACCAAATGACCAAAACAAAAGAAAAAGAAAAAAGAAAATGTTTTGGACATTTGAATTTTGGTCATTTGAATTTGTTTAGGATTTGGGTCATTAGGATTTAGGATTTGTTTGGTTATTGATACTTGGGATTTGGTGCTTTTTTAGCCTAGTTTCTAGTTCCTCCAACCCAGCTCCTAGTTCCTTTTTTCACTTTTCACTTCCCTCGCCCTTCGCCCTTAGTCCTTCGCCCTTTTTAACTTAGTTCCTAGTTCCTAGCTCCTAGCTCCTAGCTCCATTTTTCGGCTTCTTCCAACTGGCCCACTTACATTTGGGATAACGGGAACAACCGTAAAAACGGCGGCCTTTTTTGGTATAGCGGATGACTACCGGAGCACCACAATCTGGACAATTAAAACCAGCCGGTTCCAAATAAGGCCGGGTGTAATCGCACTCCGGATAACGGGAACAGGCAACAAATTTGCCGTATTTGCCGTGGCGAATAACCAACTCTCCTTTGCCGCACTTGGGACACTTTTCGCCAATTTTCTCTAATTCAATTTTCACCCGCTCGGCTTCGGCTAAAGTTTTTTCTACCTTATTTATAAAAGGCTGCCAAAACTCAGCCACTGGTTTTTCCCACTCTTGTTGGCCGGCGGCAACTTTATCCAAATCATCCTCCAACTGGGCCGTAAACGGCAAACTCATAATTTTAGGAAAATAGCGGCTCAAAAAATCGCTGACGGCTATCCCTAATTTGGTCGGATAAAAATGACCTTCTTTTTTTTCGACATAGCCCCGATCCTGAATAAGGGAAATAATCGGCGCATAAGTTGACGGCCGGCCAATACCCTTCTTTTCCAAAATGGCCACCAAACTGGCCGGGGTGTAGCGCGGCGGCGGCTGGGTTGCTTGCTCAATAATTCCCAAATCTTGATAAGCCACTTTCTGGCCTTTTTTTAGTTTTGGTAAGAGACTATCCTCCGGCGGCCGGCCTAACAATTGCCAAAAACCAGGAAAAAGCAAGCGAACGCCCCGGGCCTGCCAGGTGAAATCACCATCCGCCAAAATGATTTTGGTTTCCAATAAGCGGGCGGCGGCCATCTGGCTGGCCAAGGCCCGCTCCCAAATGAAACGGTAAAGCCGCCGCTGGCGGGAATCAGCCCCGGCCAACTCTTCACGCTCCACCTCAGTAGGCCGGATAGCCTCATGAGCCTCTTGGGCTACCTTAGCCCGGGTATGGTATTGGCGCCCCTGATTAGGCAAATACTTTTTGCCCCACTTTTTTCCTATCCAGCGGCGGGCGGTCCCAATAAAAACCTGGCTCAAATTGAGGGAGTCGGTCCGATGGTAAGTAATCCAACCTTTTTCGTAAAGCGACTGGGCCACCCGCATTGTCAACTTTGGGCTCCAGCCCCAGCGCCGGGCGGCCTCGCGCTGCAAACTGGCCGTGGCCAGGGGCGGCGGCGGCTGGCGCTGGCGCTCCTTTTCCTCCACCGCCTGGACTATTGCTTCCGAACCAATCGCCAGCGCCACTTTTTCGGCCCCTTTGGCATCGGCAAAAACGGTCGTCCGTAACTGCTGCCAGCCGGCAAAAAGCCGCCGCCGCTCTTTCTTCTCCACCGGCTGGCCTTGCCAACGCCAGAGGGTGGCCACCAACCGCTGGCCGCCCGGCGCAAATCCGGCCGCCAGTTGGTAAAACTTATGCTTTTGGAAAGCGGCAATTTCTCGTTCCCGCTCGACAATTAATCGCAACGCCACCGACTGAACCCGGCCAGCCGAAAGCCCCCGTTTGATTTTGCGCCACAAAAGAGGGGAAAGCTTATAACCGACAATCCGGTCTAAAACCCGCCGCGCCTGCTGGGCGGCCACCAAATCTAAATTAATCTCGCCACCCTCTTGGAAGGCCTTTTTTATGGCGGCCGGAGTAATTTCGTGAAAAACCACCCGGCGAAATTTTTGCCCCGGTTTGGCCAACAACTGCCAAAGATGCCAGGCAATTGCCTCCCCTTCCCGATCCGGATCGGTCGCTAAAATGACCTCCTCCGCCTGCCGAGCTTCCTTTTTTAATTCTGCCAAAAGAGGCTTCTTTTCTTTCACCAGCTGGTATTGGGGCTCAAAACGCCATCCTTTCGGCGTTTCTTCAATTTTGATGCCAAACCTTTTCGGCGGCAAATCGCGGACATGCCCCTGACTGGCCGTTAGCTGATAATCCCCTTTCAGGAACCGGCTGATCGTGCGCGCCTTTGTGGGCGATTCAACAATTACCAGTTTCATTTTCGTCCCCAGCGGCCGCTGCCTAAATCGGCAACCAAACCCTTAACCGCCATTATAGATAAAATACTCCCTAAACGGCTGGCAGGCAAATCAGTGGCCCGGACCAGCTCGTCGAGATACTTTTCCCCAGCAGCCAGGGCTTGGTAAATGGCTTTTTCTTCCGGGCTAAGTTGATCGAGATCTACTTTGGGAGTGGCCACCGCGGGTAGATTTAATTCCTGGAGAATATCGGCTACCGTGGTCACCAGTTTAGCTCCCTGCTTGAGGAGCAAGCTTGTCCCTTGGCTAAGGCTGGAAGTAATCGGGCCGGGAACAGCCAAAACATCCTTACCCTGGTCGGCAGCCAGGCGGGCAGTGATCAATGACCCCGACTTTTCGGCTGCCTCGGTCACCACTACCAAACGGCTCAGACCGGCAATAATTCGGTTACGGGCAGGGAAATTGCCCGGCAAAGGTGGGAAGCCAGGCGGGAACTCCGAAAAAAGGCCGCCCCGTTGTTGAATGGCAGCACCGAGTTGACCATTTTCGGCCGGATAAACAATATCCACCCCGTTGCCCAAAATAGCCAGTGTCCAACCTTGAGCATCTAAAGCAGCCTGGTGGGCCAAACTATCCACCCCGCGGGCCAGACCGGAGACGACCACCACCCCGGTCCGGGCCAAGCCGGCTGCCAGTTGGCGGGTCACCTGCTGGCCATAAGGGGTAACCTTGCGGGTGCCGACAATAGCCACCAAAGGCCGCTGCCAAAATTCGGGCCGGAGCACCTCCGGGCGGCCGAGAAAATAAAGGACCGGTGGCGCTGTTTCCAAATCTAAAAGCGGCACCGGATAGCCATCGTCAAGCCAACTAAGCATGGTAATCCAGGCCGGCTTTTGCCCGTAGGCTTGGCGGCGGGTTACCCAGCGCCATTGTCCCCTCCGTTCCTGGTCAGCCAGCCAGCGGGCAAACTCCCGGTAAATTTCCGGCCGGTAGTAAAACTGCTGCTCCTGCCATTTTATTTTCTCCGGCGACCACCAGCGGCGGAAAAGCAAAAATTTTTCGGCCAACCGCGGCGAGAGCCCGGCCACCAATAGTTCTTTTTTCTCTGCCCGCCAGGCTTTTTCGGCACTCTGGAAATAAGCCAGCAGTTGCTGGAACCGCTGCGGGCCGATACCTTCAAAGAAACTAAACGCCAGCCAATAGGGCCGTTCCCGCTCCCGATTCAGTTTTTGCCGCCAAATTTGCCGTTGTTCCCGTAAAGCCACCATGAAATTATTTCATTCTAACACCCCGAATTAAATTCCAAGCACTCCGCTCCGACAGACGTCGGGGCAAATCTCAAATTCCAAATCACAAATTCCAAACAATACCAAAATCCTAATGACCCAAATTCTAAACCTGCCTGCGCAGGCAGGCAATAACCAAAATTCAAATGACCAAAACACTTAAACTATGTCATCCTGAGCGTTAGCGAAGAATCTAGCGCAGCGCATTAATCCCACACCTGATTGAATCTCATGCGCTCGCTCCGCTCGCTAGACCCCGCTCTTTCTCACGAAAGGGCGGGATGACGTATCCTAATAACCTAGTTCCTAGTTCCTAGCT
>WFSR01000073.1 GCA_015485895.1 Candidatus Microgenomates bacterium | reverse complement strand
CGAAGTAGCCTCGAGGCGGGGAGTGATAATGCTATTCGCGAATTAGATAAGCTAGCGACTATTCTTCAAGAGACTCAGGCAATTATGGGTGATGTGGTTTTAATTAATCAGGGGCGGGAGGAATTGCTTAGCCAAGGGGTGGGCGAACATCTGCAACATGTAGGGGAGCGTTTAGATCAGTTCAACGATTTTCTGGCAAAGGCTTTACCCAAAAGAGAAACGCCAATTATTATGCGGGGACATCCGCTAGCCTTGTTGCTCTTCCGGGCCCATTGGCAAGCGCAATTGGCTCTAGAGGCTGGTTTGGGAGGCAAAAACGCCACCGAGGAAAAACTGTTGGCGGCAGTGGGAGAAAAACTAGCCCAGTTATTTTTCTTTTTGGCCCGTTGGAGTAATTGGCTTTTGGAGAAAAAAGAGTATATTTGGCAGCCGGCGGCTAAAAAAGCTGAACCGAAATCGACCGCTTCTTCGCCCATCGCCGGCGACCTCTACTCGAGGGAGAAGTAAAGTCGGGAACAACTCTTTATCATATTGGTGACACTTAGAATCTCAAACTCTAGGTACTGAATCTGTTATGGATCATAGATTGTAGACGGTGGGTCCCTAGGTGTCAACCTAGACCACCTCCGAGGTGTATTAGCTTGACACCTAGGAATTTTATGATGGTTTTGTGCCCAATCTTGCTATCCGCCAACTGGCGGAGGCGGACGACGGATTAGAACTTAAAACTTAGAATCCCGTCATCCTGATTCCCTCCGACATTCGTCGGAGAGGGTTCAGAATCCTCAGCGGGTGTGTCAATGATGGTAATACAACACCCAGCTGAAAATCCCACTCTTTCTTGCGAAGGGACGAGGTTGCCTGCCTGCGCAGGCAGGCCTATGTTGTCAACCTCTAAGGTTGCCCAGGTAGGCAACCTCTGGTATTTAGAATATTTTTGCATCTAGAGGACGGTTGAGAAGATTCTGAACCTCCGATTTCATCGGGAATCAGGATGACGAAGCAATAAGTAAGCTGGTAAGTGGTGAAAAGGCGGGATGATAGGGGGTATGTCGCTTTTGTTGAGATTCCGATGGTGGGGGAATTCTAATTTTGCTATAATTTACTTGATGATCTTTTTTGGTTCCAGCTATTATTCCCGCCCCATTCTCCAAGCTCTGCTTGCTGCTGGCCAACACCCCTTGGTGGTAACCACTCCTAACCAACCGCGGGGCCGGGGTCTCAAAATTCAACCCAACCCCTTGGCCCAATTAGCTCAGGAAAAAGGTTTGACTGTCCTCAAATTGGCCAGTCTCAAGAAAGAGAAAGTCACCCCTGCTATTCGCCAACAACTTAGCCAACATCAACTGGGCCTTTGCGCTGTTTACGGCAAAATTATTCCCAACTGGCTTTTGGAAACTTTATCCCAAGGTATTCTCAATCTTCACCCCTCGCTTTTGCCCCAATGGCGGGGAGCTTCGCCGGCGGTGGGTATTATTTTAAATGGCGAAACCCAAGGCGGTTTTAGCCTCATCAAAATGGATGCCAAATTGGACCATGGCCCACTTCTCTACCAAGAAAGTTGGCCTTTGCTTGGTCAACTGGCAGCCGGCGAATACTATCAAATAGCTTTCCAAAAAATGGCCGCTAAAATTGCAAATTTGGTTGATAAATATCGGCAAGGCCAGCTAGCGCCGCAACCACAAGATCACCGTCAAGCTACTTTTACCTTTCGCCTCCAACGCCAAGATGGTTACCTTGCTCCAGCCTTTCTCCAGGCTGCCTTAACTGGCAAAACACTGCCTTTTCAGCAACTGCCGCCGCTGGCCAAAAAAATTCTTTTAGTTAAAAAACCCTATCCAGCCGGGTTAATTGCCTTTCGTCTTTGGCGGGCTTTGTATCCCTGGCCGGGTATTTGGACCTTTGTCAAAAAAGATGGCCAACAGCAACGGTTAAAAATTCTTCAGGCTACCCAGGTTGGGCGGCGCTTTTATCCCCGCCAAATTCAGGTTGCCGGTGGTCGGCCGATGGCTACTGCCGGCCAATTGCCAGGGTAAATGATGAGGCTTGTCTCCTGGAACATTAACGGTTGGCGCAATATTCTCCGCCGCAGCTTTTGGGAGCAGGTGGCAAAAATGGGGGCGGATATTTTGGCTCTCCAGGAAATTAAGGCTGGGCGGGAGGTTATGGCTGAACTGGGCCAACCGCCGGCCGGGAGCGGCTATCACCTTTATTTCCACAGCGCCCAACGGCCCGGCTACAGCGGGGTGGCAGTTTTTAGCCGTCGGGAGCCTGAGAAAGTGGAACAGCGACTAGGCCACGAGCGTTTTGACCGGGAAGGCCGCCTTTTGAAATTGGATTTTGCCAATTTTAGCTTCCTGGCTCTTTATATGCCCAATGGTCAACGGGACCAGCGGGATATTCCCTATAAATTGGCGGTTTACCAGCTGCTAACCGAAAAAATTAAAATTTGGCGCCAGGAGAAGCCGGTTATTTTGGCCGGCGATTTTAATGTTGCCCGGGCGGCGATCGATTTAGCTCGGCCCCAACAAAATCGCCATAATACCATGTTTACGCCTGAGGAAAGAAAGGCGTTGGCGGCGCTTTTGCGGGTGGGGTTGGTGGACACTTTTCGGTATCTTCATCCTGGCCGGCAACAGTTTAGCTGGTGGCCTTATTGGCGCCATTGCCGGGAGCGGAATTTGGGCTGGCGGATTGATTATCTTCTTTTAGATCGCCGCCTGCAAAGCCAACTCAAAAAAGCCTTTATTTGGCCCCAATACCTGGGTTCTGACCACTGTCCGGTGGGGGTGGAGTTGGAGCTAGGAACTTAGAAAGTGAAAAGTTTAAGTGCAAAGTGAAAAAGAAAAAGCGTCATCCTGAAACTCCCCGACATCCGTCGGGGAGGGTTCAGGATTTTCAGTGGGTGTATCCCCAATAATGGTGGTATGACACCTACTGAAGACCCCGCTCTTTCATAAGAAAGAGCGGGGTCTAGCCGAAGGCACATAAAATTAGAACTGGGAGCTAGATTGTGAGAGAGGAGTTATTTCTTTGTTCCGTGAAACTCGTCCGCTGGCAGCCAGGGGCCAGGAGTATAAAAGCCATCTTCGATGATAACCTTTTGCAGCTGCGGCGGATCACCGGGTTGTAGGTTGATAAACCGCAGTTCTTTTGGCGACGGTAGAAATTCTACTAGACACTGACATTCTTGAGCGAGCTGTTCTTCTAACTTTTTCAGACATTGGTCGCATTGGGGAATTTCGCCTACATAGCCTTCGAAGCACTTGTGGTTAATTTCGCATTTATCGTAAAAGGGCATCTTTTCTTTGGTCATTATTCTTTCTTTTTCTCTTTAGCGCAGCTGATGAAAAATTCTTTTAGAGAGTCGTATGGCTCATAATTATAAAAATATTTCTTTCTTATTTCTCTTTTGCATTTTGGATTAAAGCCACATTTTTCTGCTTCTTTTAAGATAAAGTCGGCTAGATTTCCTAAGGGACCGCCAGAAAGAGCACCCGAAGCATAAGGCGCAAGGAGGAATTCAAAACCATGTAACGGCTGACCTCTTTTTTCAAGTTCTTGCTTAATCTTTTTGAAATCTTGTCGGTCGCCAAAAATTGTTTCCATCGAACTGCCGCCTTCCCACAGGGCTTCTAATTTTCCCCGTGGCGAAGGAGGTTTTTCAGAAACTTTTTCGGTAACCCTTCTATAGTCTTCTGGTGTCCAACGAGCCATTCTTGTTGCTATTGAGAAAACTATATATATTAATTATAGCACATGATTCTAACTCCCAGGCGGGAGAGTCTTACCCAATCAAAAATCGGATTAAAAAGAGGCGTTCACCTAACTCAAAAAGTGGACTCTAGGAAGTAAAAAGAGAAGGAAGTAAAAGACAACAAAAACCTGAATCATCTACAATGGTGATTATGGTGTTAATCAACATGGATGATTCAGGCATAAATAATATACACCAAATTAAAGAGTTTCTAAAGACAACCAGAGAGTTAAACCTCTCTTTATCTCTGCTTCTCAGCAAGAGAGGTATGATTTCATCAGAAGAACAGTCAAAAGGTTTAATTATGATGGAAAAGTATTTTACGACGTCTCCCGAGGTGCAAAGGGTACCGCACCTCGGAGGTGCAATGCACTACGCACCTCGGGATTTTGGGACAGTTTTGTGCCTGGGGAGATGGCAAAAATGGGGTTGAAATTGGTCGCTTAGTGGCTGAT
>WFSR01000072.1 GCA_015485895.1 Candidatus Microgenomates bacterium | reverse complement strand
GCTCCTCCGACGTAATGTCGGAGCTGTCTGATGCCTGGCTCCTCTCTCTATTGTTGATACACTATGTATTTGTTGTCCTGTTCATATACGTAAGGGTGGGATATAAGTTAGTTTTAGTTAAATAAAGCTTCTCTTTTAAGCTGATTTTTGGTTGGGTAAGACTAACTCTTGTTTTTTGTTTTGTGGTGTGCCACAATGGGACCGATGGATGATAAAAATCCTAAGCTAAAAGCAGTGCAGGTGGCGATGGAACAAATTCAGAAGCAGTATGGTAAGGGAAGTATTATGCGCTTGGGAGAACGGGTGAAAGATAGCGATGTGAAAACTATCCCGACTGGCTGTCTGCCTTTGGATTTGGCTCTGGGAGTAAATGGTATCCCTAAAGGACGGGTAACGGAGATCTTTGGCCCTGAAGCATCGGGTAAGACCACCGTCTGCCTACATCTTATTGCGGAGGTCCAAAGAGAAGGTGGTGTAGCTGCCTTTGTGGATGCTGAGCATGCCCTTTATCCGGAGAGGGCCAAGGTTATTGGTGTGAATCTAGACGATTTAATTATTTCTCAACCGGATACCGGCGAGCAGGCCCTGGAAATTGTGGAAACCTTGGTCCGGTCGGGAGGAGTAGATTTGGTTGTAGTTGATTCGGTGGCCGCTTTAGTGCCGCGGGCTGAGATTGAGGGTGAAATGGGCGACGCCATGATGGGCGTGCAGGCGAGATTGATGTCGCAAGCGCTGCGGAAGCTGACTGGGGCAATTTCCAAGACGGGCACGGCGGTTGTCTTTACCAACCAAATTCGCAAAAAGATTGGCGTTTTCTTTGGCAAAACGGAAACTACACCGGGTGGCCTAGCCCTTAAATTTTACTCCTCGGTGCGGGTAGATTTACGTAAAACTGGCAATATAAAAAATAGTCAGGGCGAGGTTATTGGCTCTATGCACCGGGCACGGATAGTAAAAAATAAAGTTGCCCCGCCTTTTCGAGAAGCGGAATTTGAAATTATGAATGTAGGAGGAATTTCTCGGGAAGGAGGATTGATAGACTTGGGACTTAAAAAGAATATTTTAACGAAGTCGGGCTCCTTTTTGCGTTTTGGGGAGCAGACGTTAGGGCAAGGTCGTGAAGCAGCAAAACGATGGTTAAGCGAGCACCCATCGTGGGCTAAGAAACTGGAACAACTCATTCGCCAAAAGACGAGTGAAGTGTAAGTAATGGAATTGGTGAAATTAACCCCCCAGCGTCGTTCAGGCCGGTGGAATCTTTATTTCAATGAAGGGACGGTTTTAGGAGTAAGTACAACTTTACTGGCAGATTTCCACCTGAGAATTGGGCAAAGCTTGACGCCTCAACAATTTCAACGGTTAGAAACGGCATCGTGGCAGGAAAAAAGTTACCAGAAAGCCCTTCGCCTTTTAGGCCGCCGCCAACAATCTGAGAATGAAATAAGGGAGAAATTAGAGCAATATCTCTACCGCTTCTTGCCGGTGGGTAAAAGAGATATAGTGATTAAGACGGTGATAAGGAAGTTGCAAAAGCAAGGGCTGATAAATGACCTGGAATTTGCTCGCTGGTGGACAACTCAGCATTTATCTCGTGGTTGGTCACGGCGGCAACTTTGGCAAGAATTAAAGCGTAAAGGTATAAACAAGGAGGTGATAAGCCAAGTTTTGGCTAATTACCAAGAGGAGCAAAGCCTGCGCAGTTTATTGAGAAAGAAATGGAAACAATGGCACAATATGACTAACGCCGAGAAAAAGCGAAAAATATGGCTTTGGGGGCGAAATAGGGGTTTTAACAGTGAAACAATAGAAGAAGTTATTGACGATGTTTTGGAGAATCGTTAAAATAAGAAGTTAATAAATTAGCGGGAAGCAAATGAGAAAATATAGCATTGGGGGCGGAAGATGGTTTTGAATTTGGTGTGACTCTCTTTGGCTTTCTGCAGTTAAGGTAAGGAGAAAGTATGTTCAAAAAACTTTTGAGGTTTTGGCGGCGGCCGGCGGGGATAGCAAGTGAGCAAAAAGCGCGCGTTTTGCCCGAGAAGGAGGGAATAGAAAAAAAGCCACGATTGAAAAGAAATCCTGAGAAGGAACGGCTGGTACGATTGTTGGAAGATATCCACCGCCGAGAAAATGAATTAGAAAGAAGGGCTAAGCTTTTAGACAGGAAAGAGGTGTATTTTCAACAAAAGGACGAGGATATAAAGCGGAAAGAAGCTAAGGTGGCTGATGCGCTCCGTTTAATCCGGCGGCAACGAGGGCAATGGCGCCAGAAATTAGAAGAATTAGCCCATTTATCAACGGAAAAAGCCCAGGAGTTAGTAAAACAGCAAACAGAAAAAGAGTTAGCGGCTTGGATAGCTAAAAAAATTAGGGAAGCTCGGGAGCAAATTCAGGCTCAGGAGAAAGAATTAACCCAGGAAATTTTAGCTGAGGCATTACGCCATGGCTTAACCGATTTTGTGGCCGAATACACGATTTCTACAATTCCTTTAAAGGATGAGGGTATCAAGGGGAAAATTATTGGCCGAGAGGGACGTAATATTCGGGCGTTAGAGAAAGCGACCGGAGTAGATTTGGACCTTGATGAGGAAGGGGAGATTCGTATTTCTTCTTTTGACTCCGTCCGCCGTGAAATCGCCAAAATTGCCATTCAACAACTTATCCGTGATGGTCGGATTCAGCCTTCGCGGATAGAAGAAGTGGTTTCCCAAACGCGAGCACGAATGGATAAAGTGCTTCTGGAGGAAGGAAAACACATTTCTCAGGAAGCAGGAGTTTATCATCTGCCAGTTGAGATTTTAAAAATGCTAGGACGTTACAAATATCGCTTTTCTTTTGGCCAAAATTTAGCTGTTCATACGCTTGAGGTAGTAAAAATAGGTGTTGCCTTAGCACAGGAGCTAGGAGCTGACACAAAAACAGTTAGGGTAGCTTGTCTTCTTCACGATATTGGCAAAGTTATTCCTGAGGGTGAAGGTGGCCATGTTCAAGTGGGTATAGATTTTCTTAAGCGGTTTGATATTCCCGAACCAATTCTGGCAGCTATTGCTGAACACCATGAGGATCAAAGCTTTTCTTCCCTAGAGTCAATTATTGTTTGGATGGCTGATGCTGCTTCAGCGTCAAGGCCAGGGGCACGTTACCGGGCTTACGAGGACTACGTGAAACGGCTAACTGACATTGAAAGGAAAGTACGGCAAGTAGATGGAGTAGACGATGTAGCTATTTATCAGGCAGGAAGAGAGATTCGGGTTTTAGTTAAGCCAGAAAAAGTGAGCGATGCTGAGCTTACGATTCTTTTGCAAAGAATAGCCGAGAGGCTAGACGAAGAGGTTAAATGGGCCGGGAAAATGCGGGTGGTAGCCATCCGGGAAACTCGAGCGATGGCTAACCTCCCACTAAAATCGGTTGACAATATAAAAAGAAAGTAGTATCCTTATTTGAGAAATGAAAAAGAGTGAATTAGTAGCGATTGTTGCCCAAAAATTAAAAGTAAGCCGAAAAACGGGGCGGGATTTTGTAGATTCATTTTTAGGTGAAATAACTAAAGCGTTAGCTCGGGGAGAGAAGGTGAAGTTGGCCGGCTTCGGTGTTTTTTGGACACGGCTCTTTCGGGAGAAGTTAGTCTTGCCAATTGGGAAAAGTCAGAAGAAGAAGGTGGCCGCGCGAAGAATGCCACGCTTTACGCCAGGCAATAATCTTAAACGTAGCGTTCGCTAGGTGAAACAAGAAACTATCATACCTGTTATTTATGGCCCCACTGCTGTTGGTAAAACTCAACTTGCTTTTCAACTAAATAACTATTGCTCAGATATAATCTCGGCCGATTCCCGGCAGATTTATCGTTATCTTGACATTGGCACCGGCAAGGATTTGCCCTCGGGAAGTGTTTTTATGAAAACGGCCCTGCTGCCGGCAGCAAAGGAACACCATTATCATTGGGGCTATTGGCAGTTGCCAACTGGCCAGCGGCTTTGGCTTTTAGACTTAATTTCTCCGCGGCGTCATTTTAGTGCCTATCTATGGGCAGAAATAACCGGGCAATTAATTCAGCATCTCTTGGTTGACAATCGCCAGCCTTTAATAGTAGGAGGAACCGGTTTTTACATTAAGGTGCTTTTAGATGGCTTAGATATTACTTCAGAGAAATCCGCGTGGCGGCAAAAAAATTACTGGCAAAAACAGCCTCTAGTAAAACTTCAGCAGAGGGTGAAAAAGTACTGGCAGAAAAAGTGGTATATTCTCAGTAATGCAGAAAGGCAAAATAAGCAAAGATTGGTAAGAATGATAGAAATCGTTCAAAAAAATGGTTGGCAAGGACACAAAAATTTTCTCGATTCTCATATAAATGTCCGAGGGATAGGCATTTTACGTCCTTGGGCAAAGTTAAAAAAATATGTTCGTTTACGCACTTTTCAGCGGATAGAAAGGGGCTTATTAGTTGAAATAGAAAATTTACTTACACGAGGTTATTATTGGTCTATGCCGGGTTTGAATACTTTAGCCTATAAGGAATGGCAAGGGTTCTTTGATAGAAAAGATACCTTTTGGTCTGCTCTGCGAAAATGGCAGGGGGATGAAATCCATTATGCCAGTCGTCAGCGGCTTTGGTTCCGCCACGATTCACGGTTCACCTGGGTAGATGGTGATGAGTTCACTCCTAGGCAAGCAGTTAAAATTTTTGGTTTTTAGATGCTACAATAAAACGAGATGAAACAAGGAAAGGTAATTCATGTTGAAATTTCTCATCGGACGGTCATCTTTACGGTTTTATTTCTTCTTCTTTGTTGGTTCCTCTATCAGGTACGATCCGTTATTTTAGGTCTTTTTGTAGCTTTCATCTTGGTTGGTATTCTTAACCCTACAGTGGAAAGATTAGAACACTGGCATATTCCGCGCTGGTTGGCAGCTGCTTTGCTTTATTTGCTAGTTATTCTTTTGTTTGTAGTGGTAGTGGCTGGCTTAGTTCCTCCTCTTATTGATCAAATTAGTGAGTTAACGCGCTCCTTACCCTTCCTGGACAAATCCTACAATGTGTTAGGAGTGAATGTCAGCCAGGTAGCTAAAGACCGCTTGCGCCAAATAATTGCCAGCCTTTCTGCAGATTTGATTAAGCTTACTTTGGGTATCTTTACTAATTTAATTAACATCTTTGGTATTTTGGTGATTAGCTTTTATTTACTCTTGGAACATCGTAATTTAGATCGCTATCTTTTTAATTTCTTTGGCCAAAAAGGAGTTGTTCGGGGGCAGAGAATCGTCATTCGTTTAGAGAAACGGCTGGGAGGTTGGATTCGGGCGGAATTACTTTTAATGTTTATTGTCGGCGCAATGTCCTATTTTGGGTTCTTGTTGCTGGGACTTAAGTTTGCTCTGGCACTTGGGATTCTAGCTGGCTTTTTGGAAATTATTCCCAATGTGGGGCCAGTTTTGGCAGCCGTTCCGGCAATTCTTTTTGGATTGGCGATTTCTCCCTTAACGGCTGGTGTGGTGGCTGCCTGGTGCTTTTTAGTGCAGCAATTAGAGAATAATTTCATTGTTCCCCGAGTAATGAATACCGTAACTGGGGTAAATCCCGTCATTACCCTTTTGGTTTTGGCTATTGGCGTTAAATTAGCCGGTGTTTTAGGAATGCTTATTGCCGTCCCCAGCTATCTTATCTTTGAAGTATTAGTAAAAGAGTGGGCCCAACCTGATTCTAAGTAACCCTGGGGATATAAGCCGGATTCTGTTAAAGGTGGCCATCTTTCTTTGCTCCCAACCCAGCCCTTAAATGGGAAGGCACCAGGGCTGGCTCGAGATTGCTCCCGGGAGGGTTGCCGCGCCTTAATAGGCTTGCCTGAAGTTTTCTTCAGACTCGTTTCACCCCCAAAAAATTTGGGACTCGTCTCTGTGGCCCTCTCTTGCCCCCTGAAAAGGGAGAACCTAGTTTCCTAGGCTGCTATGCCTTCTGGAGTCCGGACTTTCCTGCCTCACGGCTAGCCACCATCCCCAGGGTAATTAATTATAGCAAATTGCGGAGAAAGTGGGGCTAAATCTTGTTTAGTGAATTGCGGTTGGGATTTATATTATAATAAGTAACCGATGGGAATGGGTAAAAGAAGAGAGTGGGAGGCTCTAAGAGATACTTATAATGAGCTAGCCAAAGATTGGGGGATATGGCTGTTACACACTTTAGGAGGTGTTAAAGCTTTTTTGGCGCGTTTGCTTTACCGTCAACGGGGAAAGTTTGCTCGCCCCACCACCCATTTTTTCTTGACGATTTTTATTTTTCTGGCGATTTATCTCTCGCCATATATTGAGGAAGTTTTGAATTCCAGTTCTAATTTGCCTAGTGATTATCTCGATACTCAGGCGGCCTTGGCACAGATGAGCCTTTATGTTCCCCAAACAGCCCAGACTAATGTCCGTGGTGATATTACTGAGTATATTGTTAAAAAGGGCGAGACACTTTCAATAGTTGCTAAAAAGTTTGGTGTTTCTTTGGATACTATCATTTGGGCTAATCATCTCCGTTCGCCGAAGGATATTCGCGCCGGCCAGCGGTTGAAAATTCCTCCGGTGACAGGAATAATTCACCGGGTGCGGCGGGGAGAGACAGTTTATTCGCTGGCTAAAAAGTACCGCACCGATCCACAAAAGATTGTTGATTTTCCTTTTAATACCTTTGCTAATGACGAAACCTTTGCCCTTAATGTGGGTCAAGTTGTGGTCATCCCTGACGGAATTATGCCTAATGCTAAACCGCCGCCTCAATATTATGCTGCCCGCCGCTGGCCGGTGGTGGCTGGTAAGAAGACTTCAAGCCAGTTTATCTGGCCAACATCGGGAGTTATTACCCAAGGCTACTCTTGGTATCACCGGGCAATTGATATTGCTGACCCAGCTGCTCCTGATATCTTGGCGGCAGCGGCCGGGACAATTGAACGGGTAATTTACAGCCGTTATGGGTATGGCCATCATGTAGTTATCGACCATGGCAATGGCTACAAAACTCTTTACGCTCATATGACCCAGATTTATGTTCACCCTGGTCAAAAAGTTTCCCAAGGCCAACCAATCGGTCAGATGGGCTCGACCGGCCATTCGACCGGAACTCACCTTCATTTTGAAATCCGCCGCGGTCGAGTCCGCTTGAACCCGTTGAGTTTTCTAAAATAGCTACCCGAGTAAGGCAAAAGCGTTAACATGATTAGCGCCGTGCTTTTTGAGGAGATTGGCTAAAGCCCGAAAGGTAGTTCCGGTTGTTACCACATCGTCTACCAAAAGGAAGTTGCCGCTTAGCTGTTGTTGGCGAAGAAAAAAGCTAGCCGGAGTGATATTGTTGGAGCGTTGTTGGGCGTCAAGCTTGGCTTGGTGGCGGTCAAGATGGCGGCGGCCGGCCAGAGGTTGAAGGGGCCTTTGGCTGATTTGGCTAATGATCTTAGCTAATTCTCGGGCCTGGTTAAATCCCCGCCAAAGGCGGCGGCTGGGATGGAGGGGGACGGGAACGATGGTGACCTTTTCTTCTTGCCAATAGCGGAGAAGGTCGGGGTGATACTCCTGAAGGCCGGTGGTGATTAGCTTTTGCCAAACAGGGGTCAGGCGGCGGACGAAACGGTATTTGTAATCGTGAAGCATGGTCCGCCAGGGCTCGCGGTAAGGGAAGAGATAAAAAAGGCCATCCAGCTCGGTGCGGCGGCGGCAGTGGGGATGGGTGAGGCCAAGATAGGACCCTCTTTCGCAAACAGGGCATTTTTGTGGGGAGCGGAAATTAATTTTTGCCCAGCACTGTTGGCAGATCCAGGTGCCGGGCCGGTGGCAAAAATAACAAGAAGGTGGATAGAGCCAATTTAATAATCTTTCTATCATTTTTAGCATCATAACAGAATTGGGTCTTGACAGGAAGAAAAAAATATGGTTCTCTAAAATTAGAATGCGAAAACAATTTTGGCGAAAGCTTCTACTGGGTATTTCGTTGGCGGTGGTAGCGATGGTTGTTTTTGCGTGGGCGAGTAATAAAATGCTCCCCTTGGATGTTGAGGCCGGTATTTCAACGGAGCCACCAGAAAGCCCTGCCCCTACCACTCCACCTTCATGCCCGAGTTTAGGAGGAAGCTGTAGCCCATATAGTTGTAGCCAAGGTGCTGAACTCCCAGGTGGAGATACATGGTGTGAGGATCAGGGAGGGGGCGATTACTGTTGTAAAAAGAGTCCAACCGCGACTCCCACTCCGGTGCCGACACAGCCAACTAAGCCGGGAGCCAGTGCCACGCCAACTCAACCACTGGCGGCAGGCGGGAGTTGCCCTAGTGGTTGGATTCCTAATAATGGAAACTGGTGTACTAGTAAAAAGGATTGTATGAAAGTAATAGATTGTAATTCGTGCAAGGAATTAGGCCAGCATTGTGGAGGAAATAAGACTTGCAGGTTAAAAACGGAAAGTGGAAAAGATTATTGTTTATATGGCGATCCAAACAATAATCCAAATCCAGATATAAGATGCTATACTTGTGCCGACCCGAATCCATTACCGGAACATGATTGGTCGATAAATGAATGGCTGAAGGAAGTGGCGAATGGCCAGTATAATACCAAGGGGAATTGGAAAGCAGATGTTAATGGTGATGGCTACGTAAACCTTTTGGATTTTGAGATGATTAGGAGAGGAAAGCGATGAAAAAGCGGTGGTTGC
>WFSR01000071.1 GCA_015485895.1 Candidatus Microgenomates bacterium | reverse complement strand
CAGCAAAATTTCCCGCTCTAATGTTGCCCCGCTAATGTCAAAATTATCATACTGTCCTTTTTCAAATTCCTGTCCCTGGCTGTCATGCGCCAAATAGGTAAAATCATACTCGCCCTTCTTAATCACCGCCGGAATTTTCTCCAAGCGCAAAGTAAGCCGGTGTTCATCGCCTTTAAAACTTAAAAGAAGCTGGGGATAATTTTTGGGGGCAACTTTTAGCTGCTGGGCAACCGGAGTGGGAATGGGGGTAACAGCTGGGCCTTTAACCCGATGGAAAGGATCCCACCAAAGCCAAACCATAAAGCCGACAATAAAAATTAGGGCGGGAATGCCTGCCAAAATAAATTTATTTTTCATTGATCGCTTTCTTTAACCAATCTTTAACCGCATCAAGCTTAATCCGTTCTTGCTGCCGCGTGTCTCGGTCACGGATAGTTACCGTTCCGTCTTTTAAAGTTTGGAAATCTATTGTAGCACACCAGGGCGTACCAATTTCATCTTGGGCAAAATAGCGCTTGCCAATATTCCCCCGCTCGTCCCAAGCTACTAAGTATTCCTTTTTCAATTCCTGATAAAGTTGCCAAGCCACCCGGCGCAAATCAGGCTTATTAGCCAAAAGAGGGAAAACGGCCATTTTATAAGGGGCCACCTGGGGATGGAGGCGCAAAACTATTCGCTGTTTACCCTTCACTTCTTCTTCCTGATAGGCATCAAAAAGGAGATACAAGAATGTTCGGTCGACACCTCCCGAAGTTTCCACAATCCAGGGGATAAACTTTTCCCCCGTTTTTTCATCGACCACCGAGAAATCGTGGCCCGAATACTGTCCGTGGCGGGAAAGGTCCCAGTCGCCGCGCCAGTGGATACCCTCCCACTCCTTCCAACCAAAAGGCGTCTGGTATTCAATATCAAAAGCCACCTTAGCATAATGGGCCAACTCCCCCGGCAAATGCTGGCGGAGGCGGACTTTTTTCTGATCATTCACCAGGCCGCGATACCAATTAAGGCGCTCATTCTTCCAAAATTCATACCATTTTTCCATTTCCCGGGGATTAACAAACCATTGCAGGTCCCACTGTTCAAATTCCCGCTGGCGGAGCAAAAATTGTTTTGGGGTGATTTCATTGCGAAAAGCTTTACCAATTTGGACAATCCCAAAAGGAATTTTCAAACGCATTGTTTGGCGGACATTTTCATAATTAAGATAAATATTCTGACAAGCCTCGCCCCGGAGATATACCTTCTGTTTTTCTCCCTTAACCACTCCTAAATAGGCTTCCACCAAAATATTAAATTCTCGCGGTGCAGAGAGTGGACCACCACAATCGGGGCATTTTTTACCGGCCAGCATCTTGGTTAAAGCGGCGAGATATTCTTTTTCCTCATGCTTTTTCCCCTCTAGGGCTGCCAGTTGCTTTTCATCCAGAAGATCGGTCGCCCGAAAGCGGTGATGGCATTTTTGACACTCAACCAAAGGGTCGGTAAAGTGCTCCACATGGCCAGAAGCCTCCCAAACCCGCGGGTGGTCAATAATCGCCCCGTCAATACCGACGATATTTTCGTGTTCTCGAGTCATCCACCGCCACCATAATTGTTTTAAATTATTTTTCATCTCCACCCCCAAAGGCCCATAGTCATAAAAACCCCGCAAACCACCGTAAATTTCTGAATTAGGAAACACAAAGCCCCGTCGCTTGGTTAAAGCAACTATCTTAGCTAAAAGATCGTTCTTCTTGGTCATCTTGATAAAAGTTGCAAACTTGTCAACCGTCGTTCGGCTAAGTTAACTAAAAATTTCTCCGCCTTTTGCTGGGCTTGATTTAGGCGGCCGGCCTGATATTCTTGCCACGCTTCTTGCGAATAACCAAAGCCCAACCAATTAGGCAACTCAATGCTAAATTTTACCACTTTTTCTACCTGCTGGCGCGGCGAGCGAGTAATGAGGATATCCAAAAAAGCATTAAAAATGATCGGTTCGGGCACATTTTCCGGCAGCAAACGAGCTAAAACTTCGCCGAGATAAAGAAGCATCGACAACTTCTTTAATCGCCAAGCGGTAGTTACCGGCTGTAATAACTCTGCTTCGCCAATAACAGCAATACCCCGGCCGGACGAATGGGCCACGCCGCGCACCACATTAGCCGTTAAGAAAAGCCCCGCCCGGCGGCTTTTGGCATCTCGCGCTCCCCGTAAAAGAAAGCGCTGCTTGCCCCGCCAGCGCGTTAGCAACCAAATCAAACGGTCCTTTTCCTGCCAGTCATAACTGCCTAAAACAATACCAGTAAATTTATAGTTCCTCATTTAGAAAGTGATTGAGAAAACCCGATCGCGGTGCAATTTTTCTTGATAGACCACTCGGCCGTTTACTTTTATGGTCTCTTCAACTTCTTTTTTGCCCGGTTGTTTTTGCCACCACAACTTGAAACTATTTTTATTAAATGGCAGCTCGACTTCGGCGCTAATCACCAACTTACTGCGGGGATAAAGAGGATTTTTGACCCCAAAAAAGCCACTAACAACTGTCTTGTTTAATTCTTGGCTAACCGTTGGCTTAATTTCCGATCCCGTTAATCTGACCAATTTTGTTCCGGTCGGTAAATAGAAACGGAACCAGTCGCGATAGGCACCATTAAGACAGAGATCACCTTTTTCTAAATTACAATTAGAAGCTGGAGCTGGGTTAGTATAAGTAACAGTAATTTTTTTATAGAGCTTTCCCTGGCGGCGGTAATATTCGCTGAGCACTTTTTGTTTGATAAAAAGATTAGCCTTAGCTCCTCCAAGATTGCTATCATTGATTTGTAGGTAATCACCATCGCCGCCAAGAAGACGGCCGCCAAAGCCTAGCTTGCTGACCGCTTTCTCCAAATTAATATCTGGGAAATAAAGTAAAATATGCTTCTCTTCCAAATTACGCCAGAAAACAGCGGTTAAAGCAGCCATTCGCTGTCGAGGAGATCCGATAACATTACTCAAAAGTGAGTGCAGCACTGGCCCTAAAAAGCCTTTGCGGTTGGCAATAAAAGTGCTTCGGGGCCTATCGGCTAACATTTCTAGTTGATAAACTACCTGGGGGCAACCAAAACAGCGTGGGTCCGGTTGAGCAGAAAAATTGCCCCAACCTGGCACACCAATCTGGCCTAAAACTCGCAATAAATCAACTAAAACCTGGGTATCGACCGCAATAACTCCATCAATATGCTTTTGGCCGGTTAATTTTTGATAATAGGGCAAAAATCGCTCTACTGACTTAGCAAAATCGGGGCTAGTATTCATATCCCGCAAGTGCCAGCGTGATACCTTAAGATAGCGAGCTAAAAGCGGCGGTGGCGTAAGAGGTGATTGAAAGCGCCGGTCCAGAGTATAAATATCACTGGAGACCAAAGGATAAATCTGGCCTTTTTTCACCCGAAAAACACCATAGGCCGTCCAAAATCCTCCTGTTGGCCGCAGCTCGCCATCATTTTGAAAAATAACCAAATAATAGCGATTACTTTTCTCGCCTAAAAGCCAAGCGGCTTTTTTTATTAATGGCTGCCCTTCTTGGCTTAAGCGGGTTATTTCCTCCATTAATTCTTGGGCCTTAGCAATTTTGGCCCGAAGTTGGTAACCATGCCATTTTTCGGGATAGCGCCCGGCGTCAACCGCCTGCAAATTTTGGTTAGCGACCACTAATTGTTTGCCAATGTTATCTAATTTAGGCTCTAAGCTGGCCACTGTTTCTACCAAAAACTGGATCCGGTCAGCGGCAGTTTTAGCCCCGTCACCCTGGCGAGTCCCAAAACCTAAGAAATCTTGATAAGGCTCAATGGCGGCTAATAATTGCTGCCCCGCTTCTAAACTCGCCTGGCCGGCGAGAAGCAGATGTTGACCATCATCATAATAGCGGCCTAACCAGGGGCAATAGTGCCAAAAGTGCAACTGCCGATAACGAGGAAGCATCACTACTAAGTCTCTTTTTGCCTGGGCAACTGCCTGGGTGGTTTTCCCTAAATCTTTCGCTTGCCAGGCCGATTGAGCTTGACGAACATCTATCCCTAAACGCCAACTTGCTTTCTTAAGCTGCCACAAATTAAATGCCGTGAAAACCAAAATTACTAGCACTAAACCTAAAACTACAATTCCAGTTAACTGCCAAGCTCTTAGTTTTACTTTTACTTTCATTTCCATTATTTATCTAACTACTCTACCATAAATTACTTCCAAAATTCTAAACCGCACCTTGACCACTAAGCATAACCCAGGGTGTTTTGAGAAGAATTTTTATATCCAGCCAAAGCGACTTTTTGCGCGCATAATAAGCATCCAATTCTACCCGCTTATCAAAATTGATATTGCTCCGTCCCGACACTTGCCAAAGGCCGGTAATCCCCGGCTTCACCTGCAAAACTTCCTTGATCAAAGCCCGCGTTTGGGGATAACGTTTTTGCTGTTCTTTCAACTCATCGGGATAATAAGCCCGCGGGCCGACAATGCTCATCTCCCCTTTAAGGACATTAATTAATTGGGGGATTTCGTCAATCGAATGTTTACGAATAAACTTGCCCACCCGGGTCACCCGCGGGTCGTCGCGCAATTTATAACTATTCTTTTTATATTCTTCATATAGCTTGCGGAACCGGGCGTCATGCTGCAAAAGCCAGTGGGCGTTCATAATCATTGAGCGAAATTTATAAATCCTAATCAGTTTGCCACTTTGTCCTACTCGCGGTGGAATATCAGCAAGCATACCCCCTTTAGACTCCAATTTAATTAAAATGGCGGTAATTAAGCAAACAGGAAGGAAAATAATCCCCAAAATCAAGGCCAAAACTATATCCATTATCCGTTTCCAAAAAAAATACCACCTTTCTTGCCAGGAGTATTTGTCCAACTTCATTGTCTCATTATTAATAACACAACTATCTTCTCAAAAGCAAACGATATTAAGACTCTAAATTCCAAGCACCAAGCACCAAATTACAAACAAATTCAAAATCCTAATTACCCAAATCCTAAATCCTAAACCTGCCCCGACGGATGTCGGGGCAATACCAAAATCCTAAACTCTAAATAAGCCCAAAATTCAAATGATCAAATACTAAAACAAAACTGCGTCATTCTGAGCGTTAGCGAAGAATCTAGCGAAGCGCAATTCTATACTCAAGTTTGAGATGATACTCATGCGCCTTCGGCTAGATCCTTCGTCGCTTTGCTCCTCAGGATGACACATTACTAATATTAAAGCTTTAGACTTTCAGCTTTTAGCTTTCGTCTTTAGGCAGCCCTTCGGGGCTTTTTCGAACTTTTCACTTTTCACTTCTTTTTCACTTTTCACTTTTCATTTTCCACTTTTTATATAACTCTTCCGCCTTCTTTTTAAATTCCCGGCGGAAATGAGACTCGCCAAACCGTTCTGCTTGCCGCCGGCAGGCAGCGGGCTGATAATGCCATTTTTGAAAATGCCGTAAAGTTTCTATCAGGGCCTTTACTGTAGCCGGGAAGAAAAACAGGCCTGTTTTTCCCGCCACCACCGTTTCCCGCGCCCCTCCCCCATCATAGGCAATAACTGGCCGGCCGCTAGCTTGGGTCTCTAAACTCACCAACCCAAAGTCTTCCTCTTGGGGCATAATAAGCGCCTGTGTTTGCTGATAAAGTTGCTTTAATTGACTTTCATTTACCTTGCCCCAGAATTTAATGTTTTTCTTGGCCTTCTTCATTAATTTTTTCTGCGCCCGCCCTTCGCCTACAATCCACAACGGCCATCCCAGGCGATTAAAGGCTTCAATGGCCAAGTCAACTCGCTTGTACTCTACCAGACGACTTACTACCAAAAAGGGTGCATTTTTATCGGCTGGTTTTTGGGCCACTGCAAAACGGTGATAATTAATGCCCGGATAAATAACCTCGCTCGACCGACGGTAATAATGCCAAGCCCGTTCGGCTACTGTTTTCGAAATCGCTAAAATGGCGTCCGGTCGCTGGCCAAAAAGCCAGTCATCCTGCCTTAAGCCTGCCAGCCAAGGGAAAAGTCGCCGCCAGGGTATTAAATCAGGGCGCCAAAGATAGCGCGGCGGGGTTAAACAGTAATGGAGATGAAAAGTATCCGGTTGGGTAATGATTGCCTTGGCCGGCCCTGAACTTAAAGAGATAACCAAATCAAAGCCTTGGAAAGAAAAGCTTTCAAAAGCGTGTCCTAAAAAGGGGTAATACCAATAAACATGCTTTTTTGCCGCCGGGAATTTTTGCAAAAAACTGGTTCGCACCGGCCGGTGGCCTAAAAACTTTGCCTTCTCGGGATCGTAAACAGCGGTAAAAATTTTTGCCTCCGGCCAAATTTTTAACAAACTCAAAATTACCCGTTCTGCTCCTCCCCACCGGTTAAGCCAATCATAAACCAAGGCAACCCTCATCAAAGCACCTCCCGATAGAGATCCATTATTCCCTGGGCCATTTTCTGCCAACTGTAGCGTTTAACCCACCGAAAGCCCAGCCGGCAGTATTTTTGCCGTTGCCGCTCATTCAGAAT
>WFSR01000070.1 GCA_015485895.1 Candidatus Microgenomates bacterium | reverse complement strand
TGGCCAGCCGATCCAGGGCCACGGCGTTGATCCGGTCATCAATATTCACGCGGCCAATTGGCGGCAAGAATTCGCCCACTACTTCTCCGACCCCACTTTTGCCGAGATGGTGGAGAAGGTGTGGAGGGAGGAGTAGAGAGGCTAGGTTGTTTAACCAAATAACTTGTGCTTAATTTGTGTAAGCCACATATCTAAGATAAACATTATATGTAAACATATGTATGTGTACTTGAAGTGTTTTTTAAATAATAAGTCGCGAGATTTACACCAAGCATTATAGTTAATCCTGTATTGATTCGGGGAACTGCTACCAGCCTTATGGAAACCTGCAATATAAGGAAGCAAATATGTCTGGTACCCATAACGCTTAGCTCTAATGCAAAAATCTACATCCTCCAAGTAAAGAAAGAACCGATTGTCAAACTTGATATGATCAAATACGGATTTTCTTATAAACATAAAAGCTCCTGACACCGCATCTACTGGAATGTGGTGACGGGTTTGTGGGAGTGTGGCAAGAACATCTGTGTAGTAAAATTTGCGTGAAAAAATATTGTTAGGCCATATTTTTTTGATATTGGTAAAGTCAAAAATAGCTGTTCCAATATTGGGCTTTCTTACATATGTCCCGTGAAGTTCTTTAAGTTGATCAGGGAAGAGATGAGTACTTTTTAGTAAAGAAGATTTGCGGGATAGCAATGCGCCAGCTATTTGAATCGTAGGGTAATGTTCTAAATGGTAATGTAAGAGTTCTAACGCCCTCTTCTGTAATATGATGTCCGGATTTACTAAAAGAATATCGTTGCTTTTGATAGTTTTAGTGATTGCTTTATTGACCCCCCTTGCAAAGCCTAGATTAATGGCGTTATGAAGACACCGTACCTTAAAAGGGGCATTACTCTGTTTCATATATTTTGCACATATAGATAGTGTTTTATCTTGCGAATTGTTGTCCACTATTAAAATTTCTCTGAGGAATTTTTTATCAGTTATTTCTTGGTGCCATAAACTTTGGAAAAGAAATGGTAGTGTTTCTTCATTATTATAAGCAACCGTAATTATACTAATAGACATCTTCTTGACAAGGATAACATAAGCCGTTACATTAAGTTAATGTGAAAAAGGTTTTTAACAAGGCGCTTTTTTTAGCACTACTTCTTTCCCCTCTTCTATTTTATTTTCTTTTTCTCCCTAAACAGGGCTTTGCTGCCACTTCTTATATATGGCACGATGAGTTTAATGGGACTTTGTCTAGTGATTGGCAACTTATAGATGAGAATAACACTATTGTATTAGAACCGAGCGAAATCAAATTGACGGCACCATCGGGACATCTTTATCCTTATTTTTTTACCCAAAATGCGCTCCCCACAGAATCACTGCAAACATTTACATTGGAAATAAAATTAAAATATTTTCAAAAATCTCTCAATTTTGGCGCGGGGATAGTTTTGGGTAATAGCGTATACCATAATAGAATTTATTTTAGTCCCCCAGCCACAGAGGGGCTTTTTAAAATATGGCCGAGGGCGGATGGTTCTATAAATTTTATATCTAACCTTCCTGATAATTCTGGCACTTGTCAATCACACTGTTCTTTTTATGTTGCTCCTCCTGATGTCGCTGCTTCTGGATTAATCTTGAAAATTGATTATACAAACGGTACTTTTAACGCTACTGTCAATGGGCATACATTTAAATCTGCACACACTGCCAAGAAATTAACTAGGATTTGGATTGGTAATCCAGAAGAAACAATGACTACGGTTGTTTGGCCGTCGTTTTCCATCGACTATATTCGGATTACTAGTGGGGAAGAGGAAAAACCGGTGGTGGTGTTCTTGCCGGGATTAGGGGGCAGCTGGAACACAGAGGCAATTTTACTGGGGCAAAAGCGGCCCCAAAGTGAGTGGCAGTTGACGCCGCTGGCAGAATTTTATCGGAGCCTTATCGATACCCTAACTCACAGCAACACCCAGTTCTACCCTTTTTATTATGACTGGCGCCAGCATATTAGCGAAACCACTGCCGAGCTAGATACTTTTCTTCATCAGCATATCCCCGCCGGGCGGAAAGTTGCTCTGGTGGGCCACAGCTTGGGTGGCGTGGTTGCCCGGGCTTATTTGCAGCAATACGATCCTCAGGCTGAGCGGGTGGCAAAAGTTATCACCCTCGGGTCGCCCCACCAAGGGGCGGTTCAGGCCTACGAAGCTTTGGCGGGCGGCAAAGCTTATGACCGTTTTAGCTGGGTCGGGGTGGCCAACAAGTTGTTGTTGACCGCTCGGAGCGTTTTTTATACCAGCCCGGCTGAGGTGGTGCGCCAGGAAGCGCCCGGTTTCCAGGACATTGTCCCCACTTTTGATTTCATCAAGCGCAACCGCCGCCTTATTCCGGCCAGCCAAATTCATTTTGCCAACAATTTTCTGCCAGCTCTAAACCAAGACTTTCAGGCCCATAACTATCCGGTAGAATTTTTTGTTGGTGAAAATGGTATCAACACCCCGCGCTGGCTTTGGTTCCGGTCGCAAACTAGCCAGGATAAGTTTTGGCGTCTTTGGCCCGACGGCTCACCACGGCGGGTAATTAACAGTCCCGGTGATGGGACGGTTGCAACCTCAAGCGCGGCTTTGAATCAACATATTCACCATTTTAATTTTTCCCATCATCAACTAGCTTCCGAGCCGGCCGCAATTCAGGAGATTATGAATCTTTTGGGCCTTTCCGGCCAAATTATTGAGCACCATCCTTTCTTGGCGCGCCATGATACCTTGGTTTTCCTCGTTGGTTCGCCGGTGACGCTACATGTTACCGACAGCCAAGGAGTGGTACATAGACTTGAGGATCAAGGTCCCGATAACCAAGGTTTTATAACCATTCCCCATCCTTCTCCAGGTGAATTTACTGCTCAATTAACCGCTACTGCCAGTGGCACCAGCCATCTCCTCTTGGCCCGGCTGACTCCCCAAGGTGATTATTACAACTATTACCGGGCGCCGGTCCAACCCGGAGAAACAGAAACTTATCATTTCGCCATTAATTTCCAAAACCCCCGCCCGGCTCCGTTGGCCTCTTTTGCCGATGCCATCCGCCATTGCCAGGACGAGCTGGCCCTCTTGCGCCAAAATCACCAATCTGGCAACCTAAATGATTTGGATGCTCTTTTCCGAGATGTCTTGTCTCATAACCATCATCAGCAAGAGCAAGATTTGGATACCGGACTGGCCAAACTTTTTGCTTTCCGACGGGAAAATTTAGCCGCCAACCAACTAGCCAGCCGGGCATTGGTTAGCTGTTTTGCCCAAGCAATAACTGCCAACCAAGACGATCTTGGAGCCAATAACCGGACGGCCCGCCGTGAGTATTACCGCACCCGGCGTTATTTTTCCCTAACTAACCGCCTTTTCCGCCTCTGGCGCCGCCGCCATCGCCACTTAAACGATGTTGCTTTACAAGCTTTCCGGGAGGCCAAAGATTATCTTGCCCAGGCCCGCCAAGATTACCGCCAACATCACTATTCTTCGCTGGTGGCCCAAAGCCGCTTGGCCCGCCGCCTTTTAGGCGAAGCCCTCCGCAGTTACCGGAGGTGAAATTGGAACTAGGAACTAAGTAGGAAAGTGAAAAGTTTAAGTGGAACTAGGAGCTAAGAACTAGGAACTAGGAAAAATGAAAAGCCCTGAAGGGCTGCCTAAAGGCTAAAGCTAAAAGCTTAAAGCCTAAAGCCTTTCTTGCGTCATCCCGCCCTTTCATAAGAAAGAGCGGGATCTTCAGAGAGCGGTGAATCAATAATAAGAGCAGTTACCCAATAGCTGAAGATTCCGAACCCCCAGGCCC
>WFSR01000069.1 GCA_015485895.1 Candidatus Microgenomates bacterium | reverse complement strand
TCATGTAGTTGTTTTCCTCGCTCATGGTGTAGTAAGAATTGTCCCAATCCATGAAATAGCCGAGGCGGATTGACTGTTGGGTTTGGATCCGGGAATATTTGCGAACCCGGGCCTTGCAGTCCTTGACAAATTTGCCAATGCCGTATTTTTCGATGTCTTTTTTGCTTCGGAAGCCTTTTTCTTTTTCAACTTCAACTTCAACCCACAATCCCTGGCAGTCAAAACCGTTTTGGAACCGCTGGCGGTAACCTTGCATATTCTTGTAGCGTTGGTAGATATCTTTTAAGGTGCGTCCCCAAGCATGATGGACGCCCATGGGGTTGTTGGCGGTGATGGGGCCGTCAAGAAAAGAGAACTTTTTCTTGGCCCGGTCGTTGCGGTGGAGGTACTTTTGGACAACGCCTTTTTGGTACCACCAGTCGAGAACTTGGTGTTCGTTTTTAATAAAGCCAAATGGTTTTTGCTGGGCCATTTTTAATAAAAAAGTCCTTCAGAGAAGGACCAGAAATGAGCCCGCTTTTGCAAGCGGCCCCTAGGCAATAATAATGTTTTGCCAAACTTTCATTAAAATAATATAGCACGAGGGGAGAGGGAATGCAAAATGGAGCTAGGAGCTAGGAACTAGGAACTAGGTCAAAAAGGGCTAAGGGCGAAGGACTAAGGGGTAGGAAAGTGAAAAGTGGAAAATGGAGAGTGAAAAAGAAGTGGAAAGTGGAAAGTGAAAGAAAGCCCTAAAAGGGCTGCCTAAAGCTGAAAGCTGAAAGCTGAAAGCTAAAAGTTAAAAGCCTTAATTTAAGGGAAAAAAGAATTAATATGAGAAATAAATGGAACTAGGAGCTAGGTTGGAGGAACTAGGTCAAACAAAGTCCTAAATCCTAATGACCCAAATCCTAAACAATAACCAAATTACCAAATGACTAAATGACCAAAACAAAAGAAAGATAATAAAGATGTTTTGAACATTTGAATTTTGGTCATTTGAATTTGTTTAGTCCGCCAGCTGGCGGATTAGGATTTTGGTAATTAGAATTTGCCTGCCCCGACGTTACGTCGGGGTTTGTGATTTGTGATTTGAGATTTGGAATTTATTGGTGGTGTGTTATACTCTGTTGTTATTGGTTGCTCGGCCGGTTTGAGAGAGAGGACTGCTCAGCTTCTGACAGTTTTCCCCGCAGGCAGAGATTGGAAAGGAGGGGAAAATGGCTAATATTCGCCTTTATGTAGGGAATCTTCCTTGGAGCGTGACTTCTGATGAACTAGGGCAAAAGTTTGCTGCTGTTTGTCAGGTTGTTTCTGCCCAAGTGGTAACTGATCGCTATTCAGGTCGATCGCGCGGCTTTGCCTTCGTTGAAGTGGCTTCTCAAAAGGATGCTGACAAAGCAATTGAAGCTTTTAATGGCAAAGACTGGGGTGGTCGGAAGATAGTGGTTAATGTTGCCCGCCCTCGGGAGGAACGAGCCCCGCGCCCGTCCCAACCGCGGCAATAAACCGAAAAGTCCGCCGTTTGGGTTGTCATCATCTTCCCGCGGCGGATTTTTTTTGGAATCTTTCATGTGAATGGAATAACCCAAATACCTAGGTGTCAACCTAATCCACCTCGGAGGTGTACTTTTGCCTGGGGGTGAAAAGTTTAAGTGGAAAGTGAAAAAGAAGTGAAAAATGGAACTAGGAACTAGGTTAGAGGAACTAGGTCAAACAAAGTCCTAAATCCTAATGACCCAAATCCTAAACAATAACCAAATTACCAAATGACTAAATGACCAAAACAAAAGAAAGATAATAAAGATGTTTTGGTTATTTGGGTTTGGGTCATTTGAACGTTGTTTAGTCCGCCAGCTGGCGGATTAGGATTTAGAATTTTGAATTTGCCCCGATGTTTGTCGGGGCAGGAGATTTGGAATTTAATTCAGAAGGGTACTTCGACGGCTTCGGCCCGCTTTTGGCGGATGAAACTGACCCACTCGCCAATGACACTGATGATGATTTTTAACGGTGCCTCAATGAGGAAGTCGAGGAGAACCATAAGGATGTTGAGGCGGGAAAGGCCAATAGAAAGTTTGACGCCCAAATCCAAAAATGGCAAGGCGAGAATATTGAGCAGGGATTCAAAAAGGCCTTCTTTGGCGGCGGTAACTTTTAATTCATTAGCTGCCCAGCGGACGCGGAAACCAAAAAGTAAAACTAAGGAAAGGAAAAAGAAGAAAATGGCCCCGCTGAGGGGATTGAAACCGATTTTCCAGAGAAGCCAGGAAAGCCCACCAAAACTGATCAGGAAAAGAAGCAGGTAAAAAAGTTTGAAAAGGGGCGCCAGGCGACTTTTTCGGGCAGGGAGAAGTTGGAAATAGCGCTGTTGGTGGTTTGGATGAAGGAAAAGCTTGAGCCGGTGAATAATTTTTTGGGTGTTCTTCTCGCCGGGAGGGTGGATAAAGAGGCCGATGAAAAACATCAGCGATGGCGGGAAGGCGATGTTGATGCTTAACGGTAGCCAGGAAAGGCGGCCTAAGAGCCAGATTTCGTAGGGGATTTCAATAAAGAGGGCAAGAAGCATTTTGGTGGCAAAAATATAGATGATGCTCCGGACAATGCCCCGTTGCACTTTGCGGCCAATTTGTCGATAACGGTGCTGGCAAGTTTGGCGAATGGCTTTAACAAGAAGTTTTTTATCGGCTAGGATGAGGGGGCTAGCGGGCCAATTTTTTTCAATAATTTCTCGGAGGACGAAGAGAGGGACGACTTGGTTTTGGACGAAACGAAAGAGGCGGTTGCCCAAAGGGCGGTGGAGATAACCTTCAACTTTTTGCTGCCATTGGGGGAATTGGTGGGCGATTTGGACAATGGCAGCTGCGTCGGCATTGATCCACTGGGGAAAATAAGCTAGGAAGAGATGATAGCGGATGATGGCCGGATCGGATTTGAGAAAAGCTTGGCGGATGGCAATATAAATAAGGACGTCTTTATCCTCTGGAGAAAGGGGATCAAGCCAGACGAATTTTTGTTCCAACCAGGCGCCAATCGCTTTAGCCCAAGCTTCGTCAACTTCCTGGTCAACCAAAAGTTCATCAATTTCGGTAGCCAGGAGTTGGAGAAAGAGCTCATTTTGGGCGCTAAAAATATTATGAGAGGTAGCCAGCTGCTTTTGGAGTTGCCAATGCTTACTAATGACTTGAGCTAGTTGGTCAATTTTTGCCTTAGGAATGGTGTTATTGGGAAGATAGCGGCTCCAAACTAGCTCCTTGATTAAGTTGCTGGCGAAAAGGCGGGGCTGTTTTTGGGAGTAGGTGAGGAGGTAGCGGCGGAGAATGCGCTCGATGGCGGCGCGGCGAAAAAGATGTTCGGCCCGGAAATCAACAGCGGTGCGGATTTTCTCGTAAATCAGGGCTAATGAGCTGAGGGCAGGGTTGACTTTGATTTTTGGGAGGGAAGCGGTTGATTTTTTGTGTTGCTCACGAGCCTGGTAGGCTTGCAAAATAATGTTTATATAGTTGGCAAAGTGGTTCCCGGTGTTTTCCATTGGCTAATTATACTCCCTGAAGAGTAGCTGGAGCCCAGGAGCGGACTTGAACCGCTGACCTTTCCCTTACCAAGGGAGTGCTCTGCCAGCTGAGCTACCTGGGCTCGGAGCCTAGGGTGGGACTTGAACCCACAACCTACCCCTTACAAGGGGGTTGCTCTGCCGGTTGAGCTACCCAGGCTGGGCAGGTCCGCCAGGACTCGAACCTGGAATAACGGTTTTGGAGACCGTTGTGATGCCAATTTCACCACGGACCTACAATAAATTATAACAAACAACTAACAACAAACAACTAACAATAGAAATGGAACTAGGAGCTAGGAACTAGGTTGAACAAATCCTAAATCCTAATGACCCAAATCCTAAATAATTACCAAATGATTAAATGATCAAATGACCAAAACAAAAGAAAGATGATAAAGATGTTTTGAACATTTGAATTTTGGTCATTTGATATTGTTTAGTCCGCCAGCTGGCGGATTAGGATTTTGGTAATTAGGATTTGTTTGAGGTTTGGTGCTTGCCCCGACGTGACATCGGGGCAGGGAATTTGGAATTTCCCTTATGATCTATCCCTGTGGAAAGTAATTCCCAAGGTTGCCTACTTGGGCAACCTCAGTGGTTGACAACATAGGCAACCTTGGGAAACACACTTCACTAGGTATACAAAACCTGCCAAAAGCTTAAAGTCTAGAGCTTGGGTGGGTGTTAATGCAACATGGCGGATTCATCACCCCAAAGCTTTGACGAAGGCGGAGGGAGCGGGACTCGAACCCGCAAGCCCACAAGGGGCGCCGACTTTCGAGGTCGGTTCCTTAGCCAATTCGGAGCATCCCTCCACTTTGATTATAGCAGGAGAATGGAACTAGGAACTAGGTCAAAAAGGGCTAAGGGCTAAGGGAGTGAAACAGGAACTAGGAGCTAGGAAGAAAAAGGGCTAAGAACTAAGGGCGAAGGGCGAGGTACAGCTAGCGCTGTGGGACGAAGGGCTAGGGGCTAAGGGTTAAGAAATACTTACTAACGTCATCCCGCCCTTTCGCAAGAAAGAGCGGGATCTTCAGCTGGATGTCGTATCAATAATGGTAATTGCCCACCCAGCTGGGGATGCTAAACCCCCAGCTCCCGACGTAACGTCGGGACGGGGCGGGCAAATTTCAGCATGACGAAGTAAGTGGAACTAGGTTAAACAAATCCTAAATCCTAATGACCCAAATCCTAAACAATGCTTAAATGTTCAAAATTCAAATAACCAAAACATTTTTGTCATCTTTCTTTTGTTTTGGT
>WFSR01000068.1 GCA_015485895.1 Candidatus Microgenomates bacterium | reverse complement strand
TCCTAAATCCTAAATGCTGAGTTTCAAATGGATGTTTCACCCCTATTAATAATCATTAATACTTCGTCATCCTGAACTTGCCCCGCCCCCTCCGACTTGTCGGGGTCTGGGGTTTCAGGATCTTTAGTGGATGGTGAACTACCATTATTAACACGACATCTGGCTGGAGATCCCGCTCTTTCTCACGAAAGGGCGGGATGACGAAATACTAAGTTCTAAGTTCTAAGTTCCAAGTTCTAATGACCTAGCTCCTAGTTCTATTTATTACTTTCCACTTAGACTTCTTTTTCACTTTTCACTCAAACTTTTCACTTTTCTAGTTCTTTCTTCTCGCGGAGAGAGAAAACCCGGCGCTGATGGTAAACCGCCCCCTGGGGGTGGAGGAAACTCTGCAAAAGGGCTACCCGGCTGACTTCCAGTTCCAATTGTGGGCCGGTTTCTTTTTCCAGCAGTTGGCCAAGATTGCCTTCTGGCGGCCGGTTCCAACGGGCCAAAGTAATATGGGGCACAAAATTGGGCTCGGGCCGCACCAATGGCCGCAATTCAGCCAGCAAACCTTGGTGGAGCTGGGTTAATTCGTCGGCCCCTTCTTGGATGCCCAGCCAAAGCAGTTGGGGATTTTCTTCACCAGGAAATATCCCCAGCCCACCGGTCCGGAGGCGGAACGGAGCTTGCCCTGCCAAGGCCCGGCGGACGCCTTCTTCAATCCGCCCCCGGTCGCGGCGCAAGGTCCAACCCAAAAACAGGAGCGTCAGATGAAAGCTGGCCGGCGGCAACCAACGGCCGGCCAAATGGTAGCGCCGCTGGCAAAGCCGGCCAAAACGCCGCAGTTCCCGCCGCCATTGGCGGGGAAAACGGATGGCTATAAAAATCCGATCTTTAGGCAACTTTGCCTGGTGATGGCGCCTACTCATAGCGCAAAGCCTCTATGGGGGAAAGTCGGGCCGCCCGCCGGGCCGGAATAACCCCAAAAATAATCCCAATAAGAGTGGAGATGAAAAAGGCTAATAAAACTGACCACCAGCTTACCCGGGCCGGAAAGAGCCGGTCCAAAAGGACCGCCCCCAAAAAGCCAAAAACAACTCCCAAAACGCCCCCGCTTAAAGAAAGGACAACTGCTTCCAGCAAAAATTGGTTTTGGATATCAGTGGCCGTCGCCCCCACTGCTTTACGGAGGCCAATTTCCCGGACCCGTTCGCTAACGGAAACAAACATGATGTTCATAATACCAATCCCGCCGACAAGAAGGGAAATGGCGGCAATTCCGGCCAAGGCCATCGTCAAAACGCCCAAAATGCTGTTGATGGTAGCTAAAATTTCCGCCTGGTCAGTAACCGAGAAATCTTCGGGATGGTAGCGGTGACCCAAAAGGAGGGTAATTTCCCGTTTGGCTAAATCAATTTCGCCGGCCGCCGCCTGGACAACCAGTAAAGGAAATTTATTATCGCTGGTCATCCGAAAGACATCTTTGTAAGGCAAATAAACCCGACTGTCAAGACCGCTGCCCATCATCTGTAAGCCACCCTGAGGCCGCAAGACTCCCAAAACCCGATACTTGCTGCCGTTGACAACCACCCGCTCCCCCAACGGCGACCGGGGGCCAAAAAGGTCTTTGGCCACCTGGGAGCCAAGGATCACCACCCGGGCACCGCCAATTTCCTCCTGGTGGCTAAAAAAACGGCCGGTTTGCAATTTGAGGTTGCGCACCGAAAACATTTCTGCCGTTGTCCCAATCAGGCTGGCCTGGCTTTCCCGATTGGCAAAACTAACCGGTGTGGTTTGGAAAACCACCGGAGCAATTGCCTTGACAGCCGGCAGATGGCTAATCTGCTGGACATCCTGCCAGGTAAACCGGGCTCCGCTCAAAGCAGTCAGTTCATTGCGAGGTTGATAGTGCCCTTTGCGGATCATCTGGCCAGGCATCACATAAAGCATGTTACTACCCAAATTTGTAAATTGCTGGCGGATGTAAATTTTAAGCCCACTGCCAATCGCCAGAAGGAGAATAACGCTGCTGACGCCGATGATGATGCCCAGCATCGTCAAAAAAGCCCGGGTTTTATTGCGCCGCAATTGTTGGAAAGCCAGTTTTACCAAGGCCCAAAGTTTGCTGCCCGTTTTCATTCTTTTTTAATCACCTGGCCATCTTCTAACCAGAGGTGGTGCCCTGCCCGCCGGGCCAGTTGGGAATTATGGGTGACCAAAATAACCGTTTTGCCGAATTCCCGGTTAAGGCGCTCGAGGTGGTCCATAACCTCGGCGCCGGAACGGGAATCAAGATTGCCAGTTGGCTCGTCAGCCAAAATGATCCGCGGGTCGCAAATCAGAGCCCGGATTAAAGCCACCCGCTGCTGCTCTCCGCCAGAAAGTTGGTTGGGAAAATGGCGCCGCCGCGGCCAAAGACCAAAATAATGAAAAAGTTTCCGGGCCCGCTTTTCGGCTTGGCGGCGGTCAAGGTGGGGATTGTACCAAACCGGCAAGAGGGCGTTTTCCCAGGCACTGGTCCGCGGCAAAAGGTTAAACTGTTGAAAGACAAAACCCAATTTTTGGTTGCGGTAATAGGCCAACCGTTCCTCACGCTGATAGTTAACCCGCCAGCCATCAAGATAAATTTTCCCCCGTTGAGGGCGGTCCAAAAGTCCCAAAAGATGGAGTAAAGTTGACTTGCCCGACCCGGAGGCACCAACAACCGCCCAAAATTCTCCCGGCTGGACTAACCAATTGACATCCTTAACCCCCACTACCAATTGGTCCCCCTGGTGATAAAACTTGCTGACTCCTTCCAAGGCCAAAACCGGCGTTCTTTTCATGGGATCACTAAAGTTTCTTGCCCCTGGAGACCAGATTTAACCTCGACCCATTCGTCAGTAGTCAGCCCGGTAACGATGGTTTGGCGGTGGCGGTGGCCTTTTTGCCAAACCCAAACATAACTTTGGCCATTTTTGTTAACCACCGCCAAAAGGGGCACCGCCAAAACATTGTCCCGCCGGGCAACGGTAATCAGCGCCTCGCCGTCCATCCCCAACCGGAAGCGCAAATCCCGATTATCGGCAGCCAGGGCAATTTTTACCCGGTAACTAGGGCTGGTGCCGCTGCTCACTGATTGGAAGCTAATATTTTTGATTGCCCCCGGAAAACTTTGTCCCGGATAAGCGTCCAGGTTAACTTTGGCCTTTTGGCCAACTTTCAGTTTACCAACCCCGTCTTCGTCAACCTCAGCCCGGAAATAAACCGTCGCCGGGTTGACAATTTCAAATTCGGCCGTAGCCGGAGTAATATTCACCCCAGCATAAGGGGCATCCACCTTAGTGACAATGCCGGCGATCGGGGTGACTAGAGTAGCTTCTTCTAGAGCCAGGTGGGCTAATTCGACATCGGCAACCGCCCGGTTAAGATCATATTGGTCGTTCGCCAAGGCCCGTTTAGCGGCATCATTTAGTTCAAACCAGTGCTGCCAATAACCATAATCGGCATTGGCCTGTTCAAAATTGTTGCGGGTTTTAAGATAGCTGGCCATGGCCTTACGAAAATCCCGCTCCAATTCCCGTTTATCAAGGCTGGCAATCGCCTGATATTTTTTTACCCGATCGCCTTCTTTGACTCCCACCCAGGCCAATTTGCCGGAAGTTTTAAAACGGAGGGTGACCTTTTCTTGGGCATCAATATGGCCGGCCAAATTAAGACTGGCCACTAAAGAGCGCCGTTGGGGATGGACAAACTGCCATTTTTGTTGGCGGCTGACGGCCCAATGGCGGCCGGCGAAAAATAAAAGCAAAGCCAAAATAAGGCCCACTAGCCACCACCGCTGGGCTATCCGCCGCGCTATTTTCCGCCAATATTTCCTGAACATAACACATTATTATAACAACTGCCACCAAATAACAAACCTGCCTGCGCAGGCAGGCAAATCCTAAATCCTAATGACCCAAATCCTAAACAATGCTCAAAATTCAAATGACCAAATACTTAAATATTCAGAACTTAGAACTTAGAGCTTAGAACTTAGTAAAGAGAAGAAGATTAAATGTAGGTAATCAGGAAATCAGGTAATCAGGAAAAGAGAATCAGAGATCAGAATAACAGAGAAAGATTTACATTATTAAATATTCCCCGATGTCCTGATATCCTGGTGTCCTTTCTAAGGGTTCTTTTATCTACTATTAGATAACCTAGTTCCTCCAACCTAGTTCTTAGTTCCATCTATCTCATCATCCCGCCCTTTCAGAGGAAAGAGCGGGGTCTTCAGCCAGGTGGGCAACTACT
>WFSR01000067.1 GCA_015485895.1 Candidatus Microgenomates bacterium | reverse complement strand
GTGGAGCTCTTATGCGCCGAGCCTTAAGGTTGTTTTCAATAAAAAAAATCTAGGCGCCGCCCAAAGCAGAAATATTGGGGCTAGGGCTGCCCGGGGCAAATACTTATTTTTTCTAGATGCAGATACGGAAATCGACAAAGCTTGTTTGGGCGACATAGCCAAAGCGTTTCAAAACCGCCCCCAAATAGGGGCCATCCAGACCAAACTGTTACTGGGACACACCTCCAAAATCGATACCATCGGACACTTTCTTTCCCCCTGGGGACTCCCCTACGAATTAGGCCACTCTCAGCACAAAAGCACATATGACCAGGAGCAATTAATTTTTGCCGGCCGCACCGCCGGTCTTGCCGTAAGGAGAAAAGTTTTTGATAAAATTGGCGGTTTTGATAAAGATTACCTCATCTATGGTGAAGATACTGATCTTTGTTGGCGAGTTTGGCTAGCCGGATATCAAGTTGTTTTCCTCCCCCAAGCTAAAGTACGCCATTTCGCTAAAAGTAGCCTAACAAAAAAAACTTACCAACGAATTTTTTTTGAAGGTGCCAAAAATCATCTTCAAAGCATTCTAAAAAATGCTTCTCGCAAGACGCTTATTTGGCTGGTCCCTGCCAATCTTGTTGGTTGGCTTGCTATCACCTTTGCCCTTCTCATCCAAGGTAGAATAATTTCTGCTGCTAAAATCTGGCAAGGCATCCTTTGGAACTGCAAAAATTTTCACCACATTTTAGAAAAAAGAAAAAAAGTAATATCTTTTAGGCAAGAGAATAACCAGGCTGAGACTATTATGTTTGGCCAAACTAGCCTAACATATTTGTTGTTAAAGGGTTGGCGATGGTTGAAAGATGTCTAAATGGCCTCTGGTTTCTATCATCATCGTAAATTATAATGGTAAAACTTATCTCCAAAAGTGTCTCGATTCTTTAGAAAACACTGATTACCCCTATTTTGAAATTATTGTTGCCGATAATAATTCAACCGATGGGAGCAAAGAACTCTTAAAAGAGTTAAGTTCCAACCCATCACCTCGCCATCCCGAACTTGCCCGCCCCGACTCCGCCGGTTGGCAGACGTCGGGAAATCAGCATGACCTTTCAGTCCGTCATCCTGATTTTTCGACGAAGTCGAAAAGTTCAGGATCTTCAGCAAATGGTAAATTGTCATTAGAGTCGCCAGCATCAGCTCCACTCGTCCTCGCCAAGCCTGCGGGCGGAGTGCGCTCTGATGCATGGCTCCTCTCTACTCAGCATGACATAAAATTTAGAGTTATCTTCAACAAAGAAAATTTGGGTTTTGCCAAGGCAAACAATATCGCCGCCAAAGTTGCCCAAGGCAAAAAACTAATTTTTCTCAATAGCGATACTTTGGTGGAGAAAAACTGGCTCAGAGAATTGGTGCAATTTTCTTTAAAAAATTCAAAAATCATTGTCCAGCCAAAAATTCTCTTTTGGCCCCGCAAAAACATCATCGATAATGTAGGCGGCATTTACCGCTTTCCCGGATTTGGATTTGGACGGGGGCATGGCGAACTAGACCAGGGGCAATATAATCACAATCAGCTAATTGATTATGCTAATGGGACTTGCTTTCTTATTGACAAAGACTTCTTTTTACAACTCGGCGGTTTTGACGATAACTATTTCCTTCATTATGAAGATGTCGATTTAAACTTAAGAGCCCAAAAAGCCGGAGGGCAAAGTTGGTATTGTTACAAAAGCGTCGTTTATCATAAAGGCTCATTAACCATTCGCTCCCACATAAAACACAACCAATTGCTTTATCACATCAGAAAGAATCAGCTCGTCACTATCATCAAAAATTTTCCTGGCATTTTAAGAATATTACGAATATTTTTTTCCATCCTTATTTATGCAGCCCTTACCGTCAAAGAGTTAATTTATTATCCCAAAACATTTCGAACTACTCTTCGAGCTTTCCAAGCAAGCATACACTACTATCTTGATTATCTTTTAACAAAAGAGCGGCTGGACGGTATCCAAAAAAATATTGCTAAGAAAGTATTCTTTCTCCTGGATCTCGGCTGTGGGAAAGGCGAGTTGGTAAAATTGGCCATTTTAAGGGAAATTGATGCCCAGGGGGTCGATATCAAAACAGCGTCCAGCCAATTTCACATCATCTCCCAAAGCATAGAACAATTGAAAACCAAGCAAAAATTTGATGTTGTCAGTCTCTATCATGTTCTAGAGCATACCCGAAAACCCAAACAGATTTTATTGAAAGCAAAGTCATTCCTAAAACCAAACGGTATTTTGGTTATAGAAGTTCCTTTAGTAGGTAATTTCACTGAAAAATTCCTGCAGAACGGCTACTTAGCTTATCAAGACCCCACCCATCGCCATTTTTTCACTAAGAGTAAAATCACTAACCTTATACAAGATGCTGGGCTTAAAATTCAAAACACCAAAATAATTTGGTGGCCATTTTTTTTCAATCCAGTCACCGTTAGCTTCCACAAAAACTTTTTTAAAGGTCTACTTGGGCTTATTCTTTTCATCCCCTTAAAAGCGCTAACTTTCCTTGGTTTTAATACGGAAATCATCCGCTTTTACTGTAAACCTATCTCCCCCTGAAAACATTCAATGGCTCGCCATCAAAATATTTAGGGAGAGGAATTCCTAAACTACAGAGAATAGTTGGACAAACATCTTGCAGCTCGGCATGCGCTAAGCGGGAATCAGTTTTAATATTCCGCCCCCAAGCCAGGAAGATGCCTTTTCTTTCATGGTCATTAGCTCGCCGAGCATCGAAGATCTTTCTTGCATTTAAAGAAGCAATTATCTGCCAGTCCTTTCCAGGGCAAAAGACAATATCTGGCGCCTTGTTCAGCATATTCCCATGATAAATCTCCTCCTTTAAGAAAACACTCTTAAATACTCGCGACCCTTGTTTATCTCGCAAAAGTTTCAATTGGCGCTTTATTTCCAAAGCTAAGCGCCTACCCTCTTCTTTTGTCAACCATCCATCCTCAAATCTTTCTTTTAAATTCAGGTAAATACCCCATTGGGTAGCTCGAGCAACGGTGCGCCGAGAATCAACTTCTTCTTTCACCTCTACTGCAAAAGGTAAGTAACGCCCAACTAGTTTGTAAAAACGCACTAGGAAATTTGATAAAAAAGGGATGTCTAGTAGAAATCTTAACCTTGTCAAATCTAAGGCACGGGGTCTTGCAAACAATTGAATCTCGTCTCTCCTGCTTTCTTCCACCCTTCTCCTTGCCAGGTAACCTTTATCAAATAACCACTGATTAATAGCAAATTGTTTTTTAACTACTTTAAATCCATGATCGGAAAGGATTAGAACATCGCTGATATCACCCAAAACATCTAAAATCTTAGAAACGTAACTGTCAATTTCACCAAAAAATTGCCACACCTCTGCCGGGGCCGTGCCAGCAACCAATTGGCCATAAAAACGGTGACTGAGCCAGTCTGACCCACTGAAAAGAAGGAAAGCTGCTTCCCATTGGATAAGTTGCGTTAATTGCATAAAAACCTCAAAACGATTTTTCTCCATCGATCGAATCTCTTTCACTAATTCCACATTATTTTTTTTATTTTCTACTTTAGCCAAGTTTTCTGGAATTAATTTATAATGTTTAAGTCGGGGTATTTTTCTCAACAAATATTTTGGAAAAACAACATCATCCCCCCTAGTCAGCAAACTAGTAATAGTTGGGTTTTGGGTGAGAGGAGGCCAGGAAACTGGCAGATTAACCAAAATGCTCGGAATCTTGTGTAAAGTAAGTATTTGATAAAACGTCAGCTTTTTTATTTCCAAAGCACTTACTGGCCACATTTTTGATAACGAATCACGAGGAGTAAAAAAATCATAAATACCATGCTTGCCGGGATTAACGCCCGTAGCGAACGTCGTCCATGCAGGTGCCGTTACCGGCGGCAACGTAGAGAGTAGCTCCGAATAGACACCCTTCTTTCTGATCTTACCCAGCGTAATAAATATCCTCTTCCTCACTAAAATATTAAACAATTTAGGGCTCATCCCATCTAAACCGATAATTATAATTTTTTTACCCTGATACTTTAAGCTACTAGGCCTAGATTTACGAATAGCAGTTATAGCGAGACGTTTCTGACGAGGCAATTGGGATCGGGAGCTCGCCGGAGCTTTAGCAATATTGTAATTTCTAGTGTGTGGCGTTTTATTCCCCATTCAAACAATTATTCCTCTCTTCATACCACTTAACAGTAATTCAAAATTTAATATAAGGCCTTACAATCTTGCAATTATATTTTTGGAGAAATTCACTCGTTTTTTTGCGATAAGAGATAACACCATTAACTGTCTCGCTCCAATCAGCGTCATTGTTATGACTCCATGTTTTAACCTTTTTTAGTAAATTTTTCTTAGGGCGCGCCCAACCATAATGGTGTACCATTGGCAAGTCGTCTGTCCCCATAACCATAGCTTTTTTCCGGCCACGAATTTTCTTATACATCGTCCACCTCTCTCCGTAACTAAAAAACATTTCCCTTGTAAGCAATGCTTTTTTAACCAAAATGCCACTTTCACCATATGTTTTCCTTTGGTAACTAGGCGTCCCTATATAAAAATAGCACGCAAGCTTCATTGCGTTAAATTTCTGATATTCTTCAGTATCTAACCATCTTTTAAACTTTTCACCATCCACAATTTCATCAGCATCAAGAAAAAGAATATATTTCACACTTTCCGACAAATGCTTATAGCCTATAAATCTGGCTCTACAAATCCAATAAGGGGACCCGTACAAAGGCCTTAAGCCTGTCCTTCTAGGCACCAACCGCCAAAACCAATGACCTGGGAAAGGAGGTGGCTGTGGGTGCCATTCAAAAAGAATAAATCTCGCCTCCGGATTCTCTTTAAATGTTTTATTCAATAAATCTCTATCCTCAAGACTACCATCGAAAAAACGATCGGCAACCGGCACAATAATTTCAGCAGCAAATTTACTTACCTCTTCAACCGCCCGCCTAATAAATATATAATCATTAGAACAATAATTAATTATCACTCCAATTTTATGCCTCATTAGCATCGCATTTTATACATTTATGCTAATATTGTAAAGTTAAGCACAATGAAACTTACCCAGAAACAAAAAAAATACATTAAAAAACATATCAAGAAAAATTCCATTGCGGAGATATCCGACTCTCTGCACATCGATCCAGAGAGAGTGAAAAGCTATCTTATCAAAATAAGGGGAAAGCAATACGTTACGTCGCTTATCAAACAGAAGCCAATTCGCAAAAAAACAAATAAAGTTTATTTATTCGATACCCGACAATTTTTTAATAACCACCGCTATTTTATACTACTGCTAATACTGTTAGTGTTAATAACGTACGCCAACTCGCTAAATAACAAATTCGTTTCCGATGATATCGCGGGAATTCTTCACAATAAAAATATCGGCAAATTCCACTTTTCGATTTTCCATCCAACTAGTCTTATCGGTTCTTTCCAATTCAACCTACGAGCTATTACCTACCGATTATTTGGCATGTCCCCAATTGCATTTAGGTCCGTCAATATTATATTTCATATGGCCAGCGTCATCGCTACCTATGTTCTGGTGTATCTCCTTCTTGGCAATACCATCGCTTTTCTCTCTGCTAGCATAATGGCCGTTCACCCAATCATGACCGAATCTGTGACTTGGATTTCCGGTGGCGGTTATTGTTCCTATAGTTTTTTCTCGATAATAACTATAATCTTTTATATACTCGCCCGGCAGAAGAAATCCCTGTACGCTCTTTCTTTACTAAGTTTTATTTTCGCTTTAACTATATCCGAAAAAGCTGTAGTCATTCCAATAATTATTATCCTGCTCGACTGGTCTTATAATACAAAATTACCAAACTGGAAAGTAGTAACTTCTCTCACGATCCCGGCAGCCCTTGTAGCTGCATTTTTTATTCTTAAGCTCCCGGAGAGACAAGCATGGTTAAGAACATCTTATTCCCAATTTCACCCTCATATTGCTCTTTCTTTCCCGCAACAAGTTATTAGCTTCGTTCACCTTGTTGCTGTAGCTACCACTTCTTATCTATCACTTATTTTCTGGCCTGACAAGCTGACTCTTTACCACTCGGAAATGTTTTTTAGCCGAACACAAATCATAATCCAGGTAGTTATTCTTCTGGCCTTACTCGCTGCCATTATTTGGGGACTTTTCAAAAATAAAAAAATTGCTTTCTGGCTTTCGTGGTTTTTCATCGCCCTTTCGCCCACTATGACCCCTTTTGGCGTTTCCTGGATTGTTGCCGAACGGTATGTTTACCTCGCCTCCGTTGGCATTTTCGTCCTTATTGCTATGGCCATCGTTCAAATCGGTCGCCTCGTCCACAATCCTCAGGCTACTTATGCCATTCTCATCTTACTTCTAGTTCCCCTCTCTATTCGCACAATCATCAGGAATAATGATTGGAAAGATCAAGACCATCTTTGGCTAGCCGCTGCCCGCACCTCACCCTCCAGTTCCCAAAATCACAATAATCTAGGCGACATGTACGGACGGCATGGTGACCTTAATAGGGCCATTCAAGAATTCAAAACAGCCATTAAACTAAATCCCCACTATGCTGACGCTTATCATAACCTCGCCAATGTTTATATCGGCAAGAAGGAATTTGGCAAAGCCATTAAAAACTACAAACTAGCCATAAAATATAATCCCCATCTCTGGCAATCGTATCAAAGTTTAGCAATTATCTATTTCCGACAGAAAAAATTTGCTCTAGCAGAACAACATTTTAAAAAGGCAATTGCTATTAATCCAAAAAACGATAACCTTCATGTAAATCTCGGCATTTTTTACCTTAATTTAAAAGAGAAAGAGAAGGCAAAACAAGAATTCCAGGCTGCCATCAAAATTAATCCTCATAATAAGAGAGCACAGCAACTTCTTCTTTCCTTACTCTAGCCCTAAACAACTCCCGCAGCCAGCTTATATACCAACAATGTTGCCATAGCCGTTTTTTTCCAAGAAAATTCTCGAGCTCGTTGTCGGCCCCGGCGAACCAGTCGCTGTCTTAGCCCAGCATCTTTTAAAAGCATCGCTATGCCTTGAGATAAACTACTTACATCCGGTTCTACTAAAATGCCAGCATCCTTTACCACCTCGGGCAAGCTCCCTCGGCGGCTGGCCACCACCGGACAACCACTAGCCATCGCCTCTATTACCGGCAACCCAAACCCCTCGTCAAAGGAAGGCTGACAATACATTGTGGCCAGATTATATAAAGCCACTAAATCAACCGTGGGCACAAATCCCAATAAATGCAAATGTTTATCTTTCTTAGCTTGCCTCTGGAGCCAAACTAAAGGTTGATTCTCGGGATGGCGGCGAACAAAATTTTTAGCTAAAGCTTGTTTGCCAACTATTACTAGATCTAGGCCAACCCGTCGGCTGGCTTTAACCAGGCCAGGAATGTTTTTATTCCAATTAACATCGCCAACATAAAGGACAAATTTTGGCGGCAAACAATATTTGTCTCTCACCTGGTTCAATTTCTTATTATTCTTTAAGGGATGAAAATGGGCATCAGCAGCTAGATAAGTAACATAAATTCTGTCCTGAGGGTACCCCGCTAAACGGCTAATATCATATTTGGCCGTAAAAGAATCGGTGATAATAAAATCAGCCCGCCGCAACAAATACTTTTGCCGCCACCATTTTAGACGCCCCCGCCAACCAGGAGGATAATGTTGCGGATATTTAAGAGGAATAAGATCGTGGACGGTTATCACCCAGGGGTGCCACTTCCGCCAAGGTAAAGTGGCAAAAAAAGGGCGGAAATAAGGAATATGAAGAATTTCATAATTGGCTTTTTTCCTTTCATTTTTATTTTTAATTTCCACTATTTCTATTGCCTTTATTTTTTTAAGTTCTGCTAATAATCTTTGAGTATAAAAACCAATGCCGCGCACTTTGTCGCCAGAATAGAGAGGCGTGACATCGAAACCAACTTTTATTTTTTTCACTCCCAGTCTTTTTTAAGATTAATATTTCTCTTTTGATAATAAAGTTCCCAAAATTTTACATAAGCAGTTAGATAATGTAAGCCAGAATAAAAAGAGAAAACAAAACCGGGAAAGCTATCCCGAAAACCTTTATGGCGGAAAAATAGGAGGAAAAATGTCCGAATACTCTGCCAAATTGCCCAAAGAAGCATTTTTAACCCCGGTTTCTTTTTCTGCACTCGCCATTCTTGGGCAGTAAGGCTAGTATAACGGTTTGATTTCTTCAGATATTCAGCAAAAGTTGGGTAAGGATAATGCCACAGGTGCCCTTGCAACCAACCAACTGGACCATCAACTACCATCTGTTCGTGTACATCTTGACAAGGCAAATGAGCCCTTCCGCGACGGAAAAACCGAATCACTGGATCAGGATACTGGCCAGTTTTCTTCAACCAGCGACCTAAAAAGAAATTCCGACGCGGAATCCAATAGGCAACTGGGATGGAAGAAACCTCTGGACCATTCTTATTCTTACTAATAATTTGTTCTATTTCCTTTTTTAACGCCGGGCTAACAATTTCGTCGGCATCGAGCTGCAAAACCCAATCACCACGGCATTTATCGATAGCCATTTGTTTATTAATATGAAAAATTGGTTTGTTGGTCGTTTTATAAACGCGCGCACCAAATTTCCTAGCAATCTCCCGGGTACGATCTTGCGAAGAACCGTCGACAACCACAATTTCGTCAACCCACCCTTTGACCGCCCTTAAACAACGGGCAACATTTTCTTCCTCATTATAAGTAGCAATGGCTACCGAAAGCACTATTTTCTTCTTCATAATTCCTTTCTTATTGTACCTTTTTAAAAGGATTTATAACCTTTATTCCTTTAAAAATGCGCAAGTCCCGTTCGTTATCGCTAGCAATTACTTTTACCCCAGCGGTCAAAGCTGTGGCTACTAAATAGGTATCAAAGATAGAATTCCCTCCGCGGGGATACTTTTGTAACAAAGAAATAAAAAGCCAATAAGTTGTTGGCACCGGACTGATTAAGAATGCCTGGCGACTAATTGTATCTAACATCCGAGCAGCCCTCTGAATGGACATCGGATGAGGAAACTTGGGGTGGGTTAAAACCCGCATCGTCTCTAAAATGTTTTGGTGAGCCAGATAAAGACTTTTATCTTTAATTGCTTGCCTTAGGAACAACCGAGCCTGGGAATGTTTCGGCGAGCTAGTATTAATAGCATAAATAAGAATATTAGAGTCGGCCAGAACTGCCTTCATAGGTCATAAATCATGTTTCTCGTTATTTTATCCAATTTTACCCCCAAATCGTGGCGCGGCAGAATTATTCTCTTGGCCTCTTTTCGGCTTCGGTTCCGTAAATAAAGCCGGAGTGCGTTTCGAATAACATCTTGCTGGCGAATACCCTGTTCCAAGGCCATTTTTTCCACCAAATATTTGAGTTCCTTATCAAGGCGGATAGTTGTCCTTGCTATTAAGTTTTTCATTTTCCTAAAATAGCATCAAAATGCTTTGCTGTCAATTTATTACAGTCTCCGAACCAATACTTCCCAAAATGAGTTACCGTCGAAAAGCCAAATTTGTCGCGCGGGGTCAAATGTAATTCTTGTTGGGCTTTCTGGGGTGGATATTGCAAGTAAAAAAGCGTCAAAATGTAGGGTTGGTCAAATTTGCCGGCAATGCAGATGCGCTGGTATTTGGCTTGATTTTGCTTTAGCCACTGGGCCACCGGCCGGAAATCAGGCCAAGCTGCAGGATAACGTTTTAAATAATGAATAAAATATTGGTTCCACCACCCCCAAACACCCCAAAGATAGGCTATAATCACTACACTTCGGAGAAAATAAGGCGTTAGCCGGGGCAAATTTTGCGCAGAAAATTCCCAGATAGCTCTTAAACCCAAGGCCACAAAAAATGTTAAAGGCACTACCAAGGGTAAAGCACGCAGGGCACTGGGGGCCTGAAAAGTTAACGCCGATGCCAAGGGAGCTACTCCTAGCCAAAGCCAGGGCAAATATTTATCATTCATTTTCATTCGCAGCCAGCCAACCATCCCAATAGCCAAAAAAACGACCTCAAAAAGATACAGCTCGCCCATATCAGGGATTTTGCTCCGGGGAACGCTATCGCCATCAATAAAAAGGAAATTGCCGCTAAAATGAGAAAAATATTTATTTGCAAACAGGATGCTATAAAGCACCGGCTTATTATGAAAAATTCTTGCCACAGTTACATGGCGGTGCTGATTTATTAACTCATTCGCCCGCCAAATTGGACCCGGATCGGCAAAAAGCCCAACCCCCGAAAAACGCGCTTCGGCACCACCTCTCAAAAAAGAAACCATCAATGGAACTAGCAATAAAAATGCTGCGGCCAGAAGGAAAACCATTTGCTTTCTCTTTTGCCAAAATAAATGCCAATTAAATATCACCAAGCCCAATCCCAAAGCCGGCACTACCAGGCGGGCGCTATGGTAAATGTACATCGCTGCCAGAGAACTCAGAAGAGAAAAAGTAATATTTATAGTGAAATTATCTTTTCCCCGTTTCAGACCAGCAAAAAAGAAATAAACCCCTAATGTTAGGAAAAATAAAGCCGTATTGCTTTCCCAACCGCCCCGGGAAAATTGGAGATGCCAAGGAGAAACTGCTAGAGAAAAAGCCCAGAAAAGGCCTAAAATTTCGTCCCGCCAAATTAAACGCGCTAAAAGGTAAACCAAATAAACCGTTGCCACTCCCAGAAAGGCCGCCGGAGCCCGAACCGACCATTCGTTTAGACCAAAGAACTTTACGAACGGGAGAACAATATAAAAATAACCACCTGGCTTATAGTCACCAAAAGATTTAAAATGTAATGGCCAGACTTCACCGTGTTCATCCCGGCCGGTTTTTATCAACGACCAGGCATTATAGCCAATAGATGCCTCATCGGCATTTAGCGGCGGGTAAGAATCCAAATGATAAAAGCGCAAGAAAAACGCCAATAATAAAATCAACCCCAAAAATATTTTCTTTTTCATTTTAGTTTTTGCCCTGTTTGGTAAGCATAAAAAAGCACCTGATGGTTTATTTTTCCCAGCGGTGTCATCTGGGAAAATATCTGTTTATCTTTATCGATGCCCGATCGCAAAATCTCGTCGTCGGCAAAGAGCAGAAGGCAATTTTGGCAATTATGCAAAGTCCCCTTATCTAAGGAGCAAAAATATAAATTATCAATCTTATTAACCCTGCCAACATCACCAAATTTATTAGCTTGCAAATGGGCTTGTTTTTGATACTTAGCCGGCGGATAATGACTGTAAAACAAATAATAGATATACGGTTGTCCGTAAAAATTGGTAAAAAATACCTGTTGCGATCTATTTTTGTGCTTTATTACATATTTCATAGCAGCTCGATAACCATAGAGCCAATCTTTAGGCCTTCTCTTAACCATATGAACAAAATATAAGTCACTCCAGTAAAAAAAGTCTAAAAAGAAAAGTAATCCCAAAACTCCATATTTAAGCCAGGCAAAAATTTTTTTCCAAGCAAAAAGTGGCCGCCAATCCGTTATTGCTTTTATCCCCCAGCCAATAAAAATGCTCACCGGAATAATGATCGGTAAACTCCTTACCCCGCTAATAATATCGCGGGACAAAGCTGCCGGCAAAGGGGCGACCAGAAACCAATAGAGAGGCAAGTATTCTCGGCGAGGATGGGGACGAGCAAGAAAAAAAGCCAAGCCGATGATCATTAGTAAAAAGTTGAGGTGGCCAATAAAACCAAAATAAGGAGCACTATGGCGAGGGTCAGTCCAATCGCCGGCAAAAGCTAAAAAGCGAGGAGAAAAATAATTAAGATAACGGTCGGCAAAAGCGCGGGTGAAAGCTAGCCATTCGCCATGAAAAACATAAAAATGCCAATTTTTGTGAGTTAATCCATCTTCTTGCAAAATTGCCTGAGTTGCTTTGCTCGGACGATGGTATGAGAACAAGCTCATAACCCGCAGGCGGTTGCGCGCCGGACCAGAAAAGCTCAAAAGATACCAGCCAGCCATCGCAGCCACAATTACTCCCGAGAATAGCCAGGTTGTTTTTTTAATTTTTAATTTACCCCTCAGGGGAGACCGACCATAAAGCCAAACAAAAAAAAGCAAAAGTAGGGGCACCAATAATTTTGCCCCTTGATAAGTTAAAAGCGCTAACAAGAAACTAGCCAAGCCCCAAGACCAATGTTTTGGCTTTCGTAAAAGGAACCAGCTACCTAATAACAAAAAACCGGTCATTATATTAACCTCCCAAGCTCCCCGAGAAAAATGGATTGCTGCCGGTAGAAATGCTAAAACAACGGCCGACCAAGAGGCTAATCTTTCATCATCCCAAAGTTGGCGAACCAAGAAATAAAGCCCCAAAGGCATAAAAGCGCCAAAAATAATACTTGGTAAGCGAACTGCCAGAGGAGTAAGGCCAAAAAGCCAAACAAAGGGCATTGCTAAATAAACATAAAGGCCCGGCTTATAGTCACCGAAAGATTTAAAAATTAAAGGCATAAATTTGCCATATTCATCGCGGCCAGTGTGGAGAATAGAATAAGCATTATAACCCAAAGCTGCTTCATCCCAAAGGAGAGGCGGATAACTTCCTACCTGCCAAACTCTCAACAGAAAACTAAGAAGGAATATGACTACTAAAACGATTTTTTCTTTTCTTTTCATTAAAGATACTTTTTCTGGTACTCTGATTAACTGATTTCTTTCCCTGATAACCCGATGCTCTAATTCCCCTTTAATATTCTATTATGTCAAACGCCGGACTTCCATCCAAAAAGTTTATCGTTTTCAACAGTCTTCCTCCCTCCAGCCAATTCCCTGGCGATGTAATCAATAATAATTTTCTATCTTCACTTTTACTTTTCACTCCCTTCGACTTTAATTTTAACTTTAACTTTTCTTTTATCTCCCAATCGTTCCAAAATTGGAATTTGTCAAAGGCATCAACCCAATACCAATGGGCATGGTAATTCCATTTTTTATGGGGATCATATTGATAATAACTTGGTTCCCAAGGCCAGTAAAAAAGCACAAATTCGTGGGGTTCGCCATATTTTTTGGTAAAAATAATTTGTCCATACTCCCCATAATGCTGCTTAACATAACTAACCGCTGGCTGATAGCCATACTGCCAAGCCCAAGAATAAGCCGGTCGATAAATCCGCCAATAATCACGCCACCAAAATCCTAATTGAATCAATATTGCCACTACCAGAGAAAAAAGAAAAAATCGTCCTCCTAAACCCGAGTGTTGTTCCAGCCATATTTTAGTCGCCCGAAGGCCGGTCACAACCATAACTAAAATTATCGGCAATGCCAAAATACTCCGCAAAACATGGGGCGAATCTCGAGTTATTGCTGATGGCAAAAAAGCTACCAAAAGTAGAAAGAGCCAAGACCATTTCTTTTGGCGAAGAAAAAGCAATCCGCCTAACCAAAAGAAAGGGGCTAAAACCAAAAAAATCAAACCGTGGTCGGGAAGAGAAAATTGGTAATTAGTCCCCCCACGAAGAAAGAGAAAATTAAGGCCAAAGTGTTGATAATAATGGCTGGCCACATACTGTCCAAAATAGGTAAAGCGGTTATACCGCCAGCGGGCCAAAAAAGGGTAACGGGCATGTTGGCGCTGCCAAATAATGCGATTTATTGCCCCCTGATCTACCGGCGTCGTCCAAAAAAAGCGCGCCTCACCAGTCTTATTCACTATTTGCAAGATAAAAGGCAAACTCACCAGAAGCATCAAAAACGCCATTTTGGCACTAGACCACCAACGCCGGTGCCGGAGAGCATCCAAGAGGATATAAAGGAAAACTAGCGGCACCACCACCCGAGCCGCATTATAAGTTTCCATGGCCAAGCCCAAAAAGATAATTGCCCCTGCAGCCTCGCGGCGTTGCCAAAACCAAAGGGCAGCAGTAAAGAAAAATAGGGCCAAGTTAGCCTCAATTGCTGCCCGGGAAATAAAAATACTCCAGGGCGATACCGCTGCCAAAAAAGCCAGCCAGAGGGCCCATTTCTTTTGGGGCCACAAGACACGGCCCAAAAAATAAAAAATTAAAACCAGTCCTCCCCCGGCCAAAACAGAAACCAAACGAACTGAAACAGCATTAAGCCCTAGAAAGCCAGCAATTGGCGCTGTCAGATAAATATAAACTGGTAACTTATAATCGCCATAGGCGCGAAAAATGAGCGGTAAAAATTGGTCCCACTCATCTCGGCCCGTTCGCCAAATTGAATAAGCATTATAACCATGAGAAACCTCATCCCAATTTAGAGCCGGCGGATTAGCAGCCAGTCGGTAGCCACGAAGGAAAAAACCCAAAATGAGAATTGCTGCCAATAAAATAAGCGTTTTCTTATTTTTCATAATCTATTGTCTTGTAAATTTTTATCGCCGGCTGGTGGTTGGGATAATAAATAATTTTATCTACTTTTGCTTCCCCGGGAAATTCTTCTGGTTTACCGACCAAGACAGCGTTTTTTAGCTGGCGGTCTGACGCCCAATTAATTTCCCGGAAGATGAATTTACCCAAATGGTAATCGCCCAGTTGGTCTAAAAAACTCAAATGGCGCCGGGAATATTCCTGCCAAGACGGGCTAGCTTTTTGAACCTCTTTTGGCGGATAACGCAAACAAAACATCACGTAAGCCTGAGGTTCCGAAAGGCGGCGCGAGACTACAACTGTTTTTGCCTGAGGATAATGTTTTGCCACCCAACGTAGGGCCCGGCAACGGCCATAAAGCATGGCTGGGGCAATTTTACGCGGGCTTTGGATAAAATAGTCTTCGCTAAAAGAAGCCGCAAAATAGAAGACAATTAAAAATGAAATTATAATTAAAGCAAACTTTTTTTGCTGGGAAATTTTTCTCCCCATATTGAGCAAACGCCAAATTACTGCCGCCAAAAAAATATTTATCCAGGGCATCATCACCGCCGCCCGATTAGCTGCCCGATTGCCTTTAGCTAAAGCAGCTGGCAACGGAGCCAAAAGAATAATAACGATTAACAAAATCACCTCCGGCTGGGGATTTTTTATCAACCAATAAATACCTAAAAGCAACAGTGGCAAAGCCCACCAATAGAGCACACCCCGGCCGGGAATCATCCCGTAAGTGCCCTCACCAGGCCCTTCAGAAAAGAAAAATTGCGGCGAGAAATAAGCCAGATAATTTTTGCTGAAATGAGTCAAAGAATAAGTCAGCTTGTTGTGAAAAAAGCGGGCCACTAGCGCCGGCAAACCAGATCGAACCGCCCACCAGCGCTCATCTTTAACCGCCTGCCAATTGTCAGTCGGGTGGAAAATGGCAATATCTGCCCCCCGCGTTTGCCCTCCATTGAAAAATGAAACATACGCCAAAAGGAAAGCCGAGCCAAAAAGAAGCCAAAACAATTTCTGCTTAACAAAAACTTCCCTTATTAGCGCAGCCCATTTTTGTCTTTTAACTCTAAGGGGCCAAAACTTGTAACCCAGGAAAATAAGCACAATTAATGGGGTAATCAATTTGGCGCTATGGTAAGAAAAAAGATTTAAGCCTAAAAAAAGAGCTGCTAAAATTTGCCAACACCAACGCGGCGCTTTTAGCATTTTTAAAAAGAAATAGAAACCAAAGCTAAAGAAAAAAACCGTTAGGTTAGCCTCAAAGGCTCCCCGCGAAAGAGGTAAATGCCAAGGCGAAATGGCCAGAAGAGCGGCACTAATGAGACCAGCCATCGGCGAGGAAAAAAGCTCATCAGCAAGTAAAAAAACGCCCACTAAAGTTAAGCTAGCTAAAAAGGCATTAGGCAAACGGACAGCTGTTTCATTCAAGCCTAATGCCGCCACGGTGGGAATCATTAAATAAGTTTGCAAGGGCGGCTTAAAATCGCCAAAAGATCGTAAATTAAGGGGCCATTTTATTCCCCATTCGTCCCGGCCAGTCTTTGAAAGGGAGTAGGCGGTGTAACCTTGCGCCGCTTCATCGGGAGTAAAGCCCGGCGGAATTTCATCTAAACGCCAAAGGCGCAGAAAACTCCCCAAAAGAAACACTAATCCTAATAAGGCAATAATTTGCCTTTTTTTCATCGCCGAGCTAACCAAACCATTAACGGTTTGCCCCAAGGATCCTTTACCGTTTTTAAAACTTGCAAACCAGCGGGCGGGTTTTGGGCCCAATCCCAATCACCGGGGATTTCGTCTTTTTGAAAAGCAAGATAAGCTGTTTTCGGGGAAAGATTATTTTCTAGCCAGGCTATTTTGTCCCGCGCATCGATGCGGCCAAAAAACACTTCCCCTAAACGAAAACCTTGCCAGCCAGCTAAAACACCTTTCTTTTCTTGATCGCCATGGAAATGCTTTTGAAACCAAGCCGGGTTCTGCTTTGTCCAAAAAAGATAGCGAATAAGGGCTGGTTCGTGGCTATTATTAATAATAATCTGCGAATAATTATCCTGATGATCATTCAGCCAGGTCATTGCCTCGCGATAGCCGTAATGCCAATAACGGTATTGTTCTCGAGGATAATGAGTTAAATAGTTATGCTCCCAAAAAAGCAGAAAAAGTAAAGCTATAGTGACTATCACTAAGGTCCCCATCCTTTTTTGCCACACTAGCATTAAACCACTAGCCATAACAATTACCAAGGGGGGCAAGAGAAGAAATAAGCGGGTAGCATGGTTGCCACCACCAACCGTTAAGGCTGCCGGCAAAGGGGCTAAAAAAAGCCAAAGAAGCAACAAGCGGCGTTCTTCTTTTGAAAAATATTTTTTAAGTTGCCAAAAGCCAGCTACTAAAAAAATAGCCAATGGCCAAAAAAACTCGCCAGCCTGGGGAAGATTTTGACGCGGCCGGGGGTCACCGGTTAAAAAAAGGAATTGGGGCGAAAACGCTGTTAAATAATTAGCCAAAAAACTTTTTCCCCAAGCGGTTGCTTTGTTATGGAAAAACCTTTCCACCAAGGGTGAGGCAAGGCCGGTATTTCGTTTAAAAACAATTTGCGCTCGAGTTTGGGGGTCATGAAAAATACTGATCAACTCAAAACGGCCAGCGGCAGGACCTTTGATAACCATCCAAAACAAAGGAACTATCAATATTGCCATTACCAAGCTCCACTTTATCCAAAAGGTAAACTGGGGTTTAATTTTCGAAAAATAAATTATTGCTATCCCCAAAAGCAATAGTGGAGTAAAAAGATTAGCCGTGCTGTAAGTATAAAAAGTTAAGGCAAAAGCCAATCCTGCTAACCAAAATAGTGCTTTTTGCCGCTGCCGCCAGCCGCGCAACAAAGCCCAGCTCCCTGCCAGCAAAAGAAATAAAAGAAGCGTTACCTCAAAGGCAGCCCGAGAATAATGAATATGCCAGGGCGTAACTGCTAACAAAAAAGCGCTTACTAAAGCTAGTTCTTTTTTTCGACTAAGTTCCCAAACAAAAAGCGCCAAAAAGATTATATCCAAAATGCCAAAAAAAACCACCGGTAAGCGTACTCCCCACTCGTTAAGCCCAAAAATGCCCACAAAGGGAGCGGTGACGTACATCAGAAGCGGCGCCCGCCATTCAGAAAAAGAATGAATATAGACTGGCCATTTTTGGCCCCGATAATCTCGGCCGGTCAACCAAAGCGAATAGGCGTGATAGCCAACATCAAGCTCGTCACCAAAAAGTTCTAGTTGATTTAATTTGTAAAGGCGTAAAAACAGAGCCAAAAGAAGAATAATCACCAACCATAATTTATACTTTTTCATCACCCTTATTATACGCAAAAAGGCAGAAGCGAACAAAAATCAGCACTAAAACCAGCGATAGGGCCCGCGGCAAGAAAAAGTGGCGCCACTCTAAAATATTTTCCAGCCATTGCCAATGAGGATACCACCACAAATTATAAAGGTTAAGCCAATGGATTAAGGATAAGAGAATGTACCACCCCATGCTTATTTCGCCCACTGCAGTTAAAATAGCAAGGGGTGCGAAAATTGGATAAAGATAACGCTCGTGCATATTAGTTAAAAACAAAAAGACAGCAAAAGAAATCAATAAAACTAACCACAGAGCATTTTGAAATTTAAAGCGGTTACCTTTTTGCCGCGCCTGCCACCAAGATAAACCGCTAACAGCAATGGTTATCGTCAGGCTTATTGTTCTGCCAATCATCTTGGCAGAAACGCCATAAAGGCGAATACTTTCTCGCAAGCTTAAATCAATACCGTAAAGAAGCGTCCAGAAATTGAAAGCGTTACCGGAAAGCATGTGGCCCTGGCGGGGGAAAATGCGGTTAGTATAAAGATACCAAAGCCAGGAAAGGACATTGCCATGGTGCACGGCTGGCAAGGAAATAATTATCAGGGAGCTTCCCATTAAGAAACCAGCTAAAAATATTTTTGGCCAATCGCGGCGGTAAAGCCACCCCAAAATAAAAAGAGCAGGTGCCCAAACAACTAAAGACATCTTGAAATACCAAGACAATAAAAATCCCAGCCAGCCTTGATAATAGTGGCGGCGGTAAAACTGCCACAGACCCCAAAGTGCCAAAAAATTCACCAGCGAATCAGTCTGTCCCCAAACTGCTGAATTGTAAACAAGCGGCGGGTTAAAAAGAAAAAGGATCATACCAAGAAGGGCTAATTTTTTCTTCCTCGTCAACTGTTGCCCAATTTGATAAATAAGCCAACCTAACCCTAGGTCGGCCAAAATAAACGGTGTTTTTAATAAGATAATCTGCAACTTGGCTTCTAAAAATGGAAAGATAAAGGAGGGGAAAAGGGGCAATTTAAGATTTAGCCACCAAGCCGCCGCAAAAAACCAGCGGGTAAGTTTGGCAATAATGGCAAATAAATAAATCGAACCAAGAGGCTGATTAGGCCAAGAAACACCCCAAATGGTCTTTTCATAAAAATCTTTAACACCATATTGCCAGAACTTATTTCCCCAATCAACATGGTTCAAAATATCAGGATGGTAACTGCCAACAATGATCAAAATTAACCGCAGTAAAAATGCTAGCAGCAACCAAAATTTAAAGTTTCTGAACCAATTTTTGATATTCATCTAAAATCCGTTCGGCTAAAATTAACCGATCTTTTTCGTCGGCAATCATTTTTAGCCGCTTCTTCAAAAAAGTAATTTTCTTAATTTTCTGGCTAGCAAGACCAGCATCAGCAAAAATTGCCTCAGTTTTATCAAGCATTTTTTCTGCCAAATCTTTTCCTTGGGCACTGCGGGCCAAAAAGAACGCCGCCCGGTACAAATTTCCCACC
>WFSR01000066.1 GCA_015485895.1 Candidatus Microgenomates bacterium | reverse complement strand
GCTGAATTTAGTTCAGCATCTTCAGCTGGATGGGCAACCACCATTATTGATACAACATCCAGCTGGAGATCCTGAACCCCCCGACGTTCCGCCAACTGGCGGAGTCGGGGTTTCAGGATGACGTATCATTAACCTAGTTCCTCCAACCTAGCTCCATTTCTAACTTTTCACTTTCCACTTCTTTTTCACTTTACACTTTTAACTTTTCATTTTAACTTATCCTGGACAGGGCACAGCTTTCCGTTGCCGCTGGAAGCCAAAAATTGTAAAATAAAGGGCTAATGAGGAGATTTCATTTGCCCCAACAACGTCTACTAGAAATTCTTCCAGGTTTTCTCTCCTGGAGTATTATCCTCTTCCCTTTTTGGGGAGCATTTTTAGTTCCTCGTTTGGTGGCATATTTTACCGTGGCCTTCCTTGTTTTTTGGTTTTACCAATCATTTAAAAACCTTTTCCTGGGCGTCCGTGGTTACCGAGCCATTAAAAAAGTTGAACATATTAACTGGTGGCAACAATACCAAAAACAGAAAAAGGCTAATTGGTTAAAATGGGACAAAATTCGTCATATTGTTATCATTCCCAACTACAATGAACCGGCAGAAAAATTGGCCACGACTTCTTTACAATCGCTAGCGAACCAGCAAGATATTGCCAAAAAGCAACTAATTGTAGTACTCGCCATGGAATCCCGGGCTAAAAATGCTCATCAAAAAGCTCACCATCTCAAAAAACAATTTGCTGGCCAATTCGGTCGCCTTTTAGTCACCTTCCATCCCAGCAACCTTCCCCAAGAAATAAAAGGAAAAGCTGCCAATGAAGCTTGGGCTGCCCGCAAGGTTAAGCAACTCTTAGTTAATAAAGAAGGTTATCCATTAAACTATATAACTGTCACCAGCTGCGACGCTGATGCTAAATTTCACCCTCGTTACTTTTCGGCACTCACTTATTTCTTCGCTCGCGACCATCAACGCTATTGGCATCTTTGGCAAAGTCCTATCTTTTGGTATAACAATCTCAACCGGGTGCCAATCCCGATTCGTATCATCGGCATCATCGGCAACATCAACCACATAAGCCACATTCAAGATCCTGACCACCTTCATTTTAATTATTCCACCTATTCCCTTTCTCTTAAACTTTTAGATCAAGTGGGGTACTGGGACCGTGATATCATCCCTGAGGACTGGCATCTCTTTCTCCAAGCTTTCTTTGCCACCCGCGGCCAGGCCAGCGTTCAGCCAATTTTTCTCCCTACTAGTATTGATGCTCCTGAGGGCAAAACTTTTTGGGATGCCTTAAAAAATCGCTATCTTCAATGCCAACGGCACGCCTGGGGCGTTACCGATATTCCTTATGCTATCACCCAAGCTAAAAACCACCCCGAGATTCCCCTTAGTCTTCGCTTAGCCCGAATCTATAAAATGTTAGAAACCCACATTCTCTGGTCTACCAATTGGTTTATCCTCACCCTAAATGCCTGGCTAGTTACTCTTCTCAATCCTCGTTTTTTTCAAACTACTCTGGGCTACAATCTGCCGAAATTTTCCGGTACTATCCTCAGCATTTGTCTTTTGGCCCTTTTGGGAGTTGTCTTTATTGATTTTCGTCTCCGGCCAGCAGCTATCAAAGCTCATAATATCCTCGATTATTCTAAAGAATTCCTTCAATGGCTTATTCTTCCCCTTGCTTCCCTCTTTATGGCCGCTCTTCCCGGCCTTGATGCTCAAACCCGCCTCATGCTAGGACACCGTTTAGAATATCGCACCACTAAAAAACTAACATGAAGAAATGGCTCGTCACCGCTTTAGGGCGAATTGGGTTGCTTTGGCAACAGCCAGGTATGACCTCTCTCATCTATCTTAATTTTTTACTTATTGCTCTCCAATCCGGTATCATTTTAAGCTTTGGCCATTTTCTCCCCCCCCTCATCCCTCTCTTTTATAGTCGCCCCTGGGGACAATCCCAGTTAACCAACCCTTCCTCTCTTTTCCTTCTCCCTGGCCTTTCTTTCTTGACACTCGTTTTGAATAGCGGTTTAACGATTATCTTTTTCAAAGAAACCGTTTTTCCCAGACTTTATCTTTGGACTAGCAATCTCTTTGCCTTCCTTATCCTCCTAACCCTCTTACGCTTATTTCTTAATTTTCTTTTCTGATGGGCAATATCATTCACATTTTTAGTTATCCTTTCCTCACCGCCTTTAGTCTAGTCACCATTACCACTCCGCTGACGATTAAATTTTTCCGCCGGCAAGGTTGGCTTGACAATCCGCAACGACACCGGGTTAACATAACCCATCTCTATCCCGTGCCTCGCGGTGGCGGGCTTCCAATCGCCATAGGCATCTTCGCCGCCATTTTGCTTTTTCTCCCCCTCGACACTAAAGTCCTGGCCATTCTTTTAGCAATCACCATCAATTTAGTTGTTGGTCTTATCGACGATGTTCACAACATTAGTCCCTATATTCGTCTGGTAACTAATACCCTGGCTGCTATCTGTCTTGTTTTGGCAGGTATCAAAATCGCCTTTATCACCCACCCTCTGTTCCCCCACCAGGTTCTTTTTCTCGACCAACATTGGTTTTTTGTTTCACTAGGTGACATTTTAACTATTGTCTGGTTTGTCTGGATGACTAATGTGGTCGGTTGGGCTGGCGGCATCGAAGGGCAATTACCGGGCTTAGTGAGCATCGCTGCCGTTACCATTGGCATTTTAGGTATTCGTTTCAGCCAAGATCTAACCCAATGGCCGCTTATTAGTTTGGCTGGGGCAATTGCCGGAGCTTATCTCGGTTTTCTTCCTTATAATTTTTACCCCCAACAAATTATGCCCGGTTACAGTGGCAAAAGCGTCGCCGGACTTCTTCTTGGCATCCTTGCTGTTCTCTCTGGAGCAAAACTAGCCACCGCCATTCTTGTTTTGGGAATCCCTATGGCCGATGGGATTTTAGCCATCAGTCGTCGTCTCTGGCGAGGCCAATCACCGGTTTGGGGCGACGCCGAATATTTGCACCACCTCCTCTTCCGCCTTGGTCTGCCCCGCACCAAAATTGCTATTCTTTATTGGTTATTCTCACTTATCCTTGGAATTCTCGTCCTCAATTTAAACAGTCAGCAGAAAATTTATGCTTTCCTTTTAACTTTCATAGTCTTGGTAGCCATCTCCCTTTTCCTAAAACGCCTCCTGGCCCGGCGGACTAATCTACCTTAACAGCATATTGTCCTGAAACCCAACCCGTTTTCCCCGGCTGATATTCAATTTTAAACCAGCCATTCTCTTCGCCACGGTAAGGATATTTCTTACCCGGCGTAACTTTGGCTATTTCTGGACTTCCTCGGCTAGGTTTCTCCCGCACTCGGAGCCACCCTGTAGGCGTTTCTTTTATTTTTATCTTTGCAACCACTGCCAATGTTGGAGTAGGAGTAGCAGTAACTGTTATCGTCGGGCCAAAATCTACTTCTGCTACCAAGCGGTAACCGGCTATTGTTTGCAACTCCAGTTCCTGATTATCATGGTTGGGAAGAGAGAAAACGAAATGATGATTACCAGCACCAATATCGGCCAAAGATAAAGGAGTAAAGCCTTTCATCTCTCCATCAAGGGTAACGCTAGCCTTAGGCGGCAAAGAAGTAAGAAAACATCCCGCTTTTGTTTTCTCATGAGTCGGTAATAAATACATCACCCGCCCCTGACTAATAGGGTCACGAAACTCTCGTTGGACCAACACTCGGGTATCGGCTGGAACTGAAATCGTCCGTTTCCAAGTCCACTGTTTATGATCTACCACCAATTTAATTTGCCAATCGCCTGGGTGGAGATGATAATTTCGGTAAGGTGTCTCACCCACCTTATGTCCATTAAGATAAACCGCACTTGGGGGACTAGATTCTATGGACAACCCAGCTCGCGCCGGTTGCAAAAGGTGCCAGAGGAGAAAAATAGCCCCGGTCACAAAAGCTATAACTACCATAATAAAATAAGCTCGTTTCATACTCTGAGCTTAGCAAAAAACTTGTTTCCTGTCTATCTTTAGTTGTGCCCTGTCCGGGCGTCGAGTGCCCATCCGCCTCTGTCAGCTGGCGGAGACAACTTACAGAGGAGCACTTTTCTAGATCTTTAGTGGCGAGTTGCCAGGCACAAAATTGTCCCAAAATCCCGAGGTGCGTAGTGTATTGCACCTCCGAGGTGTAACACCCTTCGCACCTCGGGAGACGTCGTAAAATAGTGTATCAGCAATAGAAAGAGAGGTCAGCCATCAGACAGCCCTGACGTTCCGCCATCTGCCAACTGGCGGAGGCGG
>WFSR01000065.1 GCA_015485895.1 Candidatus Microgenomates bacterium | reverse complement strand
GTTCATGCTAGAATTTTTTATGAAATGGCGGCAACTGGTGGAGATAGATGTTATTAAGATTATTAGAAAAAATAAGTGGCTAATTTTGCTTTTGGTGATTTGGTTAGGCGGATTGTGGGTGCGAGTATATCGGCAAGGGGATTTACTGGGGTTTTATTACGACCAAGGGCGGGATGCCCTTCAAGTGACCAAAATTCTTGCCGCTAAGAATTTTCCGGCAATTGGGCCGACAACTGGCTTATCGGGAATTTTTTTAGGCCCTTTTTGGTTTTATCTTTTGGCTCCCTTGTATTTCATTGGCCATGGCGATCCAGCTGTAGCCGCTGCTTTAGTAGGAGCAGTTGATAGTTTAACGATATTTTTACTTTATGGGCTGGGTAAAAAATTTGTTAACGAAAAAGTAGGGCTAATAGCGGCTTTTCTTTGGGCATTTTCTTATTGGATTATTCGTTCGGCTCGTTGGTTTTCTAACCCCTCACTGCTACCGTTTTTTACGGTCCTTTTATTTTGGAGTCTCAGCGAGTGGCTTTTGCGCCAAAAAGAAAAATGGTTTTTGGCAGTTACCCTTTGGCTAGCGGTTAGCTTACAGTTGGAGGCTGCGAGTGCTGTTTTTTATTTCCCAGCTATTTTGCTTTTGGCTCTTACCTTCCGGCGGCGGATAAAATTTGGCTCTAAGAATAAATATCTTTGGGGCGGAATTGCCATCCTTCTTTTCTCTCTTTTACCGCAGGCTGCTTTTGAAATAAAAAATAGGTTTTTAATGACCCGGAATTTTTTGGGTTTTTTGACTGGTAAAGTAAATACCGAAAGCGGCCGCAGTTGGGCTTGGCCAACATTTTCCATCGTAAAGGAGCGTTTGATTTGGTATCACCATGTTTTCTTTGCCCAATTTGATCCCAATTTACGTTGGTCTTTTTGGCTAGTTTTTCTCTTTTGGTTTTTCTTTCTGGCGGTAATACTACGTCGCCGCAATGAGTTTGTTCGCTTAGTCTTTCTTTTTGTTTTAACCCCGTTATTTTTCCTATTTTTCTTTGTGGGCAATTATGGCCATCTCTATGATTATTACCTAACCGGTTTCTTGCCGGGTTTTGTTTTCCTTCTCGCTTACGTTCTAATCCAACTGCCGCTGACAATTCTACTTATCCTACTTTTGTATTTTTCCTGGCAGAATGGGCTCTTAACCCGTAACTATTTAATTGCCGGCGTCGATGGGCCTACCCATATTACTCTTGGCAACCAAAAACAAGTAATTAATTGGGTGTGTCAAGATGCTGGCCGACAAAATTTTAATGTTGATGTTTATGTGCCTCCAGTAATTCCCTATGCTTGGGATTATCTTTGGCAATGGTATGGCTGTCAGAAGCTACACTGTTGCCCGGCAAAGAAAAACGTTACCCGACTTTACACTATTTGGGAAGTGGATCCTCCCCATCCAGAAAGGTTAAAAGCTTGGTTGGAAAGACAGGCAGGAATTGGTAAAATTGAAAAGCAGGCAAGATTTGGTGGTATTGGTAGCGAAAGAAGGAAACGCTATGAACAAAAAAATTTATCTGTCGGTAATCATTCCTTGCTATAACGAAGAAGCAAATTTGCGCCGCGGTGCCCTCGAGGAGGTTTGGCAATTTCTTAGAAAACAAAAGTTTTCTTGGGAAGTTCTGATTTCTGACGACGGCTCTTCAGATAAGAGTTTATCTTTAGCCCAGGAATTTGCCCGCCGCCATCCCGGTTTCAAAATTTTAGCAAATAGGCATGGGGGCAAACCTTGGGCTGTTTGGCAGGGCATTAAAGCTGCCTCTGGAGAGATAATTCTTTTTACTGATATGGACCAATCAACTCCTCTTAGGGAAATAAAAAAGCTTTTACCTTGGTTTAAAAAAGGCTTTGATATTGTCATCGGGTCGCGGGGGAAAACCCGTAAGGATGCTCCTTGGTTTCGCAAACTCATGGCTTTTATTTTTTTAACTGGCCGGCGATTAATACTTTTGCGGAATATTAAGGACACTCAGTGCGGCTTCAAGGCCTTGCGGCGGTCGGTGGCTCGGCAATTATTTCCCAAGCTGCAATTTTTCCACCAAGAGCAAAAAGGAGTAAAGGGCTGGCGGGTTTCTGCTTTTGATGTCGAACTTTTATTTTTGGCTAAAAAAGCGGGCTATCGCATAAAAGAAGTCAGAATCGCCTGGCAGGATCGTGATATTACCCAGGGAAAAGGAAAGAATTTTCTCCGGGAGTCAAAAGAGATGCTCACGGAAATCTTGCGTATTAAATGGAATAACTGGCTAGGGCGTTATGAATAAAAAGGAAAAACTGTTTCTCCTTATTTTAGCGGGTGGTTTATTCCTTTTTAGTCGTCTTTACAATTTAACAGCTTTTCCCACTTTTTGCGATGAAGCCATTTATATCCGCTGGGCTCAAGTTCTTAAAAGTATCCATTCACTTTGGTGGGTTCCCCTTTCAGACGGCAAACAGCCCCTTTTTATGTGGTTAACAGCGATTGCTTTAAGTATTTTCCACGATCCATTATTTGCTGGCCGGTTGGTTTCTGTTCTTGCTGGGTTTGGCGAAGCATGGCTGGTTTGGAGATTAAGTAAGTTGTTGCACCAGCGCCATCCTGGGCTTGTTTATTTTGCCTATCTTTTTCTCCCGTTTTTTCTCTTTTTCAACCGCCTGGCTTTGGTTGATAGCCTACTTTCCTTTTGGATTACTCTTTCTTTTTATCTGGCCCTTCTCTTGGTGGAAAGGCGGAAAAATTGGTTAGCTATTCTTTTGGGGGTTAGTTTGGGGGCTGCCTGGTTGACTAAAAGCCCAGGGGAAATTTTTATTTTTGTTGTTCCTCTGGCAGGAACATTATGGTCGCTTTTAAGGCAGGGGATAGGAGAATTACGCCGGCGCTCCTTTTGGTTTTTAGAGGGACTTTTCGCTCTGGCAGTCTTAATTGCTTTTAGTCTTTATAATCTGCTTCGTTTAGCGCCAGTTTTTTATATGATCAGCCGCCGTAACCAGGATTATTTATGGGATTGGCAGTATCTTCGCCAGCACCCTTTTGACCCCCTTTTGGCTCATCTAAGTGATCTAAGTCGTTATTATGAGCATTATTTAACCTGGCCAGGGATGTTTCTTGCTCTTTTGGGGCTATTGCTTTTGTTGAGAAAGAAAAATTGGTCAGTTTCGGCCGTTTTAGCACTTTGGTGGTTGCCGGTTATCCCCATGTTGGCTGTGGCTAAAGTTTTTACTGCCCGCTATGTGCTTTTTTCGGCTGTTCCATTACTATTATTCATAGGGACGGCAATTAGTTGGCTTTGGCGTTGGCAATGGGGGAAAGGCTTGATTTTAGTGGCCACTTTGCCGGCGTTAGTTTTTATGAGGGATTTGTGGCAAGTAAACCCTCGTTTAGCTCTTCCGCGGGATGAATCCCGTGGTTACCTGGAAGCCTGGACGGCCGGAGAGGGCATCCGGCCAATAGCTCGCTATTTGCAAAATTTGCCGCCCCAAACAAAGGTGGTAGTTGGCACCGAAGGCTTTTTTGGAACCTTACCTAATGGATTGCAAATTTATTTTGACCAATCGCCCAATATTACCGTTATTGGGGTCGGAGTAGATATCGATAAAATTCCTACCTCATTGATAAATGCCAAGAAAGCTGGCGACCGTGTTTTTCTAGTAGCCAATGCGAGCCGTTTTCATCTCCAAAATCCTCAGAAAAAAGGATTGGTGTTAATAAGGAGTTTTTCTAAACCAGGTGGAGACAAGTTATTATTTTGGGAATTGAAAAATGTTCAAAAAATGTGAACATTGGCAAAAATCGTTATTAAGGCAATACTATAAACTTTGGACGATTATGCAAAATAATGCCTATCTCAGCGGGATTCTTCTTGTGATTTTTGCTAGTCTTTTGGCTAGTCATTGGCTTTTTAAGCCGGGTTATTTTGTCATGCATGATGATTTGCAGATGATGCGCCAATTGGAAATGGAAAAGTGTTTCCATGATGGGCAATTGCCTTGCCGTTGGGTACCGGATATGGGTTTTGGCTACGGCTATCCGCTTTTCAACTTTTATCCGCCGCTACCGTATTATGTGGGGATGCTCTTTCGTTTTTTAGGCTTTCATTTCACGACTACTGCCAAGTTTCTTTTTTCTCTCCAATTTATTCTTTCCGGAATAACGATGTTTCTTTTGGCGACTGATTTATGGGGTGTAGCCGGCGGAGTTATAAGCGCTATTTTTTATCTTTGGGCGCCCTATCATTCAGTTGACGTTTTTGTCCGCGGAGCGATGAACGAGGCCTGGGCTTTTGTCTGGTTCCCGCTAATTTTTTGGAGTCTGCGCCGGCTTGTTCAAAGCGGTAAAAATAAATATCTCTACTGGCTAAGCTTTTCTTACGCTGCTCTGCTTTTGACTCACAATATTATGGTGATGATTTTTACTCCGGTTTTATTGCTTTGGGCTTTATATTGCTGGTGGGAGAGTGGCCATTGGCCTTGGCATGATGGGCATCTTTTTGGCAAGCAGGTTTTAGCTGGCTTTTGGTCTTTGGCGCTGGCGGCATTTTTTACTATTCCCATCCTTTTTGAAAAAAAGTTTACCCATATCAATAGTATGTTTTCCGGTTATTTTGACTGGCGGGCCCATTTTGTTTCTCTTTATCAATTGTTTATTACCCGCTTTTGGGGTTGGGGTCCTTCCCTTTGGGGGCCAAAAGACGGGATGTCATTTTCTTTAGGGCATCTACATTGGCTGGGGGTTATCGGTGTAGTTTTGGCGGCTGGTTGGCTTTTCTGGCGGCGCAAGCTAAATAAAGCCACCCTCGTTTTCTTGTGGGGAGGAGCATTGGTGTCTTTAATTTATGTTTTCCTTTGCCACGAACGATCGGTGCCGGTTTGGAAAATTCTTACTCCTTTACAAATGGCCCAATTTCCTTGGCGGCTGCTGGCCGGTTGGGTTTTCTTTTCTTCTTTGTTAATTGGTTTTTTGGGGAAGATTTTGCCGCGCTGGGTTTTGGCATTGCTTGTTTTGACGGTGGTGGGCTGGAATTGGTCTTTCTTCCGCCCGGCGGCAATGGGGCCGCTAACTGATGCGGAAAAATTTAGCGGTAAAGCGTGGGAGTTTCAACAAACAGCCGGCATTTATGATTATTTGCCAAAAACTGTTCCCCGAGCGCCTACGAGTGCTCCCAAAACTAGCTGGGAATTGCTATCCGGAAAAGCTAGGGGGCAGGTGGTAGTTAAGAAAACTAATTATTGGCTTTGGCAAGGGAAGGTGGAAACAAAAAGCAAGTTGCGTTTTAATCTATTTTACTTTCCTGGCTGGCGGGTGTGGTTGGACCAAAAACCTTGGCCTTGGCAAGTTGGCAAAGACCTTGGGCGGATTATCGTGAGTATTCCTCCTGGTAAACATCGGCTAGATTTACGTTTTACTAATACTCCGGTGAGAGCGATAACTAATTTCATCTCTTTGTTGGCTTGGTGGGGGTTACTTTTTGTGGCCACGAAAAAATGGTTTCTGAAAAAGACTTGGGAAAAATAAAAAGGAAAGCCTTGCGGGGAGCTGGAGTTTTAATTCTCCGCAACCTTATCGGCCAGCCAATTTCTTTTTTAGGATTTATCTTTCTTTCCGCTTTCCTTAAAAGGTGGGAGCTGGGAATTTTTTGGGCAGTTTCGGAGGTGGTTGGTTTTTTGGGATATTTTTCTGATATTGGATTGGCGGCGGCATTAATTCAGAAAAAAGAAAAGCCTAAATTAAAAGAAACAAGGGCTACTTTTACCGTTCAGCAGATCCTTGTTATTTTGACAATTATTATTTCTGTTTTGCTTCTGCCCTGGCTGGAGCAAAAGTTTCATTTTAGCGGGTCGGCAGTTTGGCTGTTTTATGCCCTTTTGGGGGGATTTTTTTTAGCGTCCCTAAAAACTATTCCCTCGGTGCTTTTAGAGAGGGAAATGGCCTTCGAAAAAATTGCCCTGGTGGATTTAAGCGAGCAAATAACTTTTACTACCCTGGCGGTAATCTTGGCTTGGCAAGGTTTTGGGTTGTACAGCTGGGCGGTGGCGGTAATTGGTCGGGCAATCGTGGGTGTAACTTTAATGTATCTTTTTGCCCCTTGGTCTCTTGGTTTCAATTTTCATCTAAAAGCAATTAGAGATTTGCTTCATTTTGGTGTTCCTTTTCAGACAAACTCTCTTTTGGCGTTGGCAAAAGATAGGGTGATGAATATTGTTCTCTGGGGTATCTTGGGGAGCGATGGGATTGGTATTTTGGGGTGGTCGCAGCGTTGGGCCCAATTTCCGTTGCGCTTTTTTATGGACCAGGTTATCCGGGTAACCTTCCCGGCCTATGCTCGTTTACAAACTCGCCAGCAATGGTTGCGCCGGGCTTTAGCTAAAAGTATTAGCCTGCTTGCCTTTCTGGCCTTTCCTTTGCTGGCAGGCCTAGCTTTGGTGATGCCTTGGGTTGTCCATCTTTGGCCCAAATATCATAAATGGCAGGTGGCTTTAGTACCCTTTTGGTTTTATATTGTCAATGCTGGTTTTGGTTTGGTAACCACTCCAATTACCAATGCTTTTAACGCTATTGGTAAGGTGCATTGGACATTTTACCTGATGATCTTTTGGACAGGGTTGACCTGGCTTTTAGTTCCTTTCTTGGCCAAATCTTGGGGGGCTAATGGGGCTGCTTTTGGTTTAATGCTTGTTTCGGCAACTTCGGTGGGCGTTTGGTATTGGGCGTACCGTTCTTTAGGTCTTTCTATCATTGTTGTTCTTTGGCGCCCTTTTTTGGCAACAGCGAGTATGGTAATGGTGGTTTTGTTGTTAATGCTGAATTTATTGCCAACATTACTTAATTTGCTATTAATAATTGTTATCGGCGGCGGCCTTTATCTTGGCTTGGCCTGGCTGTTAGCCCGCGATGAGTTACTCTGGCTTTATTCTTCTCTTCGGCAGACGATTAAAAATGAGGCTTAAGGGAAAATTGTTGTCTCTTTTTCTGGTCCTGGTAGCCGGTGCCTTAGGGTATTTGGTGATGGCGACGGAGCTAGTTTATGCCAGTGACCAGCGATTTGTAGTGATCATCAATCCCGTCCGAGGGAATGATTTTTGGCAATTAAAACGCCAGGCGCCTAAAGATTTTGTTATTCTTCAAAAGCGCATTCTTCAAGAGAGGAATATTAAAGCAACTTGGTTATTGAGACCAGATGTTCTGTTTAGCCCGGAGATGTCAGATTTTTTTGCTAAGAAGAAATTTCGAAACGATGAGCTAGGTATCTTTTTAGAAGTGACACCCTCTTGGGCTGAGCATTCTGAAGTGAGGTATGTATCCAAAGGGAGTTGGAGTTTGGCTAGCCAGGTTTTTCTTTCGGGATATAACCTGGATGAAAGAAAGAAATTGGTCAGGACGGCTTTTAATAAATTCAAGGAAACTTTTGGTTATTATCCCAAGACGGTTGGAGCTTGGCATGTTGACCCCTACACAGCAAGCTTGGTTAAGCAAAAGTACCACATTCAAGCGATTCTTGTTTGCACCGATCAGTTTTCTACTGATGGTTATCAAATTTGGGGAGGGTGGTGGGGAGTACCATTTTACCCCTCGCGTGAAAATTTGCTAATTCCAGCTGCAAATGAAAAGGATAAACTAGGAGCGGTAGTCTTATGGTGGGCGGCTAGAGACCCCTTGAATGGTTATGGGCCAAGCGTCTTTGATAGCACTTTTAGTATCCAGGCGAATGATTATCTAACCTATCATCATTTGGGTATTGATTATTTTTCCAAACTGGCTGATTTGTATCTTTTCCCCCAAAAAGGTAATTTTGGCCAACTAACGGTGGGATTGGAAAACGACAATGATATAGAAAAATATGGCGGAGAATTTGAAAAGCAAATAAAAGTTCTGGAGGAGAAAGGGGTCGCCTTTGTCACCGCTTCAGAGTTTGCTGCTTGGTATAAACGTGCTTTTCCTCATCTATCACCTTCTAGTCAAATAGGTGGCCAGGACCCTTTGGGAACTGGCAGAGAGGCTGAGTGGTTGATGGATATTCATCGAAGAATAGGTTTGGTAAAGGACAAGGGGGACGTATGGCTAGTTAGAGACCTTCGCTACTACCAACCAGTTTGGCCGGATCCTTACCTAGTAAGTAAAAATCTAACTCATAAACTTTACTGGAATGTTCCCCCTGAGATTGACTCTGTTCGGAAGATTGGCAAACCCCATAGTTGGGATCTAAAATTATTGTCCTCTCGGAGAGCCGGTCGCCTTTTTGTAAGTCATTGGTGGGTCCTGACTATGGTTGCTGTCCTGGTAGTTTTGGCGAGTTTCAAACTTTTCAAACCACCTCTAGTAGTTGCGATCTTAATTCTTTTAGGAGGAGGGGTGCTTTCCCTGACAATGGTTAGAAGCGGTCGTCTGTATAGTTTCGGGCTGGGGTTTTGGGGGCCAAACGGGCATGATGGTGTTTGGCATTTAGCATTAATGCAACAAGTTGTTCGTCATTTACCGCCCCGAAATCCAGTTTTTGCCGGAACAGTGCTGCAGAACTATCACTGGGGATTTGATTTTCTCGCTGGCTGGACGGCTAAATTATTATCACTATCATTTTTAGATGTGTATTTTCGCTTATTTCCCCTGCTTTTAGCCGTTTCAATTGGCTTTTTAAGTTTTTACTTGGGAAAAACAGTTACTAAGCATTACTGGGTGGGCTTTTGGTTTGCTTTTTTAAATTACTTTGCCGGGTCTTTAGGATGGGTGGTAACTCTACTACGCAATGGCACCCTTGGTGGCGAATCACTTTTTTGGTCGATGCAGTCAATTTCAACTTTAATCAATCCTCCTTATGCGTTGTCTTTGGTTTTTTTGCTTGTTGGTTTTCTTTTCTGGATTAAAATGAGAAAATCAAACAACTGGCAAAGCGGTGTGCTTTTAGGTATCTTCCTAAGTGTGTTGACCATAATCAAGGTATATGCGAGCATTTTGATTGGCCTTGCTTTGTTTTGTTGGTGGTTATGGCAACGTTTTGTCAAACAGGAGAAAAATAATTTTGATTTCTGGGTTTGGGTAGTTAGCGGCACGGTGTCGATTCTCTTCTTGTTGGGCGTGGGAGCTCTTTCGCACCGGTCGGAGCTTGTTTTTCATCCGTTTTGGTTTGCCCACTCAATGATCGAATCACTGGATAAACTTTATTTTCCCCGCCTGGCTGCTTTACGGATAAACCTAGCAGCGCATTGGTGGTCATGGAAATTGCCATTTTTACTTCTTTTAGAATTAGGACTGATAGTTGTTTTTGCGTTGGGTAACATGGGCACCCGTATTTTGGGCGGTGTTGAGATAATTAAAAAACTGGCAACTAGGAAGCTGGAAGATTTCGATGTTCTAGTCGGTTTTGTTCTCGTTTTCTCTTTCTTATTTCCCTTGCTTTTTGTTCAAAGAGGGACTACTTGGAATACTATCCAGTTCTTTTATTATTTCTTGTTCTTTAGCAATTTCTACTTTGCTGTTTTTTTAGCTCGATTAACAGAAAAACGTCGTTGGCTGGTGGTTGTTCCTCTTCTTTTTCTAACCTTGCCTACCACATTTGCATCTTTGAGGGGCTACCTAGGGGATATTCCTCCTACAGCTCTTCCTTATTATGAATTGGAGGGCTTATCTTTTTTGGCTAGACGGCCTGAAGGTATAGTTTTAACTTTTCCTTATAATAAATTCGCCAAAAATGGTTTGAGGCCTCCTTTACCGCTTTATTTATACGAAAGCACCAGCTATGTGGCCGCCTTTACTGGCCAGCCGGTATTTTTAGAAGACGAAATGAATTTGGATATTACTGGCTATCCTTGGCAGGAAAGGAAAGCCCAAACTAAGCAGTTTTTCCAAAGCCGGGATGCAATTTGGGGACGTGGTTTTTTAATAAACAATAAAATTGGTTATATCTACTTAGTTAATGAGCAAAAATTGCCCTTGTCTCCTGGTGATTTGGGAGTAAAGATGATTTTTAATAACGGACAGGTTAAAATATACAAGGTGATGAGATAATCACTAATATTGTGAAAATGAGGCCATTGATTTCCGTCGTTGTTAATACTTTAAATGAGGAAAAGAATCTTCCCCGTTGCCTTCAATCGGTGAAGAACTTTGCCGACGAGATTGTAGTTGTGGATATGCATAGCGATGATCGCACCCGGGTGATTGCTGAAGAATTTGGAGCTCGGGTATTTCTTTACAGCCGGGTAGGCTATGTAGAACCAGCTCGCAATTTTGCCCTTAGCAAGGCAAAAGGACGCTGGATTTTGATTTTAGACGCTGATGAAAAGATTGGCCGCACTTTAGCCCGCAAACTTCGCCAAATTGCTAGCAAGCCCCATCAGGACATTGATTATGTTTTGATTCCCCGTAAAAATATTATCTTTGGCAAGTGGATTCAAAATTCACGCTGGTGGCCTGATTATCTACCCCGTTTCTTCAAAAAGGGGAAAGTGAAATGGCCCAAGCAGATTCATCAAAAGCCAATCTTAAAAGGTAAAATTTACACTTTGCCTGATAGCGAGCGCTTTGCTATTCTCCATTATAATTACCGTACCCTTGACCAATTTTTGGACCGCAGCCGCCGCTATGCCGAGGTCCAAGCTAACGAATTGATTAAAGAAAAAAAGTACGTTTTAAATTATAGTGATTTGCTTTTAAAACCGTTGGGGGAATTTTTGAGCCGTTTCTTTGCTGGTCAAGGTTATCGCGATGGTGTTCACGGGTTGGCTTTAGCTCTTTTGCAGAGTTATGCCACGGCTTTGGTTTACTTAAAGGTTTGGGAAAAACAGCGTTTTAAGGAGCGCAATGTAGAGCCGCATAAACTAAGCCAGCTTTTCCGGCAAGGATTGGGAGAGGCACTTTATTGGTTTAACCGCTGGCGGTGGGGCAATCAGCGGGGGTTAAAACAATGGCCGGGACGGATTTTGGCAAAATGGCAACAATGGTGGCTTAGCCGATGAAAACAAATATTGCTATTATTCTTTTAGCGTACAATGCCGAACGGTTTTTAGAAAAGGCCCTTCTTTCCTTTTTGGCTCAGTTTTCTCCCCAACTTTGGCAAAAGTTACCAGAGACAGAGTGGCGCCAAAAAATAAAGATGCCCCAGTGGCCGCTGAAGCACAGGGTTACCTTAGTGGTGGTTGATAACGCCTCCCAGGATCAGTCAGTCCCGGTAGCTCAACGGGCCCAAAAATTAGCTGAAGTGATAAAAGGGGTAGATATCCATATTATCAAAAATACTGCCAATTTAGGATTTGCCGCCGGTAATAATGTTGGCATTAATTGGGCTTTGCGAAAAGGTTTTGATTATATTGGACTTCTTAATAATGATGTTTTGGTTGGTAATCACTTTTGGGAACCGTTAGCCCAATTCTTAGCTAAGCATCGTCGGGTGGGGGTGGCCACTACTAAAATATTTTTTGCTCCTGGTTATGAATATCAGCAGAAATATCGCTCTGCCGAGAAAGGCCGGGTTATTTGGGCGGTAGGGGGCAAAATTGACTGGGCTAATGTAGTAGGAACCAATAGGGGAGTGGATGAAGTGGATAGAGGCCAGTACGAAAGGCCGGTTCAGGTAGATATGGCTAGTGGCTGCTTGCTGCTAGCTAAAAAGGAGGTTTGGGAGAAGGTCGGGCTTTTAGACGCGCGCTATTTTATGTATTACGAAGATGCCGATTGGTCGCAACGAGTTAAACAGCAGGGGTGGCAAGTGTGGTATGTTCCCGGCGGCGTGATTTGGCATTTCAATGCTGGCTCGTCCCAAGTCGGAGGAGCTTTACAGGATTATTTCATAGCCCGTAATCGCTTACTTTTCGGCATGCGTTGGGCACCTTGGCGGGCGAAGTTAGCCCTTTTGCGGGAAAGTGTTCGCCTGCTGTTTTTGGGGCGAGAATGGCAAAGAAGAGGAATCAAAGATTTTTATCTCCGGCGTTTTGGCCGGGGAAGTTGGCGGTAAGATATTTTTGAATATGCTGAACAAATAGAGAAAGATCGGCCAGTTTCTTGTCCAAATCGTTATAAGCAAGCTGGTAGTCGATTTGAGTATATTCATGGACAAGGATGTTTCTTAGCCCCACAGCTTTTCCTAATTGTTTTGCCAATTGGCGGGGAATAATATTTTGTTTGGCTAATAGCTGAAATAAGGCAGAGGAGGTTTCTGCCGGGCCCAATTTTTCAGTAGCTACAATATGGGCGGCAATGTCGATGCATGTTTCGATTGCTTTTTGCATTCGTCGGTCGACAAGGTCCTGAATATCTTCGTCGCCAGTAATCATTTCCATGGTTAAGTCCATGTTTTTCAGTTTTCTAATTGAATGTTCGAGGCTTTCTAGGTAGCGATAAATGATGTTTTTATTGACCATAAGTACCTTCTTTTAGCCGCTGGTTCAAATAATGATGAAAAATATCGCGTAAATGTTGGTTATCGTAATAAAGTTTCATAATTCGTGTTTCTAGTTGGATCTGTTCTGCTTGGTCGCGGGTAAAAAGGAGTTCTCCTTTTAGTAATTGAAAAAGAAAGAGGGGGTCAGTATTTTGAAGATTAGCAATTCTAAGATCCAAATTGGGATGACGAATAAGCTGGTTAATCTTTTGATAAAGAGAACCAAAAGAATGGGGATCAAAATTTTTGTCGACCAATAAAACGATGTCGAGATCGCTGTCGTTGCGCTCTCGCTTTTCGGCCACCGAGCCGATTAAATAAGCAGCCAGAACGCTGGGATGGTTTTGAAGGATGCTCTTAAGGGCTTTTTGGTCGATAATTTTGCTGGTTTCCATAATTTATTGTAGCAGAAATGTAGGAGATTGAGAATAGAAATGTTAAACTACAACTGTGAGGTTGAGCGTAATAATTATTGCCAAAAATGAAGAAAAGCTAATCGGGGATGCTATCCGTTCGGCTAAATTTGCCGATGAAGTTATTGTTTTAGACAGCAATTCTGAAGATAGGACAAGGGAAGTAGCCAGCGCTTTAGGGGCAAAAGTTTGGCGAACCAGTGATAAAAGGCTGGAATTTTCCCGCTGGCGGACTGAGGCAATTAAAAAGGCGAAGGGCGCCTGGATTTTCTATCTTGATGCTGACGAACGGATTACGCCGAAATTGAGAAATGCAATTTTAAAAATTATAAAGCAACCTCCTGAGAAAAATGTTGTTGCCTACGCTGTTCCCAGAGAAAATTATTATTTGGGGCACCGAGTGCGTTGGGGAGGCTCTTGGCCAGATTATGTTAAGCGCTTGTTTTGGAAAAAAGCCTTAAAAAAATGGCGGGGCAAATTGCACGAAGAGCCTGTTTTTAAGGGCGAGCTGAAGCTTTTGCAAGCTCCGTTAAAACACTATACCCACCGTGATCTAACTTCAATGGTTGCCAAAACAATTGCCTGGTCCCGCCTGGAAGCAGAAGAATTATACCGGGCCCATCATCCGCCGGTGACTTGGTGGCGGATTTTGAGAATGATGTTAACCGAATTATGGCAGCGGGGCATTAAGCAACAAGGTTTTCGCGACGGAACAGTTGGAATAATCGAGGTTATTTTTCAGATGTTTAGTCGGTTTGTTACTTATGCCAGATTATGGGAGAAACAAAACTCTAAATCCTAATTACCTAAATCCTAAACAAATTCAAATGACCAAATACCAAAATTCTAAACAATATAATTTAGAAGAGAGGACTTTTATTTTTGCCCAACAAGTAAGGAGGTTTGTTTCGCAAGTCAAGAAGGACTTTTTGGTTATCGATGACATTAAACAATTAATTAGATCATCAGGTTCAGTGGCGGCTAATTACATTGAAGCTAATGAGGCCTTAAGCAAGAAAGATTTTGTACATAGAATTAAAATTTGCCGTAAAGAGGCTAAAGAGACCAAGTTATGGCTTAAACTATTACGGCTTTCTTCATCCGCAGAAGAGAAAGAAAGAGAGAGGCTAATAGGAGAAGTTACCGAATTGATGAAAATTTTTGGCGCCATATTAGAAAAATGTCGCTATAATTAGTTTAGAACATTAGAAAATTTGGAATTTGGTTATTGTTTAGAAAATTAGAATTTAGAGATTAGGATTTTTGCCTTTGATGAAATCTTTAATTTATGATCCTTATCTTGATACTCTTGGCGGCGGAGAACGTTATTGCCTGACGGTAGCCGAGTGCTTGCTTAAAAAAGGTTGGCAAGTGGATTTGTTTTGGGATAGCAATGTCGAGATAAAAAGGGCTATTGAGAGATTTAATCTAAAAATAAGACAAATTGGTTTGGTAGGAAAGAGACCGACGAAATTATCTCTATGGGAGAAATTTAAACTGGAGCGGCACTATGATTTAATTTTTTGGCTTTCCGATGGCAGCATTCCTTTTCTTTGGGGGAAAAAGAACATTCTTCATTTTCAGGTCCCTTTTATTACTATCAAACCACGAACATACTGGCAAGAGATCTGGTTAAAAATAAAATTGCGGCGGATAAAAGCAGTAGTTTGCAACTCTCAATTTACTAAGCAAATTATAGATAGGCAACTGGGCGTAGGTTCCTTAGTTTTGTACCCTCCGGTAGATGTAGAAAAATTTGCTTTGGGAAAAAAGAAAAAGGAGAACATTATTTTGGCGGTGGGGCGGTTTGAAGAAACAATGCAGGCAAAAAAACAAGATATCCTGATAAAGGCATTCCGAAAGATGGTAGATGGTGGCCTAAAGGGTTGGCGCTTAGTGTTGGTGGGAGGAAGTTTAGCTAACCCGCGAGAAAATAAATTCTTGCAGCGGTTAAAACAACTGGCAGCGGGATATCCGATAGATTTTGCGGTAAATGCGCCATTTGAGCAATTGCAGGATTATTATCGCCAAGCTAAAATTTTCTGGCACGCGGCAGGCTATGGAGTGGATGAGAAAAAGCAGCCGTATAAGGTGGAACATTTTGGCATGACAGCGGTAGAGGCAATGGCGGCCGGTTGTGTGCCGGTGGTGATTGATAAAGGAGGCTTACGCGAGATTGTGCGACGTGGAGTGGGGGAGAGGTGGAGAAGTGTTACCGAGCTGATAGAAAAAACAGAACAATTAATTAAAAGTCCGGCCCGCTGGCGGCATTATTCCTCAGCGGCCATCAAAAAATCTCGAGATTTTTCTAAGCAAAAATTTTGTTGGAAGTTAGAACAAATCATTAAATGAAGCGCCAACATTATCATGTTTCTGTAGTTATTCCCACTTGGAACGGGGAGAAATTGTTGAGGAAAAATTTGCCCTTGGTGTTGGCAGCTTTGCCGATCGGGACAGAGGTGATTGTGGTCGATGACGGCTCGACGGACGGCAGCCAAAAATACTTAAAGGCCCAAGTAAACCAAGCTAGGAAATTGAAACTTACTTTCAGAGTTCTTTTTAATCATCACAATCGCGGTTTTATTTATAGTTGTGATCGGGGCGTTAGGGAGGCAACTGGCGATTTGGTAATCCTTTTGAATAATGACGTCGTTCCCCAAAAAGGATTTTTATCGCCGGTGTTAAGGCATTTTTCTGATTCCAAGGTTTTTGCGGTTACCCTCAATGAAAAAACTTGGGGCTGGGCGCGCTTGTTTTGGCAGGGTGGCTTTATTCAGCTTGGTGATGGTGGCCAAAGCAATGAGGCCCATGTTAGCGCCTGGGCTTCAGGAGGGAGCGCTGTCTTCCGCAAAACAATTTGGCAAAAATTAGGGGGATTCGATCCGGTATACGAGCCCTTTTATTGGGAAGATGTTGATTTGGGTTATCGTGCTTGGAAGTTGGGTTATAAAATTTATTGGGAACCCAAAGCCATAGTGGACCATCGCCATGAAGCAACGACGTCTAAATTTAGTCACCGTTATGTCCAAAGTATTCAAGAACGCAATCGGTTGCTCTTTATCTGGCGGAATATTAATGATAAAGCTCTGCGCCGGCAGCATTGGTGGGGAATAATGCGCCGGTCACTGTATCATCCTGGTTATGCAAAAATTGTAGTTATGGCGTTGAGCCGCCTTTTGTCTTATCATCACCCGCCTAAGCAGACAGATGTTAGAAACGATCGAGAGATTTTCGCATTATTTAATGAAAAATAATCCTCTCCTCTCTATTATCATTGTCAACTACAACACTAAGGATCTCCTCCAACAATGCCTCAACAGCCTTTTCAAGGCTGTGACAGATAGGTCGCCAGCATCAGCTCCTCCGACGCAGCGTCGGAGCGGGTCTGATGCCTGGCTCCCTTCCCCTAGGTTAGTTAACATGGAAATAATCATCATTGATAATAATTCTCATGATGGCAGCAGAGAATTCCTCAAAGAATTAAATTCCAAATCACAAACTCCAAATTCCAAACCTCAATTTCTTCCTCGTCATGCTAAAGTATCCCTCCGTCACCCCGCCCTTTCGCAAGAAAGAGTGGGATCTTCAGGGGGTGGCAAATTGACGACAATGGTTGCTCATCCAGCTGAAGATGCTGAACCCCCTCCGACGGACGTCGGAGGGAATCAGCATGACGTTTTATTTCGTCATCCTGAATTCACCCGCCCCGCCCCTGAGGGTGCGAAGGGGCCTGGGGTTTCAGGATCTTCAGGGGGTGGTGCACCAAGAATGATAATTAGACGCACCCCGGAGATGCTGAAAAAATTTCAGCATGACGACGAGAGTAGAAACAACCAACATAATGACATCTTTTCTATACCCCAGGGTATAACCATTAAAACCATCTTTAATAAAACAAACCTCGGTTTTGCAAAAGCGGTGAATCAGGGAGCGGAGGCAGCCCGGGGCGATTATCTTTTGGTCTTGAATGATGATGTGCTCTTGGCCGATAATTGGCTAGCGAATTTAGGGCCGGTTTTGCTGGAGTACCGAAAACAGCGTATTGCTGCTTTCGGCGGGGTGGTTTTGGATAGAACTGGTCGCCGGGTGGAAAGCTTAGGATTACGCTATTTTTTAGGGGGGCGAGCAGAAAATATCGCCAATGGCTTGAAGTGGCCGGAAACGTGGCAGAAATTCAGGGCCTGGTTAGAAAAACCGCACCCGGTGGATGGTCTTAATGGGGCGGCGGTTGTTTATCGCCGGGATGCTTTTTTAGCGGTTGGCGGTTTCGACGAGCGCTTTTTTGCTTACCTTGAAGATGTCGATCTTGCTTTACGGTTACGAGAAAAGGGGTGGAAAATGTCTTTTGTGCCTCAGCTGGTGGCTTATCATCAGGGTGGAGCAACTAGCCAAAAAATGGGGAATTTGCGCCAGCGGATGACCGTGCGCAATTGGTGGTGGCTGATAATTAAAAATTATCCTGGCCAGGTTTGGCGCCGCTGTTGGTGGCCGATTCTCTTAGAGCGGGGGCGTAATTTTAGCTACCTTTTAAGAACCACCCCGCTAAAATTATGGCCGGCAACATTTTGGTGGTTAGTTAAAAATTTGCTAGAATTACCCACTATATGGCGGACAAGAAAGCCTTTGTCATGGTTGGCCAAAAAATAATTTTTTTTCTCATTAAGTTTTTAAAAAAATTGGCTAGTTTTTGCCTTTTGGGTGCTGGCATAGTTGTCTTCTCGGTGGGATTATTTTCTCTGTGGGTAGGCTGGCAATTTTCCCGAGGGGCAAACTTAAAACCGGCGGTGCTTTATCATGATTTAAAATGGGGTTGGCAACATCCCGACGGAAGCCAATACCATTCGTTCTTATTACTAGGCCTTGACCAACGACCCGATAACCCGACTCTTTTGACCGATACTATTCTTTTGGTTACTGTAAATACCCGTACTGGTAAAGGTTTGTTTTTCTCTCTTCCCCGTGATTTATGGCTGGATGATCAACGAACAAAAATAAATGCTCTTTATTATTATGGCCGCCAGCGTGATTCTCAACACCCCTTTGGTTTATTGAAAACGACAGTGGAGCGGCTAACCGGCCAGAAAATCGATCAAGTTATTTTGCTAACGATGACTAATGTGCGCGATTTAATTGATTTCTTGGGAGGGATAGACATTTATGTAGAGAGAAGTTTTCAGGATGCCCATTTTCCCCGCGATGATGGCAGCCATGGCGTGCGGACGGTAAGTTTTCAAAAAGGCTGGCAACACTTTAGCGGCCGGCGGGCTTTGGAGTATATGCGATCCCGCAAAAGCAGCGATCCCCAGGAAGGCAATGATTTGGCGCGGGAAAGGCGGCAACAGGAAGTTCTCTTGGCACTGGAAAAAACGATAATCAAGGCTCGTCCCTGGTGGCAAATGCCCTATTTCTTGGGACAAATGTATGATTTCGTGCAAAAAAATATCCTCATTCGCCCGCACTTTACTTTAGCTACTATTGCCCAATGGCGTTGGCTAGTGCGGGTAATCCAACAACAACCATTACGCCAAGAATTACCTTGGCAAGGAAATAATGCCATTTTGGAAACAGGAGTAGACCCTTATTATGGCAGTTGGATTTTGCAGCCTCGTCGCGGCGACTATGCCTTAATCAAAAAATTTTTCCAGGCCCAATTGCGCCGTTTGCAATGAAAATTTTAGTCTTTAGCCATGTTTTTCGCCCCCAAGGCGATGGCGGCTCGTTCCTTTTGGCTTGGCTGGCCCAGCAATTGAAACAGCAAGGCCACCAGGTGGAAATTTGGGCCAGCGATGGCCGTTCTAGCGATGATTTCCTTAATCCCCGGGCACCGCGATTAGCCAAGAAGCAAAAATGGCAGGGAATTTTGGTCCACCGTTGGCCCACTTGGCGTTGGGGGAAGCCAATCTTGCGGCGGTTGGTGGGGCCGGTTTTTCTTTGGCTTAACTGGTGGCCGCGCCAGCATTTTGCGGTGGTGATTAGCGGGCCTTTTCCTACTTTAGCCCCGTTTTACGGCTGGTTTTTGGCCCGTTTATGGGGAAGCCGCTTTATCATGGTTCCCTGTTGGCATAGCCAAGAGGTCGGGTTTCAAAAGAAACGCTCTCGTTGGCTTTTACAGAAGGCGGATAAAATTATTGCCCTTAGTAATTATGAAAAGAAGCAGTATCAAAAGCTTGGCGTTGATAGAGCGAAAATCATAGTCTTGGCGGCCAATTTGGCCCGGGGAATTATGCTTACGAAAAAACAAAAGGCCAAGTTTACCCCACCACCACTAATTTTATTTTTGGGAAGTCAGGCGGCCCACAAACAAATAGATTGGTTGCTAGAAGCTTTTCGCCAGTTAAAAGAAAAAGGCCAGTCTCAAAATGCCAGAGAAGCTAAGTTAGTAATTGCCGGACCGCGGACGCTCTACTCGCCGGTCATAGATGAAATTTATCGCCATCTACCGGTAAAAATTCGTCGGGATGTACAAATTTTAGGGCCGGTGTCGGCTAAAAAGAAAGTAGAGCTTCTAGATCGAGCCTGGGTTTTGGTGAATCCCTCCCGAGCCGAATCATTGAGTTTGGTGGTTATGGAAGCTTGGACCCGTAAGAAACCGGTCATCGTTAACGATTTACCGGTTTTGCGGGAAGTGATGGGGCATGTGGGGGGATGGCGGGTGCGGTCGAGTGAGGCTTTGGCCGATACTTTGGATTGGTGGTTTTTCCAGCCGGGCTGGCTCAAAAGTGAGGGGGAGAAAGGGTATGCCCGCTTGCGAAAAAGGCGGGTAGCAGCCAGTTGGTGGCGGGATCTCTTAACAAAATGGAGCTAGGTATTTACCTGTTAGCTTTGTTGTTGCGTCTACCGGGACTTAACCAATCACTTTGGTTAGATGAAGCGGTGCAAGTTTGGGCTAGCCAGCATTTTAGCCTTTGGGGCTTACTTTGGCATTATATGCCTGGTGATTTTAATCCACCGCTTTATCATCTTATTAGCTGGGGCTGGGTTCATCTTTTTGGCTCTCAAGAATGGGTGGTGCGCCTGCCGTCGCTGATTTTTGGCCTGATCTCAATTTGGGTTTTGGGGAAAATTGCTGCTGCTTTGAAGTGGCCGCAATCGTGGCAGCGGCTGTTAATGTTGTTTTTAGCTTTGGCTCCGCTGCATATTTACTATTCTCAAGAAAACCGCATGTATATGCTGGCTCTTCTGGCTGGTGAATTAGTCATTTGGCGGCTGTTAGTTTTTGATAAAAAAAGAACCAGAAAAAACATGTTTTGGTTGGCCTTAGTTTTATTAGTGATGGCTTTTAGCCATTTCCTAACCCTTTTCCTTTTGCCGGTTTTGGTTTGGTTTTGCTGGCGGCGACGCATTCCCTGGCGCAGTCAAATATTTTTAGGGGCAGTTTTGTTAATTGCTTATTTGTTATATAGCCCTTTGCTTTGGCGGCAGTTGGTGACTGGCTTAGGTTGGCAGCAACAGTTTCCGGTGTGGCGGCAAACGGTGGGCTCTTTTAGTTTCAAGGCTGCTCTGCTCTTGCCGGTGAAATTTGCTTTGGGGCGGATTAGTCTTCGACCACGCTGGTTTTATGGCCTGATAAGTCTAGTTTTGCTTCTTTTGGGTTGGCTTTTGCCCAGTTTAATTTTTTTGCGGCGCTGGCAAGCGAAAAAGGTGGATTTTGTAGAAAAATTTATTGCCTTCTTAGTCTTTTTCCCGCCGCTGTTAGGTTTCCTTTTAAGCCGTTGGATCGCTGTTTTTAGTTATTTCCGTTTTCTCTATGTTTTGCCGTTTTGGTATGTGTTCTTAATCATGGAGGGGAAAACGATGGTAAAATGGGGCAATCTGCTTTTGGTAAGCTTTCTTTTTCTAGAGGCGGTTTTTAGTGGAATTTACTTATTCAATTCCCGTTTTCACCGCGAAAACTGGCGCAGCTTAGCCAGTTGGTTAATACAAGAAGACCGGGGCCAAGTCCCGATTTTGGTTTTAAGCCAAATAAGCAAGCCATTAGATTATTATCTTCGAGGCCGGCAGCCGGTTTGTTATTTAACTACCGCTCGCGATTTAGCTAAATGTTCACTAAAGAAAACAGTTTTTTTGGTTAGCTATGGCTTGCCTATTTTTGACCCTCGGGATCAAATTCGCTGGCAATTAAGGCAGCGGGGGTATAAAAT
>WFSR01000064.1 GCA_015485895.1 Candidatus Microgenomates bacterium | reverse complement strand
GAGGTGGATGATCAAACAATAGCACGGGTTCTGGCAGCTTCCGGGAGACCACACCCTGAAAGGCTCTATGGAGGGAAGCCAGATGCGGGTGAAGGGGAAACAGCAATTTCTACCCCAATAGATATGGCTATTTGGGTAGGAGCTGGAGGGAGCGAAGCGATTGTAGTCAATCCTACAACGGCGCCGTTATATATAGAGGCGCGGGTGGTTGTTGGCGATGATGGTACTGCAAAGTTTTTGGTACGCTATTTATCGGAGGAGAAAGACTTAAGCCCTTATTTGCCTCGAGAGATTATTGGCCCGTTTAAAGTAACACCGAGTGGGGTTCCTGTAGAATTTGGACAAGAAGAGTACCGAACGCTTTTTATTGTTGCGGGTTATAAAAGAAGGGTAAAGTTTATCAGCAACTGGCACGAGAGAAGAGCTCGCTTGATAGCACAAGAGAAAATATTGCATAAGGTTGCTAGTAAATTTGGAGCAAATAAAGGGCAAATTGCTAAGCGTCAAGCACCGGGAGAGAAACGTCGTCTTAAGCAGCAACAACAAGAAAGTAACGTTTCGGTTGCCCCTCAGATACGCCGCTCGGGTCGAGGGTAAAATAGGGGTTTTGATGTTTTGGTTTATAATTGCTTATGGAGATGATTTTTGTGGGCTTGGGGAATCCGGGGGCGGAGTATGCCCGCACCCGCCATAATGCTGGCCGGGAGTGGGTCGACTTTTGGCGCCACCATTACCAGGGCCAATGGCAGGAGAAGAAGAAACTGCTAAGCGCTATTTTTGAGCACGACAATTTTATCTTTGCCTATCCTTTGGTTTATATGAACGAGTCTGGCAGGGCAGTAGTGAAATTGCTAAAGCGGTATCACGCCGAGCCTGCTAAATTATGTTTGGTCCATGATGAGCTGGATTTGCCCTTGGGGCAGTGGAAGTTAAGCTTTGGCCGCAGCTCGCCGCTGCATAAGGGGGTTTTGTCGGTTGAAGAGATGCTTGGCAGTCGGGATTTTTGGCGGCTGCGGTTGGGAATTGACAACCGGACTCCTTACCAGCGCCTGCCGGGGGAGAAGTATGTTTTGCAAAAATTCTTGCCGAAAGAATGGCATATTTTTTATCAGCTCTTGCTCCAGGTAAAGCCGGCCGAGGTGGTCCGGGCGATGAACTGATATAATAGGGGGCCCCTATAGTTCAACGGGAAAGAACGGGCCCCTCCTAAGGGCCAGATCCGGGTTCAAGTCCTGGTAGGGGCACTGCCTCTGTAGCTCAACGGAGAGAGCACTGGTCTTCGGAACCAGGGATGGGGGTTCGATTCCCTCCAGAGGCACCGGAAAAGTGAAAAGTGGAAAGTTTAAGCGAAAGTTCATCCCTCTTACTTAGTACGCGTCGCGGCGAAAACGAATCCGGGCAATGACAATTCTCTTCTCCCGAGGCTCGTAAATAAAGATAACTCTAATCTTGCCCAAAATCCGAAAACGATGGGTGCCGTAAGGCGAGTTGGTCAAAGTCTTAGCAAAACTCAAGGGTTGAGAAGATTGCAGGTAGAACTTAATCTTTTGGATAATCTTTCGTTGGGTAGCAACATCAAAGCGGCGCAAGTCTTTCCAACCACGGGGAGTGAAAGCATAGTCCATAACAATTACTTCAGGCCTAATGCTTTTTCGATTTTAGCCGAGGAAATCAACGCTCTTTTGGCTTTAGCTTCCCGATACTCTTTATGCACTTCTGCCAAAAACCCGGCATCGGTATCTTCAAGCAATTCTACTAGCAATGCCAGCTGCTTGGCCGATAATTTAGACCGCGGTGCTAAAATGCCCCGCCAATTACCGTCATCAATGATGGCAAAATCTGATCCGGCTTTAGACATATTATTTTAATAATAGCAAGAACAAAGATAGTTTTGCAAATTCTTACTCTGGTCTGTGGTGCATTGGATTTTTTAAAATACCTAGGTGTCAACCTAAACCACCTCGGAGGTGGACTTTTAAGGAGGGCTTTAGTGTGCTTTTAATAATGAATCGGACACTTATTTATTTTCGCCCGTGCCATTCATCAACAAAACGGTCAACAAATTCTTTCATAAACTTAAAGCGACCCTTAGCTAATTTTTTGCCTAGCTTAGTGTAAAAATTTCTTGGTTGATGTTTGGGATGTTGCAATTTGTAGACAAAGAAATGGATAGCAGAGTAGTTGGGATCGGGGCATTTCTCACACTTTTCATCCCTATAGATAGGCTTTTTATATTTTTTCGACTGCAAAACACTGGCGAAGACCCTGGAGATATCCACCGCTCCCATAGCATCTAGATAATCGGCGTCACGCAGGATCTTGGCCTCTAATGTTCTGGGCCGCCTATTTTTACTCCGCCGATGGACATAAATGGCGTGGCAAACAGCAGCAATTTTCTCTTTGGGAAAACCAATTTCTGTTAAAACCTTTTTAGCAATTTTGACTCCTTCACTAGCGTGATCTTCTATTAGCCCCTTATCCTCTAAGCCTCTAGCGATATCAAAAAGTAGCGCCGCCGCCTCGATTATTTCCAAATCTGCCCCTTCTTCTTTGGCCATTCGCTTGGCAAGATTTTCTACCCTAAAGATGTGGCTACTGTTGTGAGAGAAATCGTTTTTGTTCAAATCATCAATATAGCTCTTTATTTTTTTCAAAATCTTGGCGCGGTATTTAGTTTTCATGGAATAATTTTATCACGCTTTGAAATTTTCTTAATTAGCTCGAAGGCAATGATGTCGAAGGGTTCCTGGCGGGTGATAAGTGATGTGTCCGTAATTTCCCGAGGTGTATAGTGCATTCTACCTGGGGGAGGTGGCATGCTATTAACACATTTGTGAGGGGCTGATTTTTCCGGGGGCTGTAGCTTCTGGATTATTGATGGAAGGCGATGGTGTATAATGGG
>WFSR01000063.1 GCA_015485895.1 Candidatus Microgenomates bacterium | reverse complement strand
TTTAAAAAAAGTTTTACAGCAAAATTTAGCGGAAAATGGGAGCTTATATATAAGGAGGAATTTTTAACACGCAGTGAGGCGTTAAAACGGGAAAAAGAGTTAAAAAGTTACCGAGGAAGAGAGTTTTTAAAGCAGCTTTCCGGCGTGGCGCAACGGTAGCGCGAGGACCTGTTAAGTCCGAGGTTGGAGGTTCGAATCCTCCCGCCGGAGCCAACTAGCTTGCTTCGATAAATGGTACAAGCCAGCATACTTCTTACCCCAATTTTCCAGATTGAAAAGAAAAAGTAAGAGAGATATAATAACAATATGAGCCCAAGCCAAAAAGAGCTATCAGTAAGAGATCAAGAAAATATGCCTTCTCTGGAAAACCTTGCCCCATGGCTTGGGGGAATGGAAAACATTATCCTTAACGAGAATAGACCACCTTCACTCGATAGAGAACAAGGGCAGGCTTTAGCTAATACCTTCAAAGAAGCCGGAATTGATATCAGCAATAAAGAGTTTTCTTTTCCTCAGCCGGAAGGGACTACAGAAAAGCCGGTAATGGCGGCAATTGAAGGCGCCCTGGAAACAGTTTTGGGACTAGAAAAAGAAGAAATAAGAAATTTTGTCCGAGAACAAATTGAGCCATTAAGGAAAAGCCAGGCTCAAAAAGCCAATAAAGAGAAGAGACCGGCAAATAGATTTCTAGTCATGGCAGTAGAAAATGTCATTAGTGATATTTTAGCTGTGGTAAGAACTTCCCAAAAAGGCGAGCAACAGGAGGCCGCCCTTTCTAGTTTATCCTTGTCTTTGTTTATTAGATTACAGAAAGGACGAGCCAGAGAGAATGGTTGGACTAGCAAGAAGGCGCATCGGGAAAATATCTGGAATCTTCGCGGAGTTCGTGATCTTCCCCCCGGCTCATTAAGAGAAATCGGCGAATTATTGAGAAAAACTCTAGAAACAAGGGGAAAGACAGAAATTCCTCTAGCAGACGAAAATAATCCCGGCGGCAGATTAATAATCTCCCGATTAGGAGTAAGAGAAGGAAAAGTGGCGGGACAATTTACTCCAATGGAGATAGACAACGAAATTGTTTTAGAGCAAATTGTTGCCGCTATTGCTGAAAAAGAAGGCCAGCTCACAGCCGTTGATGCCGAAAATCATTTGAGGGAGTCCCTTTTGGCAATGGAAGCAGGCGAAGAAGCCAAAATAAATATTGGCCGATACAACATCGTTCCTGCTGGAGCAGGATATCTTCTAGAAGAAGAGGGAGAAAAAGGACCTCGCCTTCTCGCCTATCAGGAAACAGTTAATTTCTTGCGGGAGATATTTACTTAGGACGCCTCCGAGCTGGTTTAGCCCGCCGGCTGGTGGAGACACCTGGGTAAATCGCTTGAAATACCAAACGCATTGTCTTTCAACCCACCTCAGAGGCAAATCAGACTAACTTTTCTTTGCAATCAGGGGCAATTCTTTGCCTTTCTCCACCCAGCGGCAATTGCTTCTTGTTCGGTGTAAAACCAACGCTCTCCTTTTGATTCGTTTATTTTAGTTTTTTCGTAATAAAGGCATCCCGGCAGGTGATAAATTTTTATCATCCACGATCTATCATTTATGGTCTACTATCTATTGAAAAGATTGCCGGTTGGCCAAATTTGTCAGCGAGCCTGGTCGGGGGCAGTGGCCTGTTGGCGTCGGGCGATCTCCGCACTGTTGCGATTATGCCGAGAGGAGTCTTTCATATGCCCGCGATTGCTGTGAATAACCATCTCTGGCTGAAGCCAATTACGGTCCATAACCTGGTCGCCCCCAACTGGAATCTTTCCGAAAAACCGCAATTCTTTTTCTTTCCAACCTTTCATTTTGCTAGGCAGAAAGATTAATTATTAACGTGAATAAAAAAATTATAGCACATATTGTCAAAGACGCCTGAAAATAGTGTGGATAGTGAATTCTTCCCGTTATCTATTATTTATGATCTCCCATCTATTGCGACCTAACTCCTAGTTCCTTATTTCTCCAACTTATCAAGATTGAGAAGGTTGAGAAGCTGGCTGTTGCCAGGGATGACAAACTTAGTGTTTTTGGCCAGGGCTGTTTTTAAAACCTCCAACCGTTTCAGAATTTCCGGCCGTTCCCGGAAGTATTTTTGGGCTGCTTCCGATACTTTGCGCAAGGCTTCGGCTTCCCCTTCGGCTTTGAGAATGGCCGCCTGCTTTTCCCCCTCGGCGGTTAAAATATGCGATTGCTTGATACCCTCAGCCTCCAAAATGGCGGCGCGCTTTTCCCGTTCGGCTTTCATTTGCTTGCTCATGGCCTTGGTGATGTCTTCAGGCGGGTCAATCCGCTTGAGCTCCACCCGGGTGACTTTAACGCCCCAGCTGTGGGTTACCGTGTCGAGGGTATCACGGAGGGCAGTGTTGAGGGCATCGCGGGCGACTAAGGTGTCGTCTAATGTTTTGTCTCCAATCAAATTGCGGAGGGTGGTTTGGGCTAAAGTTGTTGCCGCCAGTTCAAAATTGGCCACTGCAAATTCCGCCTTAACCGGATCAATGACCTTGGTATAAATGACGGCGTCGACTAAAACGCTGACATTGTCTTTGGTAATGACCTGCTGGGGGTTGACGTTAATAACCTGCTCGCGCATATCGACGCGGATAACGGCATCAATAAAAGGGATAATCAAATTGAAACCTGGTTCAAGAGTGCGGCGGTAGCGGCCGAGGCGGACGACGAGCCCCTTTTCATAAGGGCGGATGATGATTACCCCCCGAATCAGGAAGAGCAAAAATATGGCAATTAAAATAGTACCCAAAGCCATTTGTTTATTTTTACCATAATTAGTGGTGATTAGCAAGGGAAGAGGCCAGGAGCTAGGAGTGGCTAGGACAAAAGGGCTACTGAGGATTAAGGGCGAGGTACAGCTAGCGCTGTGGGACGAAGGGCGAAGGGCGAAGGGCGAGGTACAGCTGGCGCTGTGGGACGAGGGGCGAAGGGCTAAGGACTAAGGAAGTGGAACTAGGAGCTAGGAACTAGGAAAAAGCAAAAGCCCTAAAGGGCTGCCTAAAGACGAAAGCTAAAAGCCTAAGGCCTTAATAATAAGAAAGAAG
>WFSR01000062.1 GCA_015485895.1 Candidatus Microgenomates bacterium | reverse complement strand
ACTCCGCCAGTTGGCGGAACGTCGGGGGGTTCAGGATCTCCAGCTGGATGTTGTATCAATAATGGTGGTTGCCCATCCAGCTGAAGATGCTGAACTAAATTCAGCATGACGAGATAGATAGAACTAGGAACTAGGTTGGAGGAACTAGGAACTAGGAAAAAGCAAAAGCCCTAAAGGGCTGCTAAAAGCTGAAAGCCTAAAGCTTTAATATGAGAAAGAGGAAGTTTGAGTAAATGGAACTAGGAACTAGGAACTAAGTCAAACAAACTCTAAATCCTAATGACCCAAATCCTAAACAAACCCAAAATTCAAATGACTAAATGACCAAAACAAAAAAGATGACAAGGATGTTTTGAACATTTGAATTTTGGTCATTTGAATTTGTTTAGTCCGCCAGCTGGCGGATTAGAGTTTAGAATTTAGAATTTTGGTATTGCCTGCCCCGACGTCACGTCGGGGCAGGCAGGCTGCTTGTGATTTATGATTTATTTTGTTTATAATGAAAAGTAATGAGAGATAAAAAATTGCCTCACTCCCTCTTAGATGTTTTAGCCAAGGAGAAATTGCTCTCGCCAGCGCAAATAAAAGAAATAAAACTTAAAGCTATCCAAACTGGGAAAGACAGCGAAACAATTATCCGTGAGGAGAACTTGTTACCGGAAAAGAAACTGCTTGCCGCTAAGGCGAAGTTTTTAGGTGTTCCCTATGCTGATTTAGAGGAAATTGCCTTTGACCCCCAAAGTATCACTTTTATCCCCCGGAGTGTGGCCGAATATTATTCGGTGGTCCCTTTTCGTTATGACCCCGGTAAGAAGAAATTGGCGGTGGCAATGGCCAATCCTCTTGATTTGGAAACAATAGAATTTTTAGAAGAAAAGACGGGTTTGACAATCGAGCCCTACCTAGCTGATAAGAAACTTATTCAAGACACGATTGATGAACATTACAACCAAGAAATCACAGCTGAAGTGACGAAGGCTTTGGGGGAAACAGCGCAGACTTACCAAAAAAATGTTTTGGATGTCAATCATTTGGAAAGCGTTATTCATGAGGCGCCGATTGCCAAGGTAGTTTCCACAATCTTGCAATTTGCCGTTAAGGCTCGAGCTTCAGATATTCATATTGAGCCCCAAGAGGGCGATACTCGGGTTCGTTACCGTATTGATGGTATTTTACAGGAAAAATTGATTCTCCCCCGCCGAATTCATGATGCAGTAGTTTCGCGGATTAAAATTTTATCCGGTATGAAAATTGATGAGAAGCGGGTGCCCCAAGATGGCCGTTTTACTTTTCGGAGCGATAGTCAGGAGATTGATGTTAGGGTCTCCACGGCGCCAACTATTTATGGAGAAACGGTAGTGATGCGGTTGCTAAAAAAGACGCAAAAAATACCCGATCTGCCCGAATTGGGTCTACGGGGGAAGACATTGCGCGATTTACAGGAAGCGGTGAGCCGTCCTCATGGAATGATCGTTGTCTGTGGGCCTACCGGTGCTGGGAAAACCACTACCCTTTATTCTGTCCTTTCGAAAATAAATACTACTAAAGTAAACGTAATGACCATCGAGGACCCAGTCGAATACCATATTCAAGGTGTTAACCAGGTCCAGGTAAATCCCCAGGCAGGTTTGACTTTTGCTTCGGCCCTGCGTTCATTTTTGCGGCAAGATCCGGATATTATTATGGTTGGCGAAATTCGTGATAAGGAAACAGCCGAATTGGCAGTTGAAGCTGCTCTTACTGGCCATTTAGTTTTTTCTACTCTCCACACCAACGATGCTGCCGGGGCGGCTCCCCGGCTTATTGATATGGGGGTTGAGCCTTTTCTGTTGGTTTCTGCTCTCAATGCAGTAGTAGCCCAACGAATTGTCCGCCGGATTCATAATGATTGTCGGGAGAGTTATCGACCGCCGGAGAAAGTAATTGCCGATATGAAAAAAATTCTCGGCCCTCTCTGGCCACCAAAAGCTGGCGATCAACCTGAGCTTTACCGTGGCAAAGGCTGTCAAGGATGTAATTTTACTGGTTATTATGGACGGATAGGCATCTTCGAAACCTTGTCGGTTACCAACACTATCATGCAGCTTATTTTAAAACAAGCGCCGGCAGAAGAAATTAAAAAAGCAGCTGTTGAGGAAGGAATGGTTACCATGATGCAAGATGGTTACTTGAAAGCTTTAGAGGGAACTACCACGGTGGAAGAAGTTCTCCGGGTAGCTAAATATTGACCATGGATAAATTAGCACCAGTTCTTGCTTTAGCAATCAAAGATAAAGCTTCAGATGTCCACCTTTTGGTGGGAGCGAAACCATTCTTGCGGGTAAATGGTCAGCTTTTCGTGTTTCCCGGCGGGACGCCTCTTGAAAAAAGCGACAGTGTTGCAATGGCAAAAGCAATTTTGGGCGAGGAGCGCTATCAGACTTTGTTGAAACGGCGGGAAATGGATTGCTCTTATGTTTTTCAGGACCAAGCTCGTTTCCGGGTAAATTTGTATTTTCAACGAGAGTCGCTAGCCATCGCTATGCGCCTTATCCCTCCTGAGGTGCCCCGGTTGGCTGATTTAAATCTGCCACCCATTTTGCGCAAGTTAACCGAAGAAAGGCAAGGGTTTGTCTTGGTCACCGGTCCTACCGGGCATGGTAAGTCGACTACTCTGGCGGCAATGTTGGCAGAGATTAATGCTACCCGTGCCGAGCACATTGTGACCATTGAGGATCCGATTGAATATTTTTTTAGGGATGACAAATCGGTTTTCTCACAACGGGAAATTGGATCCGATACTCTTAGTTGGGCTAATGCTTTGCGTTCAACTTTGCGTGAAGATCCTAATGTAGTCCTAATTGGCGAGATGCGTGATTTGGAAACAATAAAAGCCGCTTTGACGGTAGCCGAAACAGGCCATTTAGTCTTTTCTACCTTGCACACTAATTCAGCAGCGGAAACGATTGATCGTATTGTGGATGTTTTTCCCCCCGGGGCCAAGGCACAGGTTAGAATGCAATTGGCCAACAGTCTGCTGGCAGTGATTTCCCAACGTTTAATTCCCACTATTAAACCAGGGCGAGTGCCGGCGATTGAACTATTGCTCAATAACCATGCTGTGCAGACGGCAATTAGGGAGGATAAAACTCATATGATTGATAATATTATTCAAACCTCGGCTGAAGTAGGGATGCGTCTCTTGGAAACTTCGCTGGCAAGTTGGGTTAATAAAAGAGTTGTCAGCCTTGAAGTGGCAAAAGAATATGCCCTTCGCCCTAAGGAATTAATGCGCGACTTACAGCAGCAACGTCAGCCGGTAACCGGCATTTGAGATGCAAAAATATATATTCCGAGCACGAGACTGGCAAGGAAAATTTAATAAAGGTTTAGTGGAGGCGCGCAATCTCCGCGAAGCAATAAAATTAGTTAAAAAGCGCCGGCTCATTTTGGTAGACATTAAACCTTATCAACTTTCTTTCTGGCAGAGGTTACGTTTGTTATTTAGCCGTGTTTCTGGTGGGCAGGTGGCATCTTTTACTCGACGGTTGGCTACTATGGTCGAAGCTGGTTTGCCATTGACCGAGTCTTTGTCTCTATTAGAGAAACAGGAAAAAGGGAAAATGCGCATTGTTATTGGCGATTTGTTACGGGCAATTGAAGGAGGTTCTTCATTTACGGCAGCTTTGAAGAAACATCGAAATATCTTTGGCGATATTTATATTGCTTCTGTAAGCGCTGGTGAAGAAGCAGGAGTTTTGGAGAAGGTATTGTTGCAATTAGCCGATACTTTGGAAAAACGGCAGGAATTTTTGGCTAAGGTGAAAGGAGCAATGATTTACCCAGCTATTATTTTGGTGGGGATGGGCGGCGTTATTTTTATTGTGGTGACTTTCGTAATTCCTAAAATGGCTAGCCTCTACAGTGAATTCAATGCCCGGTTGCCTTGGGAAACACGAGTTCTAATGGCCATTGCCCGTTGGAGTAGTGTTTTAATTTGGCTTTTACCGTTTTTAATAGTGGTAGCGATAATAGCTTGGAAAATTGCCTTGCAGCAGCCAGCCTTACGCTACCGTTATGACGAAATTAAATTGCGTATTCCTATTCTAGGGCCGCTTCTGAAAGCAACTTTATTAACCAACCTAACGCGCACTTTGGGGATGATGGTGGGGACAGGGGTACCTTTGGTAGATGGGGTAGCCACTGTTAGCCGGGCAACGGGCAATATGGTGTATCAGAAAGCATTAAGTCGAGCTGACCAGCGGGTCGAAAAAGGATTTCCTCTTTCGGATGCTCTGCGAGAGCAAATGGTATTTCCCGATATCTTGGTAGAAATGGTGGCTACCGGAGAACAAACAGGCAAATTAGACACGATCTTTTTTCATCTAGCCCACTTTTTTGAAATGGAAGCCGATCAGCGGGTAAAAACCTTGACAAGCGCCATTGAGCCACTTATTATGATAGTGTTAGGTGTCGGAGTTGGCTTTTTGGTTTTTGCAGTGATTATGCCAATTTATAACTTAACTAGCCAATTTTAGGAAAGGGGGTGAAGAAATGAAGCAATTAAAACAAGGCTTTACTTTAGTAGAACTGCTCATTGTTATTTCCTTAATTTCCATCTTGTCGGTGGCAGTTCTCTCAACCCTGAACCCGATTGAGCAAACAAACAAAGCTCGGGATGCTAAATTCCAGAACGATGCTGCTGAAGCGCTAAGTGCTCTGGAACGCTATTATGCTTCCCAAGAATATTATCCCTGGGATGATGAGGTTTGGGGTGATGGCAAGGGAGCTGATGAATCGCAAACCTTAGGTCTGACGAGCAAGATGCCAGGATTTGGTGTTTGTAGCGGGAGTGATTACAATAAAGAAGTGACTAGCTGTAAGGATGCCGATGGTAATTATGGCGAGCTTATCAAAACCGACGAATTGAAAGCCTCATTTGCCCAAAAGGACCCCTTCGCTGATAACATTAAAAGCGATTTAAATAGGCTTTATCTTTTCAAAGAAGCGGGAAATGGAGGAGCAGTTTATGTTTGTTTTATCCCTAAAGCTAAAGCTAACAGAAAACTGAGTTCGAATTTGAAAGATCTGGGGATTAAAACTGCCGATGGTGTTCCTACCCAGGCAGTAGCGGTGACAAGTCAAAGCGATCTTGACAGCGCTAAGTGGACAGATAGGACAGATTCTTATTTTAAGTGTGTGCCGCAATAAAAGATGTTAGCGATAGAGCTTCTCCTGTTTGCTCTCGGAGCAAGCGGGGGAAGTTTTTTGGGCGTTTTGATTAGCCGTTATCCCCGAAAGGGCGGGCTTGATTTATGGGGACGTTCGTATTGCGATAATTGTGGCCGGCAGTTGGCTTGGTGGGAAAATATTCCTGTGCTCTCTTTCTTGTTTTTAAGGGGCCGTTGCCGAACATGCAAGGCTAAAATAAGGCCGGAATATTTCTGGTTAGAGCTGTTGAGTGGTTTGTCGTTTCTAGTCACTTTTTTTTGGTGGCAACAACAAAACTTAGCCTGGCTATGGTTGGGAATATATTTGCTTTTAACTTGGTTTCTCCTGGCAATATTTTTTTTCGACCGTCATTATCAAATTATTCCCGATGTATTTTTACTACCTTTCCTATTTTTTATTCTTCTTCTCCCCCACTTGTATTTCCCGGCGGCTTTTATAGGTCTTTTTTTCTTTCTTTTCCTTTATATTGTTACCAAAGGGAAAGGTATGGGGCTTGGAGATGCAAAATTAATTTTTGTTTTGGGCCTTTGGCTAGGTTTAGCAAAAATGTTGTTGCTCCTTTATTTGGCTTTTCTCGCCGGTGGTTTGGTGGCTGGGTTTTTACTCTGGCGGCATCGGGCTCGTTGGAAAAGTCGGCTTGCCTTTGGTCCTTTTTTAGTAGGGGCAGCTTTAGTTAGTTGGTGGTGGGGCGATTATATCTTAGCGAGACTGCCATGGTGATGGGAACATTTGCTACAAAGAAATCAGCGGGCTTGACTTTAGTGGAGTTGGTGATTGTAATGACTATCGTGGTAGTGCTGGCAACAACTTTTTTGATGAATTATCTGGCTCAAATTCGCAAGGCTAACGATGGCCGTCGGCGTCGTGATTTATATGAGCTCCAAAGGGCGATGGAGGATTATTATAATGACAATGGCTGTTATCCTCAGGGTGAAGATTTGCTCAAATTACAGCATTGCGATAGCCACGATTTTCGCCCCTGGCTGAATTCTGTGCCCTGTGATCCTCGAAGTCATCAACCATATAAAATTATTGTAGAAGACGATAGCTGTCCTAGTTGGTTCTCTATCTATACGAATTTGTTTTATCCCCGAAAAGGAGATTATTGCCACCAAGGTTGTCAGATTGATGGTCGGCGGTATACATTGGGGGTGGCAAGCCCTAATATTACTCCCCCCGAACAGGTGGGTAGTGCAATCGGTTCGCCGGCGCCTAGCGTAACTCCGTCGCCAACCTCGCCTTTGGTAGAATTAACGCCGACACCGACGCCAGCTCCCACTTCCCCGTCGGGTTGTTATCCGGCAACATGTGGTGAAGAAGGGAGCCGTTATTGCCTTCCTAATACTTGCTCCACTTGTTGTCCTGGTGTAGAGTATAGATGTAATAGTGAGGGAACAGAATGTTGCTATGATGTTAGTTGCGGTCAATAAAATGAGACAAGGATTCACTTTGGTAGAATTGTTGGTAGTAATGGCAATTTTAGCCATTTTAGCCGGTGTGGGATTTGGCCAGTATCATACCAGTCAGCAAAAGGCCCGTGATGCTCAACGGAAAGCGGATCTCAGCAACATTGCCCGTGCTCTAGAGATGTATTATAACGATCACCGTTCTTATCCCCTGAGTGTTGATTGTGCCGGTCAGGAAACGGGCAAGATTATCGTTAGTCGTCATTGTCCTCAGCTATCTGTTTTAAATTGGGGCGATGCTTTCAAGGAAACAATTAATAATACTACTATAGTTTATATGAAGCGCTTGCCCCAAGATCCTAGCCACGGTTTAGATTATTGCTATCAATCTGATGGGACTTACTTCAAATTGTTTTCTGTCTTGGAAAATACCCGTGATCCCGACTATAATAAATTCAATACTGCAGGCTATCGCTGTCACGACAAGGTGTTTAATTTTGGTGTTGCTAGTTCCAATGTCCGCATCCAATGAAAGAAAAATCAGGTTTTACTCTTATTGAGCTTTTGGTAGTTCTTTCAATTATTGCTATCTTAACAGGGTTGCTTTTGCCAAATTTGATGTCGGCTCGCCAACGGGCCCGAGATGGCCAGCGGAAGCAAGATCTCTGGCAGGTTAAAAATAGCCTACGCCTTTATTATAACGATCACCAGGCTTATCCGACTGGAGCTCCCCCTTTCGGTAATCGTTGGCAAGAAGGGAAGACAACCTATATGGTGCACGTCCCCGACGACCCCTTGGGTGGCGACCATCATTATGGCTATTGCGTTAGTAGTGACAGGGATGGTTTTCGGCTTTGGGCAGAGTTGGAGAATGGCGGTGATATTGATATTAACAATTCTAGCCAGCGTTGCCCAGATGATATTTGCCATGCAAATTGCTCGCAAAATTGTTATTATGTATGTAGTGAATAAAATGAAAAGGAAAAATTTTGGCTTTACCCTTTTTGAGTTATTGGTGGTAATTTCGATTATTGCTGCCTTGGTAGCGGTGGTTTCTACTTCTTATGCTTCGGCCCAAAAACGGGCCCGTGACGCTACCCGGCGGCAGGATATTAAGGCAGTCCAAAAAGCCATTGAACAATATCGGGCGGTTAATAACAAATACCCTGCCGGTTGCAATCCTGGTGATACTTATTTGCCGGGCGGATTACCAAGCGACCCTAAGCCGGGCCAAAGTTATTCTTGGCAATGCGCTGACAATAGTTATTGTATCTGTGGCCATTTAGAAACTGGCGGGGGGAATGCCCAGGATACAGGGACGGCTGCCGGTTGCCATTATGGTAGCGGTGATTACTTTTGTTTGAGTAACCTTCAGTGAAGAAAGGGTTTACTTTTATCGAACTCTTGGTAGTAACTACCATCATAATTCTCCTTTCATCGGCGGCGATGGTGTCATATCAGGCAGCCGGGAAAAAAGCTAGAGATGACAAGCGAGAAGCTGATCTCAGTCAAATCCGTTCAGTTTTGGAAATGATCCGCAATGATATTGGCTGTTATCCTTATTACGATGGTGGTAGTTGCCAGGCGTGCTTACCGCCTTCATCTGGGGCGTGGGTGTGCAACGGGACTACTTATATGCATGAATTTCCCCAAGATCCTAAAGGATGGCATTATTATTATCATTCCAGTAATGGAACTGACTATACTCTTTGTGCTGCACTGGAATCTAGCAATGACCGTAACGGCTGTCCCGGTCACCCTAGTTGCGGAGGGGCAATTTGCAATTACCACCTCTCACCGCCGTAAAATGAAAGGCTTGACGTTAATTGAACTTTTGGTCTCGGCAGCAATTATGAGCTTGGTGGCGGGAATAAGTTTTGCCGGTTATCGTCTATTTTATCAACAACGGGCGGTTAATTTAGCTGCTAATAGTCTCTATTCACAATTAGCCCTTCTCCGAAGCCAAGCTCGTAATGGAGTGAAAGACCGCCAAAATTGCCAAACTCTGCTACGGTACGAAGTTTGGTGGTCGCCAGCTGATTACAGCCTTAGAGCCCGCCAAGTGTGCGACAACTGGCAACAACCATGGCAAACTTACAATGGTGATTGGCAAAAGAAAAAGGTGGCAATTAACTTAGTTGATGGTGATGATAATAATCATTTCAATTGGCTGCCATTGAGCGGTGCTTTGAGTGGAGTGAGCAGCAACCCTGCCTTTTTCCAAATAAGGACAATCAGCCGTTGCCGGCAAATTAGTATGTACCGTAATGGCACGATAAGCCTTAATTCTTGTCAATGACGAAAAATAGCGACAATAATAAAAAAGGGCAGACTTTGGTTGAGTTGGTGTTTATTCTTTCGATTAGTGCTCTGCTCCTTTCGGGGTTAGCGGCGGGGACGACCTTTATGTTGGCAGCAACTCGGTTCGCTCAGCAACGCACAGCCGCCCTTCAAGTCGCCAAGCGGCAATTGTCGGAGTTGCAAGCTAACCGTTTTGACAATGACTGGTGGCAGAGGATCAATATTTATTGCCAAACAGGTAGCTGTTTGGCAACTGATTGTGACGGGAGCAATATTTTTTCTTGCCAGGATTGTTTTAGTGATTGTTCGTTAGGAGACACTGACAAAAGGGCGGCGGTAGCTATAAAAGTTTTACGGGGAACGAGGACGATTATTGTTTTGAAAACGGTAATTACCAATGGGCGGTAAATTGCAACAGCAAGGTTTTAGTCTTTTTGAGAGTCTTTTGGTGACCGGGCTGCTGGCAGTTATTGTTTCGATTGGGGCAACAATTTTTTATTTTAATTTGCGGGGGCAGGATAAAGCTTTAGCCAGTAAAGAATTACGCCAAGCTGGTAGCGCTGCTGCTCTGGCAATGGAAGATTACCTTAACCGTTTTGCCCATCGCCCCTTGGCCTGCCCGGTTAGTGACGCTTCTAGCATTGCCTTTTTAGGCTACGATGGTGGTATCACTACCTTTAGTTGTCGGAATGGTCATTTAGCTTCCAATTCAGCCTATCTCAGCCCTGAGGGGGTGCACTGCGATAGATTGGCAGCCACTTGCAAAGTTACTTCAGAGGCTTATCCTCAAGTGGACATTGCTTTTACCTTTTCTATTGCTAACAATAACGCAAATACTTTGCAAATTGTTCCCGGAAAGAAAGAGGCAATATTCCAGGTAACTAAGTTGTTTCAGGAACGAATTTAGATAATAAGTCCGAATTTGCCAATTTTCCAAATTCAAAATCTTTAGTATCTGATACTTAGAGAAGTTGAAGTGGAAATGGAGCTAGGAACTAGGAACTAGGAACTAGGAAAAAGCAAAAGTCCTAAAGGGCTGCTAAAAGCTGAAAGCCCAAAGCCTAAAGCTTTTATTAGGAAAGAAGAATTAATGTGAGAAGTAAATGGAACTAGGAATTAGGCCAATAACGCGTCATCCTGATTTTCACTCCGACGTAAGATCGGGGCAGGGTGAGCCAAACTCAACTTGACAAAGATATGGATGGCAGGTCATCTTTTCGCCCTTAGTTTTTTAGCCCCTTTCAGCTATTTCCTAGCTTTAGGGGCCAGGCTTTGGGTTTTTAATTGCCAATGTAGTGAAAAGTTAAGCCTAAATTGATTTTTCTTGCCCCTCTCTTTATACTGAAAGGAGAATGAACTATTTTGCTCTGCGCCTAAGCGGTGAAGCGGTACAGCTAGCGGCTGTAGAAAAGAAAAATGACAAACTAGAGTTGGCAATTCTACAAGAATATCGAGGCTTAGGTTCAGCGGCGACCTCACCCCTGACATTGAGTAATTTACCCGCGGCAGCAGCAAAAGCTCTGACCACAATTGGAAAGAATTATCCCCGGGTGGTGGTCAATATCCCCGAGGAGGTGGTAATTAGCCGGGTGGTTAATCTTCCTCCGATGAAGGATGCGGAAATAGCTTCGGCTTTGCATTATGAAGCAGAAACGTTTATCCCCTATCCGGTAACTAAGGCCCAGATGGATTATCAAGTTTTGCAAGATCGGAAAGATAAGGGTAAGACGATTCTGGTGGTAGCTACTCAAAAGAGTTACCTTGATGCTTTGATTGATCTACTTACTAATTTGCGTTTGGTCCCCTTGGCAATAGAAAATTACAGTATTGCCTTAACTCGTGTCTTTGCCACCGAACCAACGACGGCCACTGCTATTGTTGATATTGGCGCTATGCAGACAACGGTGGTTATAAGCTATCAAAGGGCGCCTTATCTAAGCCATTTTTCCTCATTAGGGGGTGATACCCTTACCCGTGCGGTGAGTGTAGTTTTAGGTATGTCGCTCGAAAAAGCAGAGGCGTATAAAACTACTTATGGGCTGAAAGCTGGCCAGTGGAAAAATAAAATTCGCCAAGCTTTGTTGCCGGTGGTTCAACAATTGGTAGTGGAAACCCGCAAGAGCATTTTGGCCTTTGAAGGGGTTTGGAAACAAAAAGTAAAAGTCTTAACACTCTCTGGCAAAGGATCATTAGTGCCCGGGCTGGCGGATGAATTAGTGAGCGAGTTAGGTGTTGAAGTGCAATGGGGAGATCCTCTGGCCGGTCTTACTCTAAATCCTAGTTTGGCAAGTCAGCAGCATTGGGAAGAGAAGAAATTAGAGTTTAGCGGTGTTATTGGCTCAGCCCTCCGTTTATGGAAGTAGAAACAATAAACTTATTGCCGACAAGGACAAAAATTAATTGGCAATATTGGCGAATGATCCGGCGCTGGCAACGAGATCTTAAATGGCTAGCTATTTTTTTGATCGTTAACGGTCTGCTTATTCTTTTGGCTCGTTGGCAGTTACAGCGTCGGGTAAAACTGCTTGCTGCCGAACGGACGACTATAAAGGAAGATTTGAGAGCCTTTTTGCCTTATTTGCGAGCACAATTGAGGGCCCGAGGAAAGATAAAATTAGCGGCCAGCGTTCTGAGAAAGAGGCAAATAATAAGCAGGCGATTGCAGCAGGTGAAAGAATTCCTTGGCCCAGGGGCAGTTCTAGATGAAGTAATATACCGTGGCGATAAATTGGCTATCCAAGGACACTGGCGTTCTCTGTCGGCGTGGGCAGATTTTGACCGCCGCACTCGTCATTATCGTCGTTGGCTTCCTAACGACCAATTTTCGGTGGTAACAGTGCAAGCGATCCAAATGGCTCCCGGCAACATGCGTTTTAGTTTATTAATTCATTTATAGAAATGCGTCTGGGATGGTTGATTCTAGACCAACAGCTTTGGCAAAATAAAGTTGCCCGGCAGGCGATTTTCTCCCTTGCCCTTTTTTGGCTAACGGTTTTTATTGGCGGAGGATTCTTGTGGCAAGGGTGGTTGCATGTTTACCGGCGGGGGCGTCTTTGGTGGCAATTGCGTCAGGAATTATTACGGGAAAAGCAAGAAAAAGTCATCTTGACGAATTGGGATTGGGAAAAAGTGAAACAGCGAGCGCAATTGACAGAAAAGGCTTTTCCGGAAAAAAGTGATTTGCAGTTAATATTGTTTGCGTTGGAGGAACCGGCCCAGCGCCACCATTTTATGGTAAAGAAGTTAAGCTTCGATTTAGGGGCAGTTAAAGTGGCGTCGGCAGCGGGGCAACGGAAACAGCATAAAAGATCTGGTACTGAGACGGTAATGGTGGAACTCGATACGATTGGTCCTGAAGAGGAATTAGGAGCATTTTTGCGTTCTCTGGAGGAAGGGTTGCCCCTGATAAGTATTTCTCGTCTGGCGGTTCACCGGCAAGGTGATACTGTGCCTTCTTTGGTAAATGTTCAACTCAGATTGTTGATGTATTTTGCGGGCGAGCTGCATCTCCCCAAAAATGGTAGGTTGACGACTAGGGCTTTTGTGCTTTCGCCTTTGGAAATGAAAACAGTCCAATCATTGGGAACATTTGCTGATCATTCTCAAACGCTTTTTGAAAAAGTGCAAGCTTTAGAACAAACATTACATAAACAAGAAGTAAGAAGGCAAAATCCTTTTTGATTTTTTACTCTGATGCGGATAAGGGTAGCTTTTGGATTTCTAAGCGAAAATTCCGCTGGCCTCGGTTCTGGAGAGAAAGGAGGATTTTCAAGGCCCGGACTGTTTGGCCGTTGCGCCCGATAAGCTGGCCAAGAATATCTTCAGGAGCAGCCAAAGTGATTAGTTGCTCTTCATCTTGATCTTTTATATGGACATTAATCCTTTTACCTTTATCGCCAAACATAAAGTCTAGGAGGAAGCTGATTAAATCTTTCATAGTAATAATTTGCGCACTCCATCGCTTAATTGAGCCCCTTGCCGTTGCCATTTCTCTAGTTGTTCCTGGTTGATTTTCAATGCTTTCGTTTTTGGATCGTAGGAACCAAGATCGGCAACAAATTTTCCGTCCCGCTTAGAACGTGCTTCGGCAACAACGATACGGTAAGTCCGTTGGTGTTTTTTCCCTCGTTGAAAGAGCTTAATTTTTAGCATTTTTCTTTATTTTGATTTTACTTTGTTTCCTAAAGATAGTCAATGCTTTTTTAGCGGCTGTTTCTTCTGCTTGGCGCTTAGAGTGACCTTGGCCCTTGGCAATTAACCTCTCGTTTAAAAAAACTCCGCTGATAAAAAGTTTTTGATGCTCCGGTCCTTGGCTATTCAGAACTTGATAAGTGGGGGTAATTTTCATCTTTTCTTGAGCGATTTCCTGGAAGAGGGTTTTGGCATCTTTGATATTGCCTTGACGGCCAAGCTCTTTTAATTTTGGAAGGAGATGATGATCAAGGAAACGGAAAGCAAAAACAATGCCGTGATCGGAATAGATAGCCCCTAGCAAAGCCTCAAAAGTATTTTCCAGAAGGGAAGTATTTTCTCTCCCGCCAGTTTTTTCTTCTCCACGGCTAAGGCGTAAATAAGTGCCAAGCTTAAGCTTTTTTGCCGCCGCCGCCAGGCTTTGACCACGCACCAAAGCTGAGCGGATATTGGTAAGCTGCCCTTCTGGGTAATTCGGAAAGAGGTTGAAAAGGCGGTCGCTACTCCAAAGTTCCAGGACAGCATCACCGAGGAATTCTAATCGTTCGTTGGAAACGGCTTTGATTTGATGATGCTCATTAAGCCAGGAACGATGGGTGAAAGCAGTCCGAAGAATGCTTGGGTTATAAAAACTAAAACCTAATTGTTTTTCCAAATTGGAATTATTTATTTTGGCATTGTTCATAGATAGTTCCCAAAACACCGTTAACAAAACTGGGTGAATTCTCACCCCCAAATTCTTTAGCCAACTCTACCGCTTCGTCAATAATGACCTTTGGTGGTTCCTTCTTCTGGAAACAGAGCTCCCAAATAGCTAATCGAAGGATAGCTAAATCAATTCTATTAATTCTTTCCAAGGGCCAACGAGAAGCTGCTTGGACAATGTGTCTATCGATGAACTTTTGTTGTTTACTGATAGATTTTGCTTCTTCGTCATCAGGGTTAGTTTTTCTTCCGGCTAGATGGTCAAAAGAGCCCGCAAAGAGAGTTTTGATGATTTTACGCCGTCGCTGGTGACGCGGGTCGCTTAGTTTTTTGTTCATGCCAACCGCAATGTGGACAAGGTAAATGGGGTAATTTTTTGTGACCGCACTTGGGACAAGTTACTAATTTTGGGAGGCTAATTTTTTGTGTTCGCCGGCGTCGCCCTTGACGATGGCTTGATGGTTTGCGTTTTGGTAATGCTGCCATAGTGGTTGTATTCTACTTATTTTCTCTAAAGAATGCAAATTTTATCTTCTTATGGCTGATTATGACTTAAGAGCTAGAAAGTTAATAAATGGAACTAGGAACTAGGTTGAAAGGGGCTAAGGGCTAAGGACTAAGGGCGAAGAAAGTGAAAAGTTAAAAATGGAGCTAGGTTGGAGGAACTAAGTTAAAGAAGCACAAAGTTCCCTGCCTGCGCAGGCAGGCAATATTAAATACCAAATACCAAATGACCAAAACACAGAAGCCTAAAAACCATCCTGTTTAAGTATTTGGTCATTTGGATTTTGGTCATTGTTTAGAATTTAGGATTTTGGACTTTGAGTTTTGTTTGGAGTTTGAGATTTGGAATTTGGGTATTTTTTGGTATGTGTTATTCTAAGAGAGATGAGAGAAAATCTGCGGCGATTTTTAAACTCTTTTTTTGCTCTCCCTTTTGGAGAAAAAGCGGTGAGAATTCCTTATTGGCGCAACCGTTTTCTAAAGTTGGGGCGGCGTATCCAAGGGCCGTTTGGCGGTAAAGGTTCACCATCCGAGATTCGCCGGGCAACGGTAGTTAAATTGCGCCAAGCCGGATTAAATTGGCAAAAGATGTCGGCTTGGGAAATTCGCCGCTTCATGGAGCAAAAAAGAATTGGTTTGGACTGCTCAGGTTTTGCTTTTCAAATTTTAAACTTTTTACGGCCTGGCTTTTGGCAAGGCCTTCAATGGGCCCCTGGATTAAGCCATAATCCGCGTCGGCGCCTTAATGCCTGGGCATTAACTAATAAGAAAAATTCCATTTTCGTGGAGCCTCTCCTGAATAAAATTTGCGAGGGTGATATAATCCCTGCCCAAATTGAAGGCGAGAAAAAGATAGACCATGTTTTGGTAATTGTGGGAAAAGATAAAAAGGAAGTAATTTATGCCCACTCTAGCAATAGAACTGAAATTACCGGCCCTCATTTGGGCGTTATTAAAATTATTGCTGCAAATCTTCCCCTTTGGCAGCAAATCTGGCCGGAAAAATTAAAAACAGGCCAGCCGTTGTTAATGAAGGTGCATGGACCGTTGGAGAAAATAGGAATTCGCCGGCTACGGCCATTTGTGATAAGATAAGTTATGAAACAAAAGAAGATAATGAAAATTGTCATTATTATTGCCTCTCTGGCTTTGGTTTTGGGGAGCTTTTGGCCTTTAGTTTATCTTTTGCGTTGAGAATGGCAAAATTGGCGCCGGAGACGCCCATTCGTTACCTTAAAGGAGTGGGACCTAAATCTGCTGCCCGGCTAGCCCGTTTAAATATCAAAACGATTAAAGATTTAATTTATCATTTCCCTAGTTATTATCAAGATTTTCGCCGCCTGAAACAAATTCGTCGGCTTCACTTTGGAGAGACGGTAACCGTAAAAGGTAAGATTGCAAAATTGGAAAATCGGCTAACTAAACGGGGTAAGACAATGCAGCAAATTACCATTGAAGAACGGGGAGCATTTTTAGAATTGCTTTGGTTTAATCAACCTTTCCGCCTTCAAGGACTGAAAGAGGGGATGGAACTAATTGTGGCCGGTTTGGTAAAAAAATCACCTCTCGGCCGCTGGCAAATTATAAATCCTTTGTTGGAAAAGGGAAAAAGCGGGCAGCAGACAGGGCGGCTCTTAGCTATTTATCCAGAGACGGATGGCATTACCTCGAACTACTTGCGGAAAGTTATTGCCTCTCTTCTCCCCCACCTTTCCGATCATCTATTCCCTGATTATTTCCCTCCGGATTGGCGTCAGCATTACCGATTATTGCCTCGCTGGCAAGCTTTGCGCCAAATCCACGCCCCTGGTTCTCTAGAGGCAGCGCAGCGGGCACGGTATAGCTTAGCTTTTGAAGAGCTTTTTCTTTTACAACTCCCTCTTTTGTATCGTCAGAAGCAAGAGCGGAATAAACCGGCCCCGTCGATAAAATGGAATTGGACATTAGCACAAGAGGCGGAGAGAGATTTGCCATTTCGATTGACCGCTAGCCAAAAAGGAGCGCTTCGAGAAATTGCCCAAGATTTGCAACGGCCCTACCCAATGAATCGGCTTTTGGAGGGTGATGTTGGCACTGGTAAAACTATTGTTGCCGCCCTTGCTGGTTATCAGATAAGCAAGGCTGGCTATCGGGTGGTTTTAATGGCTCCGACGGAAATTTTAGCCAGGCAGCATTATCAGCGTCTTCAACCTCTTTTTACCCAGTGGCACTCCCCTATTGGAATATGGACTTCCCAATATCGGGAGAATATTCGGGCACCTTTTTTAATTGGCACCCACGCCCTCTTCCATCACCGCCGGGAAATAGGTGATTTGGGTTTAGTCATTATCGACGAGCAACACCGTTTTGGGGTCAGCCAGCGGGCCCAATTAGTAGCGAGAAACCAGGATGGGACCTATCCCCATATTTTAACGATGACCGCCACGCCTATTCCCCGGACGGTGAATTTAGTGTTCCGGGGAAACTTAGATGTTTCCCGTTTAACTGATCTATTGCCGGGACGTCAACCGGTAGCAACTTTTGTAGTCCCACCACGAAAGCGGGCCGCTGCCTATCGTTGGGTGGCTAAAGAAATTAGGGTTAAGAAGGAACAAGCTTTTGTTGTTTGCCCATTTATTGAAATTTCGGAAACGATGCAATCGGTGCGGGCGGCTACTAAAGAATTTGACCGTTTACGCAAAATTTTTGCTGGTTTTCGCCTTGCCCTTTTGCATGGCCGTTTGAAAAGCCAAGAAAAGGCGGCCATTTTAGAAAAAATGCAAAAAGGCGCAATTGATATTTTAATTACCACACCGGTAGTTGAGGTGGGTATAGATTTGCCTCGGGCTGGCATTATGCTTATTGAAAATGCGGAAAGATTTGGTTTAGCGCAACTATATCAGTTACGTGGTCGAGTAGGGAGGAATAATCGCAAAAGTTACTGTTTGCTTTTCTCGGAGACTAGTAGTGTTAAAAGTCAAAGGCGCTTACGGTTACTTACTAAACTCCATAATGGTTTGGCGCTAGCAGAAGCGGATTTGAAATTGAGAGGGCCGGGCGAGGTTTTGGGCACTCAACAGCACGGCTACCCCCAGCTGAAATTAGCTTCTTGGCTCGACTTGGAGTTGGCGACTAAGGTACACCAAGCAGCCCAACAAGCCGTGAATATTCCATCGGGTGAATACGCATCCCGTTGGCAAAAATTTTTACAAGATTGGCAAGAGAAAGTAACCTTGAACTAAACTTGTCTGGTCATGGATGCTTTTTCTCTTTGGTAGCGCTTTTGTTTACGAATTTTATGCCAAGGGTACCAAACAATGAGAGCTATTAAGGCAATGCTAATAATTGCGTCAAGACGATGAAACCAGATACCTAATTGTGCCCAGTTTTCGCCAAGGCGGACCCCTAACCAGGTAAGCAGCAGTGTCCAGAGCAACGAACCTCCAAAGGTGTAGAGACTAAATTTTAAAAGGGGCATTTCGGCGATGCCGGCAGGGAGAGAGATAAAGGTGCGGGCTACAGGCAGAAGGCGAGAAAAAAAGACCACTTGATTTCCGTAACGACGAAAAGTTTTGATAGCCCCGTCAAGCTCATACTCGAAAATTAGAAGAAAGCGGCCATAGCGGCGGATAGCGAGACGAAGCAAATCCTCGCCTAATTGCCAACCTAAAAACCAGCTGGCAAGAGAACCCAAAAGGCAACCAAATGTTCCGGCAAAAACGGTAGGCCAGAAGAGAAGTTTTTGCTGGCTGACTAGAAATCCGGCAAAGGGCATAATAACTTCCGAAGGGAGGGGGATGGAAGCGGATTCGGTTGCCATTGCCAAGATAATACCCCAGTAACCAAAATGGCTGATTATGGTGGTAATGAAGGAGATAAGAAAATTAAGAATGTTGGTGATCATCCTTTATTTAAATTTTTGTGTTTCTTTATGGATTGTCCGGCGGCGGCAGTGGGGGCAATATTTTTTTACAGTTAATTTCTCGTTAGTATTAACTTTATTGCGCTCGCTAATGTAATTAAAGGACCCGCAAACTGTGCAGACTAAGCCAACCATAATGCGATTGCTTTTTTTAGCCATATAATGCCTTTTTAAAAAATAACCTCGGTCCAGGGGGAAGGATTCGAACCTTCGCAGGGATAAACCCGACGGTTTTACAGACCGTTGCAATTGACCACTCTGCCACCCCTGGCTAGTCTCAATTATACACAAATGAGCGGCAAAATAAAATCCCGAGTCTTACCCAATCAAAAATCGGCTTAAGGATCCCCAGAGAGTTGACTGCTAATAATGTAAATCGGACACCCAGCTGAAGATTCTGAACCCCCTCCGACGTAACGTCGGAGGTTTTTAGAATGACAAGAGAAAGGACAAACAGAACGGGCTTGAATCCTAAGTTTTTCTCTTATTTAGTGTTTCTTAACCTTTAAAGTTTTTATGTTTCGCTAGGCTAAAAGTGTAAACGTTCATTTGAGACTTAACACTTAATCTCTAGTTCCAATCCATCAGCTGGTGGACTTAGCCCCATAATAATTTTGGGTGTTGCCAATGTGGTGGAGAGCTAGCCCCGAATTAGGCGAGGGTGCTTATTTTGGCTATTTCAGCTGTCTTCTTATTTGTCGGCTGACTTTGCTGAGGAGGTGGCGAAAATGTCCTCCCTTGATAACCAGAGTAAACGCTCTTTGCCCAGTAGCCCAAACGCGGGTAGTTACTTGATATGTTTTGGTGTTAGGGCGTTGTGTTTGGCGGCTGAAGATTAAATCTAGACGCTGGATTTTTTCCCTAAGGATAGGCTTTCGTTGAAAAAGGCGTTGAAAATAATTGCCTAGGAAAATCTTTTCCTCTAAGGGAAGCCTCAGGCGAAAACTAATATTCCAAAAGGGGTAAAAATTGGGTTGGGTAAAATATTTGAGTAAATTACGGTAACTTACTAAGCCTATAATATTTTCCCCTTGAAGAATAACTAAACTTTTCGTTTTACTAGCTAATAATTGACGCAAAGCCTGCCGGATGGTAGTTTGGTCGTTAGTAGTAACTAGCCCGTGGTGGTAAAACAGCTTAACTGGCATATTTTCTTTATTGATGTGATTGCCTAAACGGAGCCGTGACCAACTTGGTGTTAATTGCTTTTGGCGGAGGTCGTAGCTACTGAGGATGCCGACTGGTTTTCTATGTTGGAGAACAATAAGGCGGCTAGCTCTATGTTTAAGCATTAGCTGTCGGGCTTGAGCTAGGGTGGCTTTTTCATCTAAATAGATAGCTGGCGAGAGTTTTATTGCTGCCAGGGGCCGACTGGCGGCGGCGGAGTATGCTAGTCGACGGAGAATATCAGTGGCACTGATTACTCCTAAGAATTTTCCATTTTCAACAACCGGTAACCAATAGAGCCGGGCCTCGGCCATTAATTTAGCTGCCCTAATGAGTGAATTATGGGGCGCCAAACAAGGTGGATGGTAAAGCAGGCGCTCAATTTTCTCTTGAGGTTGAGGGTGATGGCGAAGAAAAGAGTAATAAAGATTTACCACTCCTAAAAACTTTTTCTTTTGAAAAACGAAGAGGGCATCATGCGAACTTTGTAGGTGGGCAAGAGCCTGGCTAGCATTAGCAGTAATGGTGATTTTTTTGTAACCACGATGCCGTAGCACTTGCTTTACTTTTTCCATCACCCTTTTCTTTATAATAGCACGAAATTGGCGAGAATTTTTGTGTTGTTAAAAACAATTGCTAGGTGTTGAGTATCAGATAAACATTCACACCCTCTGTCAATAGTTATCAACACCCCGTCATCCTGAATTTACCCGCTCCGTCCCGACGTCACGTCGGGGCCTGGGGTTTCAGGATCTTCAGTGGGTAGTGAACCATCAATGTCAATTAGACACTCACTGAAGACCCCGCTCTTTCATAAGAAAGGGCGGGATGACGGGGAAAGGCAAATTCTAGTCTTCCTTCTCTTTATTTAGCGTTTCTTAGCTTTTAGAGTTCCTGCGTCTCGCTAGGTTAAAAGTGAAACATTTATTTGAGGCTTAACAGTTACGAACTAGCTGGTTAGATTGTGGCGGAGAAGAATTCGATAGTATTTTGGGTTGGTAATCTCCCGTCCTAAGGGCTTTGGTTTTTGCCAGCGCCAAATCCAAAGGGTGTAAAGGAGACTTGGGAGATCGAGATAGGCAAGGTAACGTGGTTCCCAACGGGGTTGGAATTTGTCTTTAAAATGCCGCAAGCCACGATAGCTGGTAGCCAAAACTCCCAGGAAACTGAAGTAAAGAAAGTTGGCTCCTTGGTAGCGGATTGCTTGGGGCAATGCTAGAGTTGTCCGTGGAAGATGTTTAATTGCCTCCCGCCAAGCTTGGAAATTAGGCACTTCCTTAGGGATAGGGAGAGCAAGTGGCGGCTTTTTTAGCCGAGCGCCTTGGCGGGGTGCCGCTCCTAAATCGAGCCATTGCCAACCTTGGTTACCTAGCTGTTCCCAAGTTTTACTGACGAGGTATTCCATAATGCCATTTTTTGCTGGATAGCGATAACGCATTAGGTCTACCACCATAGTTTTGTGCCGGAATGAACGGTAGAGGGTGAGAAACGCCACCGATTGATTGCTAGGATTCAAGACTACCGGTACCCAACTGGCGCGAACCATATTTGTTAGCCAGCCGGATCCGAATATGGCTTCTCCGTCCCTACGGTTTAAGCTTCTAAGCCATGATTGCGAAACCTTGCGTAGTTGTTTTAGCTGTTTTGTTGTTAACGGTGGTCGCCAGATAGTAAAGTGGTATCCCCATCGTTTCTCGAGCTTAGTTTTTACATTACGAAGGTCTTTAATGTCATCGGGATGGCGCCGGAGGTCAATAAATGCTTCGTCACTAATATAAATACTGCTAAGATTGATTTTTTCTAGGAGGCGTTGGCTCTCTTCATCAATACCTACAAAAAGAGGGTTGGCGTTTTGTCGGCCGCTAAAATGGAGAAATGCTTGGGTGATTTTTAACCTCTCCGTTTTAGGCCCCACCGGGTTGCCGACCACTAGGTAGTTGCTGCCCTTTATCCAATAGGCGATGAAAGAATGTTTCCAAAAGAAGAACCGAAGATTAGCTGGCCAAAGCTTGAAAAAATCAGCGCTGGTGTGGCCGTAGCGATAGAGTTTTTTTCGTGCTTTATCCCAAGCTAAATATTGTCGTTGTTGCTGCTGACTAGAGATATGGAAAAGAAGAGTCAAGCTATAAAGTGTAAAAACACCCAAAAGACAGGGAAGAGTGGCAAAGAACCAGTTCAGGCGTGGAATACCTAAGTTAGGTCCTTGCCAATGGAGGTGCCAAAAAGAAGCGATAACAATTTTAGTAATTGTAAGCCAAGAATAAGGGGTGGTAAAATAGTGACTAGCTAGCCAAAAAATGAGGCTCAGATATAGAAAAAGAAGGAAACTAATCGCGGTTAGAAAAGTAAGTGCTCGCCACCAACTGAGAGAAAGGATAGATCCATAGAATTGCTGGCGCTGGAAAAAGAGAAAAATGGCCAATGATAGGTTAGCAAGTGCTCCCTCAAGAGAGTTATAATGCCGAAATTGGATCACGGCACTGGCGGTGAGGAAAATCTCTACCAAAAGCCAGGCCGTCTTACGGCGTTGCACTAAACCAATACCTAGGTAAAAAAGTGAAAGCCCGGCGATAGCTAGGAAAGCCCGACTATTGGTGCTAGAAAATGGCCAAAGGATGTCGAAAAAGTGACTTAAGGGGGAATGTTGGGTGGGAAAAAAAGTTGTCCAGAGGTTAAAAGATCCCAAAAAAATAATTAGCCAGGGGATGAAATTAAATTTCGTAAATTTCATCCTTTATTTTACTTCGTTTTTAATTTTCTGGAAAGGGAACAATATTTTTATTTCTTGCTTTTTTCATTACTTTGCGGAAAGCGGCCAATCGTTCCAAATTATAATCATGGTTATCCAAGAAAGGGAAAATATATTTTCCCAAAAGAGGCAATTTAGCGGTAATTTGCCGGCCAATTTCTTGGGCAACCTGACGATACCAAGGATGCCCCTGGCGTTGACTGCGAAGCTCCACTAAGTGCACCGCCTCGCGGAGATTGAGGCGGATATAGAAATGATTTATAGCACCGTGAGTAACGAGATATTGGCTGACTACAGGCATTTCTTTAGCAATTTTAACCTGAACTTCTTGGGCCTGATCCATTGCTCGACGGTAAGGAGCAAGTAAACCAGCTGGGCGGAGATAAGGAGGGATGCGATAGCCATATTGGTTACTGAAAATTTGGTGATAGCGGCTAAGGATTCGGTGGCGCATTAGATCTTTATATACCCCCCAGTCAGCGCTGATTTCGAAAGCGAAATAAGCTTCTTCAAGGGCTCGGCCTGGCTTATGGAAGCGATTTTGGCGGTCGGCCAGATAATCGTGGAAAAGACGTTGACGATCAGCTGGCTTCATTTGGCTAATTTTCCTTTTAAGCTGATGCATTGGAAGATTAGACCAGGGATAAGCTATAGCCCGAAGCACTTTTTCCTCGGCTTGATGGTCAAAATTGACCAACTGAACAGCTACCTTGCCTGTAGGTGATTTGGTTTGCCATTGGTGCTGCCAGCGCGTCAGTCGTTGTTGCCGTTTTTGCAAATATTGGCGATATTGTTGGCCTTTTTCATTTGTAGCCCGTTTGACAAAAGCGGGGATAATTTTCCGTAATTCTTTATTTATTGCTTGAGTAAATAAACGAACTTCGCCAAGCGGTGAGGCTAAAAGAGTGGTGATGAGATATTCAAAAGCACGACCATTCCCGTAAATGCCCATATTGGTGAGAGTAGCTAGAGGCAAAAGGGGGCGCGCTAAATCACAGGCTTTAGCTCTAATGGAAAAACGATAAGCAGGATCATTCTCGTCGCCAGGAAAAAGACGTCGAAGAGCTGGTTGAAGCTCATGGACTAAATGGCTATAAGTGTCAAAAAGATTATCAGCGGTTTGCTGATAAAGGTGAGCAAAGGGCGACCTAATGATTTTCGGCGGCCGATAATAACGATAGTGGCCATTTTTATCCCGTTGGTCGAAATAAACATAGCGGGTTGATTTCTCTAAAAACGAAAGGCCAAGGCGATGCTCCTCGAAAGATTTGGTAGCTAAAACACTAATATTTTCTAGGGCTATATGGGCTCCACCCAATTCGGCAACTGAATCATCACCGTAACCAATTAGAACCCGTTCGTAGAAGTTTTCGGCCCGACTGATGTTGAGATTTTCATAATTGTTCCTTTGGGGAAGTATTTGCCGTAGTTGGTCTTGCTGCCAGAATTCGTCTAAAAATAAGCGACGCAAATTTTTACCCGATCGGGAGTAACGAGAAAAGAGAGTTCCTTTAATTACCTCGGGAAGGTTAACCAGACCAAAAACATTTGCCTGCGTGTTTGTAAAGTATTTTTGCAAAATCTTTTTTTCTTTTGGCGACCAATTTTCCATTATCTTAAAATAACTTATTGCTGCCCTGGTTGCAAGGAGCTCGCCAGAGTGATCTTTCAGTTATTTTTAGTGACCTAGAAAAGTTTGTTATGCAAATTCGTAGCTGTTATAACGCAATTTCAGTCCCACTTAATTGAAAAATCGGACTGAAATTAATAACAAGCCTTATTTAGGGTCTCAGGTATATGTTTCTTTGCCATCCGCCCTTGCAGGCAAGAACTGAGTCTTCGGTGAATGGCAGATTGTTGCTAGAGTCACCAGCGTCAGCTCATCTGACTCTTCTTTCTATTGTGGATGCGCCATGTATTTGTCATTCTGCTCATGCACGCATGGGCGAAATATAAATTAGTCTTAGTTAGATAAAGATTCTCTTTTAATCCGCTTTTTGATTAGGTAAGACTAATTCTAGTCTTTCGACGTCTATTAGTTTATAATAATTTATGTTTTTGTTTCGTCGGAGTGGTGGACGATATCCTTCTCAATATCGGTCAAGGGGTAATTGGGGGCGCTGGGCTTTTTACCTTTCTTTAGCTACTTTTATTTTGTTGTTAGTGGGAATTGTTAGTATGGTGATAGCCTTTGCCTGGACGGCTCGGGATTTGCCGTCGCCAAACCGTTTGGTGCGGCGCAAAGGTTTTGCCACTCGCATATATGATCGCAACCACCAATTACTTTTTGATGTTTATCATCAGGCTAAACGAACACCGGTGAATTGGGAAGAGGTGCCAGATTATTTAAAGTGGGCGACGATTTCCATCGAGGATAAAAACTTTTATTCTCATCCCGGTTTCAGCTGGCGAGGCATCCTTCGCGCTGTTTATAATATTGCGTTTCGTCATCGCCTAGAGGGAGGCTCCACATTGACACAGCAGCTAGTAAAAGTAGTTCTTTTAAACCCACAGCGTACTTTAACTAGAAAATTAAAAGAGTTCATTTTGGCCCTTCAAACAGAGAAAAAATATTCCAAGGATCAAATTCTTTTGATGTATTTAAACGAAGCTCCATATGGGGGAAACGCTTGGGGAGTGGGAGCGGCGGCTGAGGAATATTTCCATAAAAAAGTTAGTGACCTGAACTTGCCAGAGGCAGCTTTTCTGGCCGGTTTACCACAGCGGCCATCATATTACTCCCCTTATGGTGTGCATCCGCAAGCCTATATTAAGCGAACAGAAGCGGTTTTACGGCGGATGCGGGAGGATGGGTATATTGATAGGGAAACTGAAAAAGCAGCCCGGGAAGAATTGCCAAAGATGCATTTTGCCCCTTCCAGTGTTTCTATCAAAGCCCCCCATTTTGTTTTTTGGATAAAGCAGCAATTAGAGCAACTGTATGGGGCATCTTTAGTCGAGCAGGGTGGTCTAGAAGTAGAAACAAGCTTGGATGAAACTTTGCAGGAACAAGCAGAAAAAATCGTGAAAGAAGAATTAGCGAAAGTAAAAAATCTCCACATTACTAATGCCGGAGTTTTGGTCTTGAATCCTCGGCGGGGGGATGTTCTGGCGATGGTAGGGTCTAAGAGTTATTTTGCTAAAGATATTGACGGGAAATTTAATGTTGTTACTCAGGCATTGAGACAACCCGGCTCGGCTATAAAACCGGTGACTTATGGCCTGGCTCTGGAAAAAGGGTATACAGCGGCTACTCTGCTTATGGATGTCAAAACTGTTTTTCCGTCTTCGTCGTCCAATCAGCCAGATTATGTTCCTGTTAACTATGATGGCAAATATCACGGTCCTCTTCAATTACGTTATGCTTTAGGTAATTCTATTAATGTTCCAGCAGTAAAAATGTTAGCTATGGTTGGTTTGAAGAACATGTTGACTAAGGCTGATCAAATGGGACTCCATACCTTAGCGCCCACGCCCAACAACTTGCGTCGGTTTGGCTTAGCGGTAACTCTAGGCGGCGGTGAAATAAGGATGATTGATTTAGCCAGTGCTTATACTGCTTTCGCAAATCAAGGGCGAGTGGAGAGTCCTGTAGGGATTTTGCAGGTAAAAGATCAAACTGGTAAGATTCTTTTCCAATTTCAACCAACATCAGGAAAAACGGTGTTTTCACCAGGAGTGGCTTTTATCATTAGCAATATTTTGTCTGATGATAAGGCACGACTAATTAGTTTTGGTCCTCATAGTGGTCTTTGTATCCCTGGTAAGCAAGTAGCAGTAAAAACTGGAACAACCAATGATAAGCGCGATAATTGGGCTATTGGTTGGACGGGCAATATTTTGGTGGCAGTATGGGTTGGCAATAATGATAATAGTCCGATGAAGAGGGTAGCGTCAGGTATCTCTGGGGCAACACCAATTTGGCGGCGGGTTATGTTAGCAGCCCTAAAAAGATATGGTTACCAGCCTGTTGTGAAGCCTGATGATGTCCATCAAATGGGAGTGGATATTGTTTCTGGCTATCCGGCTCATGATGGTTTCCCTTCGCGTCAGGAGTACTTTATCAAAGGAACCGAACCAGTGGGTAAAGACCCTATTCATGTGAAGTTAAAACTTTGCCGGGAGGAGCATAAGTTGGCCACACCGGGCCAAATTGCTGCGGGCGATTATGACGAGAAAGAGTTCTTTATTTTTAAAGAAGAAGATCCTGTCTCTAAGGATGGTAAAAATCGCTGGCAAGAAGGTATTTTAAACTGGTTAGCAACCCAATCGGATCCTCGTTATCATCCCCCGCATAGCTATTGTCAAGGTAATCCATTGGCTCTCCAATTTCAGAGTCCCAAAGACGAAGAGACAGTGGGCAATAGTTTCTTGCTTAAATTGCGGGTCAATAGCTTGGAGAAAATAAAAGAAGTAAGGGTTTTGGCTAACAATCTGGAAATTGCCCATTTTGTAGGTTTACCTTATGAAAAGCCGGTTACTTTGAGCGATGGTGTTTATGTGCTTAAAGCCGAGGCAGAAGATGAAAAACAGCAAAAAGCGGAGAAGATAATTCATATTGGAGTAAATAAACCGTGGAATTTTGTCCCTTCGCCAATACCTACGCCAATACCCACAGCAACTGCTTCTGCTACTTCTCAGCCTTAGGATTTTGGGATGACGGTGGTAATATCGCAGAGAGTAAAGCTTTAAATTTTAACGGTTCACGCGTAGCCAATTCGGCCAACATTTTGCGGTTCAGCGTAACCCCTCTCTTTTTTAAGAGATGAATAAAATGGGAATAGATGAGATTTTCCTGACGAAGAGCAGCGTTTAAGCGGGTAATCCATAATCGGTGCAAGTCTCGCTTTCGTTTTTTGCGACCCGCGAATGCGTATTGGCCTGCGTGGAGAAGAGCCTCGTGGGCAACCTTGAGAAGACGATGGTGGGTCATTCTGTACCCCTTTGTTTGCTGAAGAATTTTTTTATGGTGACGGCGTCGTGAATACCCCGTTTTCACTCTCATTTTTTACCTCCTAACAATTTCCTAAGTTTGATAGCCAAACGGCCTTTTACCTCTATTGGTTTCTTGAGGCGGCGTTTTTGTTTCCGGCTTTTTCGCCGGCGAAGGTGACGACCGCCGCTATGGAGACGCAAAATTTTCCCTTTCGGCGTTATTCTAAAACGTTTTGAAAGGGCTTTTCTAATTTTTTGTTTCGTTTTCATGCTTTATAGGTTTAAAAAAAGCAATAAGTCTTTTTCCTATAATTTTTGGTTTCTCCTCTAGTTGATAATTTTCCTCTAGAATTTTAGCAATTTTATTAATTAAATCATAACCAAAATTCTGCTTGGTAATTTGCCGTCCCCGGAAACGGACGGTAATTTTTAACCTTCTTCCTGCCAAACTGAATTTCTTAGCTCTTTTCAATTTCCTGGTAACATCGGCTTCTTCAACAAATGGGGAAAAGCGAAATTCTTTTACTTCTCCCCTTTTCTGTTTTTTGTGTTCTTGCCGTCGCTTTTTTTGCTGTTGATACTTAAATTTAGCATAATTAATTAATTTTGCCACCGGTGGCTTGGCTCTAGGCGCTATCTCAACCAAATCAAGACCTTTCTCTTGAGCTAAAATCCGTGCTTTGTCTAAAGCTAAGATACCCAATTGTTTGCCCTGACTGTCAATAACGCGAATGGGCGATGCCCGTATTTGCCAATTTATTCGATAAAAAATAGTCTTTTCTTGCTTTCTCACAGGCAACTACTCCTTACTATATCACAGAAGCTTTTTTTTGGCAATTTCTTTATTAACGATAGCCAAGAAATCCTTTATGGTAAGGGTTCGCTGTTCCTTGTTGCCCCGCCGGCGTAGTACCATCTTGTTTTCCTTAACTTCCCGCTGGCCAACGATAAGTAGATAGGGAATTTTTTGCAATTCTGCCTGACGAAGGCGATAGCTCAAAGTTTGATTACTACTGCTTAATTCGTAACGTAAATTGGCTTGCGATAATTGATCGGCTATCTTTTTAGCTGGTCCTATTTCCTTTTCAGTTATGGGCAAAATAACCACCTGAACTGGTGCGAGCCAAGGTGGAAAAGCACCGGCATAGTGTTCGATTAAGATGCCGATAAAGCGTTCTAGAGAACCCAGCAAAGCTCGGTGAATCATGAAAGGTTGGCGAGCCTGCCCCTTTTGGTCAATGTAGCGCATTTGGAAACGAGATGGCAGGTTAAAATCTAATTGGATAGTTGATAATTGCCATTCACGCCCGATGGCGTCGTTGATTGTTACATCTATTTTGGGTCCATAGAAAGCTGCCCCGCCGCGATCTTCCTCTAAAGAAGGAATTTTATTCTTCTTCAGCGACTGGAGAAGTAGTTTTTCTGCTAGTTGCCAATCTTCATCATTGCCAATAAATTTTCCCTTTTCTTTGGGATCGCGAGTACTTAGTTTTACTTTGAATTTGTTGAAGCCGAACGTTTTTAGAATATAAAAAGTGAGCTCTAAAGCATGACTAATTTCCTCTTCTAGTTGATCACGGCGACAGATAATGTGAGCGTCATCTTGAGTAAAGCCCCGCACGCGAGTTAAACCATGGAGAACGCCGCTTTTTTCGAAACGGTAAACCGTTCCCATTTCGGTATAGCGCAACGGTAGGTCGCGGTAACTTTTTATTTTGTGATTATAAATTTTAACGTGTAGGGGACAATTCATCGGCTTTAGACTATAAAGTTGATTTTCGGCTTTGAATGGGGCAAACATAGACTCACGGTAAAAGTCCCAATGGCCTGATTGTTGCCAAAGTTTAATCCGGGCAATGTGGGGGGTAAAAACGAGTTGGTAACCATTTTTTAGATAGGTATCAAGAGCGAAATCCATAATGATTTTGCGAAGGATAGCCCCTTTTGGCTGCCATAAAATTAATCCAGGTCCTACTGTCTCATCAATAATAAAGAGATCCAGCTCTTCTCCCAAACGGCGATGATCACGTTTTTGTGCTTCCGCGCGTTGCTTGAGATAAGTATCTAATTCCTTCTTAGTCGGGAAACAAGTTCCGTAAATTCTAGTGAGCATTTTATTTTTTTCGCTCCCCCGCCAATAAGCTCCAGCTACACTTAAGAGCTTAAAGTGCTTTAGTTGACCGGTGTTTTGTACATGGGGGCCTCGGCAAAGATCAACAAAGTCTCTGCCGGTATAATAAATAGAAATAGGCTCTTTTTTGTGCACGATATCGTCGATAAGCTCCTGTTTATAGGGATTATTGGCGAATAATTTTCGTGCTCTTTTTGTATTAATAATATATTTTTTGAACAGTAACTTTTCTTGAACGATTTTGTGCATTTCTGCCTCTATTTTGGGAAAGTCAGTGGGGGTAATTTTTAAATTATCGAGGGTTTCAAAGTCAGCATAGAAACCGTTCTTGGTTGCCGGTCCTAGTGCCATTAGAATTTTCCCCGGCCAGAGACGCAACATAGCTTGCATTAGTAAATGCTCACAGGAATGACGTAGAATGGCTAACTTTTCTGTTTTGGTTTTTTTCACTTTTGTTTTATTAAACATGCTCTCGGGGTGAAAGTCAAATTAGCCTGCTGATCGCGCCATATAATGTTCAGATGAAAGAAGAAACTGAGCGCCGCCACGCTTCTTGTTGCTAACGATTCCCCAAAAATCACCTTTTTTGCGCCGGCGTTGATTCCATTCTTGTAACCAAATATCTACCTTGTCAGCTTTTTCTACCAGCTGGCGCACCCAGCGATGAAGATGTTGCCAAAAGCTTAACTCGTAATGGCTTGGCCGACTAGCCCTTTGGTTAACGGCACGGTCGACATTAGCTTGGATATGGACAACCTTTTTGGCGAGCTTTTTTATTTCCTGACGTAAAGCAATTATTTCTTCTTTTGTTTGCCGTTCACTACCATTATAGAGAAGATTGTAGCTGGGCTTTTTTTCAACAGCTTCTTTTTGGTGCAAGAAAGCTATCCGGCGAAGAATTTCCAAACGCTGTTGTTCTCTTGAGATTTGCTGTTTAGCTAAGGTTTCAAAAGAAACCTGATTTTGCCCCCCTTGCTGATGACCTGAGTTGTTTTTCTGTGCCATATATAGATTTTACTACAGGCTATTGAGGTATTCAAGCACTTTTTGTTGACGGAGCAGTTGGCTTAGGATATAGGTATTTACCTGAGGATTGTTTTTGGTAAGCTGCTGAATCTCTTCCTGGTTAACAATAATGTGCTCTTGATTAGCAATAGCTTCCAAAATTAGTTCCAGCTTGATAAGCCCCTCGACCTGCTGTCGATATTCCTGTTGAATTTGTTCGACACTTTTACCCTGTGATTGGGCATAGTCACCCAAGCTCATTCCTGCTTTCTGGAGATCCGCGATAAGACCGGCCATTTTTCTTTTTACCTCAGTTTCTATCATAGGTTCAGGAATGTTGACGGTGATATTATTTAAGAGGGTGGCAATAATCTTTTGGAATTTATCCTCTTTTTCTTTTTGTTGTTCGGCAGCTGTTTGTTCTGGTGATTTTCCTTTTTCAGGGGTCCAAATTTTGCTTTGAGCATTTAAGGTCTTGATTTTTTCCTTATAACCGGCGAGGTTGACTTGGGGCTTGCGATAACCGGTAATCTTAAGTTCCCAATTCTCACCCTCTTTTGCTTTTACTAATTCGATTTTTGGTTGACCAATGGCCTGAATGTTCTCTTTAGCAATAGCTTCATTATAGATGAGAGGTAATAATTGATTGCTTAATTGTTGGTAAAGCTTTTCCTTGCCAATTTTCTCTTCAGCCAATTTGGGTGGAACATTACCTTTACGAAAACCATGACTTTCCAGTTGTTTAGCAAAGGCGACAAGTAACTTTTGGTATTCACCTTGAATACGCCCCCATGGTACTGTAACCTTAATTTCAAAGATGTTTTCTTCTGGCCAAGAAAGTGTAGTTTGAATGTTATCTTTTTCCACGGTAGTCTTAGTTTACTCCAGGAGGATCAACAAGTCAACGCTAAGTCTTCCCCAATAAAAATCAGCTTAAAAAAGGCTTATCTAACTAAGACTAATTTATACCTCACCCTTGCGTGCATGAGTTGGGTCTTCAGCGAATGGCAGATTGTTACTAGAGTCGCCAGCATCAGCTCCTCCGACTCCGCCAACTGGCGGAGGCGAACCTAGTTTCTAGTTCTATTTACTTCATTATACTAATTTTTCTTTTTTCTTATCAGAGCTTTCGTCTTTAGGCAGCCTGTTTGTCAGAGATCCTGAACTTCCCGACGTGACGTCAAGGAGTCAGGATAACGCATTACTAAGTTTCTAATTCCTAGCTCCAATTCCCTAGTTGTTCTCTCTCTTTTATGCTAAACTGAAATAAATGTTAGGACAGCATCAAATACCACAAGAGATTTCTTCGTATGAGTTTCGTCTTGTGGGTAATATGACTCTCAAACAATTCGCTAAAATGGCAGCTGGCGTTATTATCGCCGGTATTTTTTATACTTCTCATCTCCCTGTTTCTTTACGCTTTTTCTTAACGCTTTTACCCCTGGTTATCGCTGCAGCTTTAGCTTTTGCTCCTGTCAACGGTCGCCCTCTTGAGGTTTGGTTTCTTATCTTTCTGCGGCGTGTTTATTCACCTACAATATTTCTTTGGAAAAAGATGCCGGCGGCAGTTGATCTGGATCTCTTAGCTCAACAGGCACATCGGGCTCGTTTTTTTCAAAAAGTTGCCGTTGGGGGACAAGCCCAGGCAGCCCGGGAATTTTTAGCTTCTCTTCCCCAGCGTAAGCCACCGCCTCCGGCCCAAAGGGCGGCACTAACTACTACCTCAACTGGTGTGAAGGCGAACGAACCGAATTGGCAGGAATTATCACAACTTTGGGAGACTAAGAAACGTCAGGATACAACTCCAGCACAATTTGTTAATCAGAAACTGCCGGCTACTCCTACACAACCAAATATTGTTAGTGGTTTGGTGGTCGACAGCGAAGGTGATACTGTAGAGGGAGCAATTGTGGAAATTCAGGATGCCGAAGGGAATCCAGTTCGAGCAATGCGCACCAATGGTTTGGGTCAGTTCCAAACTGCTACTCCCCTGGCTAAAGGTAACTATTTGGTTATTACTGAAAAAGAGCCTTATCAGTTTGATATAATGAAAATAAATGTTAACGGTCAAATTATCGCCCCGTTAAAAATTGTGGCTAAGGCAATTAAAAATTGATTTGCAATTATGGCGGACATTAAACAAATAGCTATCCGGGGAACCACCCAAGATCATCTTCTAATTGCAGATATTGCTGAGGATATGGTTATCCTTAAAGATGGTTCAGCAGTTTATATTCTAGAGACGCCAGCTGTGAATTTTGATCTTCTTTCTGAAAAGGAGCAAGAGGCCATGATTTATGCCTATGGTTCTCTCCTTAATTCTTTGAATTTCCCGATTCAAATTTTAATTCGTTCCAGTTTGAAAAATATTGGCAGCTATCTTAAGCTTCTTCAAATGCAAGAGCAGCGCCAAAAAACTCCCCAGATTAAAAAATTAATCATTAGTTATAAAAAATTTGTTGATGATCTTGTTCAGCGTAATGATGTATTAACAAAAGCTTTTTATGTAGTTATTCCATTTTCTGTTTTTGAGCTAGGTATCCAGTCGGCTAAAGCAGGTTTTGCGAGTATTTTTTCTTTTACCCACCAGTCTCAGAAAGCAGCCCTTCCTTTACCTAGAGAAACTTTAATTCAACGGGCAAAAGCGAACCTTGAGCCGAAGAGAGATCAGCTTATTCATTCCTTCGGCCGCCTTGGTTTGCGTATTCACCAACTGGGCACTCGTCAGCTGATAAACCTTTTTTATCAGATATATAATGAAGAAGCGCCGGGAATTAAAAATTTTGGGCTGGCTGATTTTGTTTCTCCGGTTACTCTACGTAAGAAATGATCAATTTGAAGCGATTCTTGCCCCATGCTAAAAAAGCTGTCCCGTCATCAGGTCATCAGGCCAATCCTTTAGCCCGTAACTTTAATCTTGGAATAACTACGGTTAAAGATATTATTGCTCCGGCAGCTATTGAGGTAGATTTTAATTATCTCCGGATCAACAATCGCTTTTACCGCACTTTTTATGTCATTAGTTACCCTCGTTATGTTTCTCCCAGTTGGTTAGCCCCGCTTATTAATTTTGATAGACCTCTTCAGGTAGCTATGTATATTTATCCGTCTGAAGAGAGAGAAGTACTTGACAATCTTAAACGGAAAATTGCTGAAATGGAGGCCGAAATTTCGATAGCTACCCAACAGGGGAAAGTGGTGGACCCTACTGTCCAAGCTAAACTTGAGGATGCCCTTACCTTACAACAGGAGTTGGCCCGAGGATCGGAACGCTTCTTTCAGATGGGGCTTTATATTACCCTTTCGGCCGATTCCGTGGAAGAATTACGCCGAGCAAGCAAAGATTTGGAGGGGGCTTTGGGCGGGCTGATGATTATTCCTAAGCCGGCTACTCTCCAAATGGAAGAGGGCTTTGTTACCACATTGCCCCTTTGCCAAGACAAGCTAAATGTCACCCGCAATATGGATACCACTTCCTTGGCAACAACTTTCCCTTTTGTCTCTTCAGAATTATCCGATGACCACGGGATTATGTATGGCATCAATCAGCATAATGGTTCCTTGGTTATCTTTGACCGTTTTTCTATGGAAAATTACAACTCGGTAATTTTTGCTAAGGCTGGCGCTGGCAAGTCATTTTTGTGCAAATTGGAAGCGCTGCGTTCGCTGATGTTCGGCACAGATATTCTAATTATTGATCCCGAGAATGAATACCAAATGTTGACCCAAGCAGTCGGTGGCCAATATGTTGATATTAATGCCAACTCTCCAGCTAAAATTAACCCTTTTGACTTAGCTCTAGTTAAAGAAGATGATGAAGAGGGGGCGAATGAACTAGGGCGCAAGATCCTCTCCCTACATGCTCTCTTTAAAATTATTATGGGGAAAATGACACCTCAGGAGGAAGCAATTTTAGATCGAGCCTTGGTAACAACTTACCATAACAGGGGTATCACCCCCGATCCGACAACTCAGCAAGGGAAAGAAATGCCGTTGATAGAAGATCTTTATAAGGTGTTGATTGGAATGGAAGAGCCTCAGGCGGCCGGTTTAGCAGCGCGATTAGAACGATTTATCCGCGGTTCTTTTGCTGGTATTTTCAATAGCCAAACAACTATTGATCTTAATAATAAATTTATTACCTTTGGAATTCGTGATCTAGAAGATGCATTACGGCCGATTGCTATGCATATTATCCTTGATTTTGTTTGGAATAAAATTCGTGGCCAGCTAAAAAAGCGCATTCTTATTGTTGATGAGGCCTGGTATTTAATGCAATACCCTGACTCGGCTCTTTTCCTTCATGGTATCGCCAAACGGGCCCGTAAGTATTACCTAGGTTTGACTACGATTACTCAAGATGTAGATGATTTCTTGGGCACTCGAGAAGGGCCGGCAATTATTAAAAATTCATCCATCCAAATTTTATTGAAACAGCACCCAGCGGCTATTGACCTAGTGGGGAAGACATTTTACCTATCTGAGGGAGAAAAGCAATATCTATTAGCCGCTAATGTGGGTGAGGGCATTTTCTTTGCTGGTAATAATCATGTGGCCATTCGAGTGGTAGCCTCGCCCGATGAATATAAGTTAATTACTACCAACCCAGCCGATCTTTTGAAAAGGCAGCAAGGGGAGAAAACGGCTAAAAAATCCCCTGAGCAGCATACTCCTAAGCCCGATGCTGGGCAACAAAGCGACGGATAGCTTTTTGGAAGTTCTCTTTTCGAAACCGGCGGGCCCATTGATAGCAAATTTTGGCTGACCAATTATTTTTTTCAAACTTTAGAATAGCATGAATGAGAGATGGTTGGGTAAGTTTAGAAAAGAAGAGGCCAGTATTTTGTGGTCGAACAGTTTCTTTAGCGCCACCAGAATAGTAAGCAATGGTGGGTGTTCCCCAGGCGGCTGCTTCGAGAGGAACCATACCTAAATCCTCGCTCTCGGCTGGGAAAATGAGAGCCTTGGCTTGTTGGTAGAGATGATGAAGTCTTTGATCAGAAATATGGCCTAAATAATGGATATAAGGACTTTGTGTAGCAAAGTGAGCTACTTTCTTTTCAAGTGGACCCTGGCCAACTATAGTTAGATGACGACGGAGATGGTGACAAGCTTTAGCAGCCAAGAGGGGATGTTTGTAAGATACCAGTCGACTAACGTAAAGATAAAAGTTACGCTTAGGGGAAGAAGGTAATACAGCAGGGATATCAATCGGGGGGTAAATAACCTGGGCCTGGCGTCGCCAGAATTTTTGGATCCGCCGGGCAACTTCTTGAGAGTTGGCGATGAAATAATCTACCCGTTGACTGCTGAGGTAGTCATAGATGCGAAGATGGTGGTTAATGAAGTGAGCGTATAATTTTACCAATTTGTGATGTTGCCAGGGACGGGCACCGGGGTAACCGTAGAGAAAACGAGGTGGAGTGTGACAGTAGCAAACGTGCTTGCTGGTAGAGGGGGTGAGAACGGCTTTGCTCATGGCCCAAGCGGAAGAAGAAATAACTAGGTCATAAGAAGAAAGGTCAAAACTTTCCCAAATATAAGGAAGGAGAAAGCGGAAAGGGGAGATGAGACGGTTAGCGAAGGGAAGTTTTTGGAACCAGGAGGGGCGAAGATCCCAGTGCTGGAATTTATGCCAGTGGCGACCTAAAGTTTGGGGATTATAAATAGCTAGGTAAACAGGGGCGTGGGGCCAGATTTCATGAAGAGCGAGAAGAACTCTTTCGGCACCCCCGAAAGTGACGAGGTAATCATGGACGAGAGCAACTTTTTGTCTCTTCACCGTGATTGATTATAGCGCAATTGAAAGCATCCAGCTATGATAGCTTATCATCGTTCCATTATCCTATTAAACTTCTAAATTCTAATGACCCAAATTCAAAACTCCGATGTCCACCATCCGGCGGAGCTGGGGTAAATTCCAAATCACAAATTCCAAATCCCACACAAATCCTAAATCCTAATGACCCAAATCCTAGACAATGTTCAAAATTTAAATGACCAAATGACCAAAACAAAATGCAAAAATAAAGATAAAGAAAAAAGAAATGTTTTGAATATTTGAATTTTGGTCATTTGAATTTGTTTAGTCCGCCAGCTGGCGGATTAGGATTTTGGTAATTAGGATTTGCCTGCCCCTACAGAAGGGGGGTTGGTTATTGGAATTTGTGATTTGGGATTTGGTGCTTTTTTGACCTAGTTCTTAGCCCCAATCCCCATTGATTTTTAAGTAAATTTTTGCGATACTTTGATGCCCAAGGGCCCGTGGCTCAGTTGGCTAGAGCGCCTCGATGGCATCGAGGAGATCGTGGGTTCAAATCCCACCGGGTCCACTATGGCCAAGCATATTTTTCTCACCGGTCTGCGCCCTACTGCTGAGGCTCTTCATCTGGGCAATTATCTTGGTGCTATCCGTGATGTTTTAACTATTCAAGAGAAAGGCGACCCTTTTTTTCTTTTTGTTGCTGATCTCCATGGCCTTACTACTGAGGATCCCCAAAAAGTAGCCGCTAATCGGGAGAAAATTCTCCTTACTTACTTGGCTGCCGGCGTTGATCCCCAAAAGACAATTATTTATTACCAATCTGCTTTGGCCGAAAAAACTTTATTGTTAGAAATTTTTCTTTCCCGTTTCTTTTCTGTGGCTCAGGCATTACGAGTGCCTACCTTAAAAGAAAAGGTACGCCAGCCACGTCGGGCATCTCTTTTTTTACTTCGTTATCCTACCCTAATGGCCGCCGACATTCTTATTCAGCGGGCTACTCATATCCCAGTTGGCAAAGACCAGGATGCTCATCTCGAGGTTAGTCAATTGTTAGCTCGTCAATTCAATCGTCATTTTGGCCACCTTTTTTCTATTCCTCACCCTTACCATACCCGGGGAGTTAAGATTATGGCTCTCGATGGTCAGGGAAAGATGAGCAAGTCCCGTCCCCAAGGAGCAATTTTCCTTAACGACAGTCCTGTCCAGGCCCAACAAAAAATCCGTCGGGCGGTGACCGAGACCTTAACTCGGCCGCCGAAAAAAATGGGCGATGAGATAGCTAGCCTTTTCTTGCTTGGCGCAAGTTTTGCCAACAAACAGGAAAAAGAACAACTGGCCAACATGCGCCAGGAATATTTTCAGGGCACTCTGCAATTTGTTCATCTTAAAGAGATTGTTAGCCAGGTCGTGGGGCGCTTTTTGGTTGATTTCCAACAGCGTTATCAAGCTTGGCAAAAAAAGCCAAAAGCGGTTGCTGCTATTCTTGAAGAAGGTAATCGGAAAGCTAAAAAACATGCCCAGGAGACTTGGCGGTTGGTAGCTAAAAAAACTGGTTTTACTTTGCCTCTTGATTAACAGTTACTTTAATTCCTGGCCCCATGGTTGCTGTCAGAACTAATTTTTGAATATTATTCTTCCCCAAAGTATTAATAATTGCTTCAAGGTTGGCAATTAATTCTTTATCCGGTTGGTCCAATTTACCAATAATTAAATGCAGAACGGGAGCTTTCTTTTCAGTTTTTAAAGTTAACCCAGCCTGATTAAATTTCTCTTTGGCTTTTTCCGGATCGGGGGTTAGAGTTCCATTTTTGGGATTAGGCATCAGCCCTTGCGGGCCAAGGACACGGGCGAAGGGCAATAATTTGGGCATCATTTTTGGATTGGCGAGAAGAATATCAAAGTCTAACTTACCAGCTTTAATAGCGGCGACAACTTTGTCGTCGGCGATTACTACTCGTTTCTTTTTACCGCCGGCAAAAGGCAACCTTACTTCACCTAATTTGCCCACCTGACGAACGACGAAATGAGCTTCAAGATTACCAACAAAATGAGAAATTGATGTTTTTTTAACTAAAGCAACAGCCTCGGCTAAAGGGTAATAACGGCCCTTTTTGACTAATTTGGCTGCCTTGCGATAGTGTTTACCGTGATTTTTCTTTGCTTTTGAATTGGTTGCTAAAGTAACTTTTTCTTTTCCCTCAGCCATTTTCTACCTCCACCCCCATGCTTTTAGCAGTGCCGGCGATAATTTTCTTAGCCGCCTCTAAATTGTTAGTATTTAGATCTTTCAATTTTTCTTTGGCAATAACCTCTAGGTCGGTAGCTGACAATTTAGCAACCGTTTCTCTCCTGGGCTCTTTCGCCCCTTTCTTTAATCCTAATTTTTTCTTAATCAAATCAGAAACTGGTGGTAATTTTGTTACGAAGGTAAAAGTGCGGTCTTCGTAAACAGTGATTACCGCTGGAACAATGCTCCCTTTTTGATTCTGCGTGGCTTGATTGTATTGGTTAATGAAATCCATAATAGGAATGCCGTGTTGCCCTAAAATTGGTCCAGCTGGTGGCCCGGGGGTGGCTGCTCCAGCTGGTAGATTTAATTTAATGACTGCCTTAATTTTTTTCGCCATCAGATTTTATGAACTTGTAAGAAATCTAACTCTACTGGAGTTTCCCGGCCAAAAATACTTACTAAAACTTTTAGTTTGCCTCTCTTTTCGTCAATTTCGCTAATGCTACCCAGAGCATCAGTAAAGGGCCCGTCGATAATTTTGACAGCCTCACCAACACTAAATTTAGTCTCGAATTTTGGTTTTTTCTCCGTTTGCTTGAGAATTTTTTCTACTTCCTCATCGTGAATGGGTAAAGGGCGATCGCCACTACTGACAAAACTAGTTACCCCTGGGGTCCGGCGCACCAAGACCCAAGAATTATCATCTAAGATCATCTGAACTAGAATATAACCAGGAAAAACCTTTTCTTGCGTTTGGTATTTCTCACCGCGGCGGATAGTCATCTTCTCCCGTGCTGGCACAACTGCCCGAAAGATACGATCTTGCATATGCATAGTCTTGATGCGCTGTTTTAATAGTTTGACCACCCGATATTCGTGGCCGGAGTAAGTGTGCACCACGTACCACGCTGCTCCTGGAGAAGTGTCTTTATTGCCAATTTGATAATGAATTGGACGTTGCTTAGTTTTTTTAATTTTTTCTTCTTTTTTTACTGCCATAGTGTTAAAACTGCCATTAGCTTAGTTAACAATAGATCAATACCACCGAAAACTATACTGGCGATAATTGTAACAAATAAAACCACGCTTGTTAAGCGGATAATTTCTTCTTGGGTAGGCCAGGTAATTTGGTGCAGTTGTTCATTGACTTCCACCAAAAATTGTTTTATTTCCCCCATCGCTGTTGATTATAGCATAAATTGGGCACTGAGTGCCAAAAACTACTAAATTAGCTGATATTCTAATCTTAGCTTTATGCTACACTTGAAGCATGGTAGTTAAAAGGGCAGCAAAAGCTGGCGTTCTTAATGGTCAGGAAATTAAAGCGCTTATTCAAGCTGGTTATCTCCAGGCTAATCCTGCTAATGTCGGGCCTGCTTCCCTTGATCTTACCCTTAGCGACGAAGGCTATCTTCTTGGCGGTTTTTTTCTGCCCGGCGGCCAGAAAAATCCCCGGCAAATTTTCCACTGGCGCGGCTTAATAAAAAAGCCTATAAACTGGGAAAAGCCATTATTACCCGGCGAAGTTTACCTTTTCCGTCTCCGGGAGACATTACACCTTCCTCCCCACCTCCGGGCCTTGGCTAGTCCCAAATCAAGCATTGGCCGCCTCGACATTCATGTGCGTCTTCTTAACACTCAACAGGGTCGCTTTGACTCTTTTGCTTTTGGCTACCAGGGTCAACTTTGGGCTTTTTTAACCAGCCGCTCTTTTCCAGTGCGCCTTCAACCAGGCTTAGCCATTACCCAACTGCGCTTTTTGGCTGGCGACCCTCGCCTGCGGACTTACCGCCAGTTACAGAAATTGTTGCAAAAACACCATTTTATTTTCTGTCAACAAAAGCCCCAATCTATCACCGATCTCCGGTTTACCGACTACGACAACCAGCTTGTTTTAACCCTTAATCTTGACCAGGATTTAGTTGCCTGGCAAGCTCGTTCGCCAACACCAATTTTAGATTTAGCCCAAGCCCAAACTAAGCCTCTTCCCTACTCATCTTATTTTATGCCTATTTATCGAGACAATCTCGACCACAGTCTTCTCTTTGTCCGGGCCAATGGCTTCTATCTCCTGGGCACTCGGCAAGCACTCCGTTTGCCAGCCGATTGGGCAGTGGAATTTTCGACCGTTGATACCTACAGTGGTGAATTTCGCAGCCATTATGCCGGGTTTATTGATCCTGGCTGGGGAGAGGGAATGCCTTTTGGTCGGCCGTTAACCTTAGAACTGCGCCCTTTCGAGAACGTTTTTTTGACCCATAATCAACCTATCGTCAAGGCTAGCTGGGACCGCCTTTTAGCACCGACGCCGACCACTTACGACCGCCGGGCTACTTCCCATTATCGCCAGGCTCTCGCCCCCAGCCTTTCCCGCTATTTTGCCAGCCTGGCTAAAAGTTGAAGCACCTCCCAGCCGCCTTGTTCCAAAGGTGCTGTGGTTTGAAATTTAGCCCGATTATCGCCTTGGGGATCGGTGCTGATACTAATCCCCGCTCTTTCCGCCAAAGCCCGGTCGTTGGGATCATT
>WFSR01000061.1 GCA_015485895.1 Candidatus Microgenomates bacterium | reverse complement strand
GGATTACAAAGTATCCCCACTTGCCGAGTCATTAATACAAACGCCAGTACTGGCGGCGAGGCTTGCTATAGTGACGAGCGTTATAATCCCAATGTCTTATGTTATCCCCTAGACACCGGTGCTGATGCTCACAAGGTGCGGGCCCTTTGTTGTGGAGCTGCACCAACAGCAACTCCTGTACCAACCACGCCGGGCAATCCCACAGCAACTTCCGCACCGGGAGGCAATTGTGCTTTAGGCAGTCAGGGGGATATAAATTGCGACGGACATATTGATGAAGCCGATATTAGCGCTATTTTAGCCGCCTGGAGTCCCAACGGGCCGGTGCCAACGCCGGCGCCAGGACATGTTAGCGCCGATATTGGCGGTGGGGCTTCCGGACCTGATGGGAAAGTTGACGAAGCTGATATTGCTAAAGTATTATCAAATTGGAGGCCTTAGGAGGGATTATGAAAAATATACTTAAAAACCAGTATTTCATTTTAGGGGCATTACTTTTTACAGGCTTGGCTTTGTGGTTGGCGGTTTCTTCAGTAAAGCAACGCCAGGTTATTAAACCTAAAGCTACTGCAGCTGAGGCTACTATGGGGTTATCGCCGCGGGCGGGAGTGTATCACCAGGGCGATGCAGTTACCATTGCGGTCAGGGTAAAAAATACTGGCGATTCTTTGCTTCACCTGCGGGCGGTGGGTTTTGATCTTCAAATTGATAAAAATGTTTTCGATGTAGAACGGTTTGTTTGGGGTCAAGCTTTCCCTATTGCTGATCGCCATAACGTGAGCAGCAACGGTTTAATTAGTGTCAGTCTGCACCGCGACTCTTCGGCAGGAACCTTTGATCTAGCGAGCGGTGATAGTGCTTTTCTAACAGCGATTCATCTGCGAGTTAAAAGCAATGCCCATTTGGGTATTACCCATCTCCGGTTTCAAAGGCTAGTAGTTCCCGATAGCGGTCACGGAGATGTTAATGTTGCTGTGTTAGCCAATGCCGAACAGGCAAATTTCAATATTGAAAGTGGGGAAAGTGGAGGGGGGTCGGGTAATAAGCCAGATTTGGTGATAACCGATGTGAGCGTCGAGAGCCGTGTGGTCCATTATATAATTAAGAACCAAGGTGGAGTGGCCGCTGGCCAGAGCGCAACCCGATATTATATAAATGGCCAGTCTCGTTGGCAAGATTACCCTCCAGCCATTGCTTCCGGAGCCACATTGAACCGTTTTTTTGCCGGCCCGGTAGGATCTCGCTTTGTTTGTTCAACCGGCCATGACCAGGTGAAAGTTTGCGCTGATATCTATAATAAAGTCGATGAGAGCAACGAAAATAATAATTGTAAGACAATTACGGTGACTTGTAATCCTAACGAAAATCCGTCACCAACAGCAACTCCTGTACCAACAGCAACGCCGGCACCAGGAGCGGTGATTCTAGATTTTAAAATTAAGTTTGCCGGAGTAAGCAAGCAAATTGCCCAGCAGACGGTGAAAGTAAAGATAGCAAAAAGAGGTTTTCATAAAGTATTTGATAATGTTCCGATAACTTTTGACAATCAAGGCCGGGGTCAGGTTCACCTTATTGCCCAAGGCGTAGTCCCGGGCGGCAATTATGCAATAATTGTCAAAGGGCCAAAGCATCTGGCGCGGAAGTTCTGTGTCAACAACCCCGAGGCGCGCTGTTCTGCTGGTGGCCAATTAACCTTGCGGCAGGGTACCAATTCCTTTGACTTTAGTAATCTGCCGCTCTTGGCAGGAGATATTCCAAATGCAAATGGACAGCAGGATGGAGTGGTTGATAGCCAAGACTTTAGTTTATTGATTGCATCATTGCAAGCGAATGCTGCGGCTGATTTACGTCACCGGGCGGATTTAAATTTTGATGGTATAAACAACGGAGCTGATATTCAGTTATTTTTAAATACTATGTCAAAGAAATATGATGATGATTTTTAAGAAAGGGGGCGATAATGAATAATCGCTGGTGGGAAAAGATGCGCCGTTTTGAACAGGGGAAGTATGCTTTTTGGTTAGTAGCAATTCTGGCGCTTTTAGTGATTGGCGAAAGCGTCTGGATAGTTGGCCAAATAGATGAGGGGGCGAAGGTGAGGGAGGTTTCCAAAAAAACACGGCGAGCGCTAACGCATTTAGTCCGTCCCCGGGCGGCAGCACCAGTAGCGAGATTACAGTTGTTAGCTCATGGCCAAGCTTCTTTGCAAACCTCGGGTGAGGTAGAATTAGCTCTTGAGGTGAAAAAGAGGGTGCAAGTTCAAGGTTTAGATGCTTATTTAGAATTTAATCCTGCCGAGGTGACTATTCTTGATGCCGATGCCAGCCAGAGTGGCCTGCAAGTTGAAGCCGGTGATAATGCCATTGGCCAGCTGGCGCGAGATTTGGTAGAAGTAAGGGAAGGAAGAATTTTGCTTTCTTGGCTTCGTTTGAGCCCACGGGGGGCAGAATTATTGCCAGGTGATAAGATCCACTTGGCTACCATCCACTTCGTCCCTCTTAAACGTGTGGTGCATTTTCATATTCGTTTAGCATCTGGTGGGCAAGCAGGAAGTAAATTAGCAGCAGCTTTGCCCGATAATGCTACTCTTCCTCTAGCGAAAGGCGACGTACGTATACGGGTGAGGGGGAGAACACGGTAATATGAAAAAGCTGTTAGGTGTGGTCTTTCTATTAATAGCGGGGTTGGCAGTGATGGTGGGGTTGCCGGTGGAGGCACAGGCAGCGCCACATTTTTATCTAGATCCTGCCAGCGGTAGTTATAAGGTAGGTGATAAGGTTGTGATCACCGCCTGGGTTGATCCTGATGGAAAAGATATTCAGACAATGGATTTAATTATCAATTATGACAAAACACGTCTGAGTATTACCCAAAGCGATATTAAAGATGAAAACTATTTCTCGCCTTATAATGCTTCGGTCTTCAATGTCGATGAAGCTAGTGGCAAGCTTAGCCTTTATGTTTTTTCAACCCAGGGGACGTATTCTAAAAATACCAAAGGAAAGGTGGTAACAATGACTTTTACGGCCAAAGCAGCAGGGACTGCCCCGGTGGTTTTTATTTGTGGTGGCGAGAGTGGCAGTGCTATCCGTAATGCCGATAGTAATTTAATTGATTGTAACAGCAATGGTTCAGGAAGCTATACAGTTGCTGCGGCTGATCAAGCGGCGGCGGCAACCCCGACTCCTAGTGATAATAATTCCTCTCAGAATACTCCCTCACCTACTTTACCAGCTGCTGGTTCATCATTGCCAGGCTTGGCAGGGTTAAGTGTGGCTACAGTGTTAATAAGTTTAGGTGTAGCCGGGTTGCTTTTCTAAAATGAAAAATATAAAAGGCGTTATTATTGTGATTATTCTGTTTTTGGCTGGAGTAGCAGCTGTTCTAGGAGTAAAAGTTGCCCGAACTTATTTTAGCGGGGCTGCCGGCGGCAGTGCTCCTGTAAACGTTCGCGTTCTTCCTGATGTCAGTGCAGCAACTATAACTTGGCAAAGTAACAAGTCTTCAATGGGAGTGGTGGAATACGGCGCTAATCAAGCCAATCTTCTTTTAAGGGCGCCGGAAACAAGTGCAACTACAACTCATCGGGTGGTGCTATCGCCATTGAAACCAGCCACAATTTATTATTTCCGAATTCGAATTGGTGATGAAATATATGATAATAACGGTATTCCCTTTTCTTTCCGGACTAAGGAACGGACAGCTAAAATATCTACAGCACCAGCACCCTCAATAGCGACGGTGACTGCAACGCCAACCCGACCGGCCGCCACAGCGTCAGGGACACCGAGCCAATGCAATTTAAGCAAGTTTAAAGAAGCTTTGAAAAATCAGGATCTCAGTTTTGATTTTGACCATAACGGGGTGGTAAATACAAAAGATTGGCTTATTTGCCTAAAGAAGACCCAATAAGGACTCTTGAAGCGAGGACAGGTTTCAAAAGAAATGCTGACAATTAAAATTGGTGGCCAGGCAGGCTGGGGAATCAAGACATTTGGCCATTGGCTTTTGGCTGGCGGCCAGCAGCGAGGTAATTTTGGGTTTCTTTATTCGGAATACCCTTCCCTTATCCGTGGCGGTCACAATACGGCGATGGTAACTTTGGATAACCAACCGGTTGCTGCTAGTCGATGGACGGTGAATATTTTGGTAGCTCTTGATGAATTGACCTGGCAGAAAGACAAGGCTAGCCTGGCTGTTAATGGTTGGCTCCTGGGTTGGGAGGGTATGAAGGCAAAACGAGCATGGCTATTACCATCTCTCTGGCAGGAAAAGATCCCGGCTCTAAATTGGAAATTCCTTTTCTTTGGCGTTTTGGGAGCTTTATTGGAATGGCCGCTAGCGGTAGTTATCAAGGCAACAGAGACTAAAGGTCCGGCAACTAAATGGCTGCGCCAAGGTTACCGGTGGGGGCGAGCTCAGAAGAAAAAGGTGCCTTTGCCGCTAGGAAAGGGGCAAAGTATTATCCAAAGCGGCAACCAGGCAATTGCCAGAGGAGCAATCCAGGCCGGTTGCGGCTATGCGGCTATTTATCCAATGACTCCGGTGACCTCAATTTTACATTTTCTTCTTGCCGAACAGAAAAAAACCAAAATGATTATCTTCCAACCCGAAGATGAAATTGCCGGGATTAATGCCGCTTTGGGAGCCAGTTATGCTGGCCGGCGGGCAATGGTGGCTACCTCGGGCGGTGGTTTTGCTTTGATGACCGAAGCTTTTGGTATGGCCGGGATTAGTGAGACGCCTTTGGTAATTGTTGAAGGCCAGCGAACCGGCCCGGCCACCGGAATGCCCACCTGGACGGAACAGGGCGATTTGCAATTTGTTATTCACGCTGCTCCCAGCGAGTTTCCGCGCATCGTTTTGGCGCCGGGCGATATTGCCCGGGCCGGCCAGCTAACCCCCCTCGCTTTTTGGCTGGCCGAAAAATATCAGCTGCCAGTAGTCCTTTTGGCGGATAAGTTCCTCTTGGAAAGTTGGGCCTTGTTACCTCGGTGGGTTTGGCCTAAGCTAACCTGGCCAAAATTAGTTATTGAAGATGACCATTATCAACGTTATCGGCTGACAAAAACAGGTATCTCGCCGCGGGCTATTCCCGGTAAAACTTTGGTGGTGGCCAATTCTTATGAGCACGACGAGCAGGGGTTGACAAGCGAAGAGGCCCAAGATCGGGAAAAGCAAATGGCCAAAAGATTGGGGAAATTAACGAGTTGGCAGCTTGACAGTGGTGTCCAATATTTTGGCCCCCGCCGGGCAGAAACAGTTTTTGTCAGCTGGGGGAGCACCAAGATGCCCCTCTTGGCCGCTTTGCCTCATTTGCCAAAAATAGGCGTGGTCCATTTTGAACAAGTGTTTCCTTTGCCACCAATGGGGCGAAAGCTGTTGGCCGGGCGCCGGTTATGGCTGGTAGAAAATAATCTCCAGGGGCAATTTGGCCAGCTTCTCCAACAAGAATGGGGATTGCAATTTGCCCAAAGATTACTCAAAAACAATGGCCGGCCTTTCTTTCCCGAAGAAATTATTAGTTTTGCCCGTAAGTATGGCTAAAAAAACTGACTTTCTCTGGCCTCGCCAACCAACTTGGTGCCCAGGTTGTGGCAACTTTCTCACTTGGCAAACTCTGGCCCAAACTTTAGCCGATTTGGGTCTCGAGCCGGCGGCGACGGTGATTACTTATGATATTGGCTGTAGCGGTAATATGGGCAATTTTCTCCGGACGTCGGCATTTTTAGGTCTTCATGGGCGAGCTATCCCTTTGGCGGTGGGAATTAAGCAGGCCCGGCTAGATTTGACAGTTTTGGCTATCGGTGGCGATGGTGGCTTTCTTGCCGAAGGGACGAATCATTTGCTCCATGCCGCCCGGCGCAATGACGACATTACCGTTCTTTTGGTCAACAACCATCTTTTTAGTTTAACGACCGGTCAGGCCACGCCGACAACGCCAAAGAATTTGCTCAGTAAGACGAGCCAACTTTTTCGCCAGGCTCAGCTTCTAAACGCTTTAGCCCTGGCTTTGGTTAGTGGAGCTAGCTTTGTTGCCCGCGCTTTTGTTGGCCAAAGCAATTACGGTGCCATTTTGGCGGCTGCCATCCAACATCGCGGCTTCTCTTTGGTGGAAATTCTTTCCCCTTGTGTTACCTTTGACCCGGTTTATACCTTTGGCTGGTACCGCCAGCACACCCGCCTGTTGGCTAAACCACTAGCTGACCGCCGCCAGGCATTGCTAAAAGCGGAAGAACAGACTCCCCTTTGGACGGGAATTTTTTATCAAGGCTAACAAATTTTACCTAGCAAGGTAGAAATCCAAAATACTTTAACAACTTTTACTACTATGCCTGAACCTATTTTTTTTGGAGGAGGAAAAATAATGCCCCTGATTCAGTTGGAGGAACAGAAAGAGAAATGTGCCGACGGACCCAGTTTTTAACTAGATTGTTGTTTTGTAGCTGTGGGAATGGCACCCATTTTTTGGCAATAAGATGGCTAAGCAATGAGGGTGAAGATAAATAATGGGCTAGGTCAAGCAAACGGCCATTATTGGAAGAAAGATAGCCAGTAACTTTACGGACTTGAAAACCCGCTTCTGCAAAAGCATGTTGCCATTGGTGAAGAGTAAGAAGTTGGTAATGTTTTTGTTGGTGGGCCATAAGTTTTTGATAGAAATGGCCGAACAGTTTAGTCCCCATTAGCTGGCGGTTCCAGTTATTGGTCATTACTGTGGTTAGAAAGTGCCCTTTTGGTTGAAGTACCCGGTGTAATTCGTGGAGAGTGGCGGTGAGATTGGGGATATGCTCTAAAACGCAATTGGAAATAATAGCGGCGAAAGTATGGTTGGCGAAAGGGAGTTTGCTCTTTTGGACAAAAACCACTTGGTGGTAAAGATGACGACTTCGGGCTTTTGCCAAGACTTGAGGGTTGATATCCAAAGCCCAAGTTTGGACATGGGGAGGAAGGATAAGAGAGGTGAAAAAACCGTCGCCGGAGCCAAAATCAAGGAGAGGCGAATGCAAAAATTGTTGGTGTTGACAAAAGAGGAAGGCTTCCTGAGGGCGGATGAGCGAATAGAAGAATGGTTTGTGGGCGAGATAAGCGGCGATAAAAGTATCTAAGGAACACATAGAATAGTATATACTGGATTATGCTAAAATTTAAAAGAAAATCTCCCCCAATAAAAAATCGGCTTAAAAAAGGCTTATCTAACTAAGACTAATTTATATCTCACCCTTGCGTGCATAAGTTGGGTCTTCAGTGAATGGCAGATTGTTGCTAGAGTCGCCAGCATCAGCTCCTCCGCCTCCGCCAGTTGGCAGATGGCGGAACGTCAGGGCTGTCTGATGGCTGACCTCTCTTTCTATTGCTGATACACTATTTTACGACGTCTCCCGAGGTGCGAAGGGTGTTACACCTCGGAGGTG
>WFSR01000060.1 GCA_015485895.1 Candidatus Microgenomates bacterium | reverse complement strand
CCGCCTCCGCCAGTTGGCAGATGGCGGAACGTCAGGGCTGTCTGATGGCTGACCTCTCTTTCTATTGCTGATACACTATTTTACGACGTCTCCCGAGGTGCGAAGGGTGTTACACCTCGGAGGTGCAATACACTACGCACCTCGGGATTTTTGACAGTTTTTGTGCCTGGCAACTCGCCACTAAAGATCTAGAAAAGTGCTCCTCTGTAAGTTGCCTCCGCCAGCTGACAGAGGCGGATGGGCACTCGACGCCTGGACAGGGCACAATGCTCCCTTGACAAATCGACTAGCAGCTTTTTATAATGGGATTAGCAAAGGGGTTAAAGAAGTGCTAAAGGAAAGGAGGTGAAGAAAATGGCGGTAGTTAAATGGGATCCGTTTAGCTTGGCCCGAGCTTGGAGCCGCTTACCTTGGTCATTAGAAGAAGATGAGGATTGGGCTGAGGCCGGTGAAGGGATGACAGTGTACGAGACTGACGATGCTTTGGTGGTGAAAGCCAATGTGCCGGGAGTTGAGGAGAAAGAGATTGATATTAGTCTCGAAGGTCGAACCTTGACTGTCAAAGCCGAGCATAAAGAAACTGAGGAAAAGAAGGACAAGAAAAAGATTGTTTATCGCCAAGCTCGGCAGGCGCGTTATATCTATACCACTACTATCCCTTGTCCCATAAAGCCGGATCAAGCCAAGGCGGAGCTTAAAAATGGCGTTTTGACGATAACCTTGCCTAAGGCTGAGGAAGCAAAGCCGAAGAAAATTGCCATAAAAGCGCACTAAGGCTGAGGGAAAGGGGTAATTTTAAACCGCCAACTGGCGCTCGATAGCCAGGAGGCGGTTGTATTTTGCTAACCGTTCGCTCCGGGCTAGAGCCCCAGCTTTGATATAGTCGGCCTGGACGGCAACGGCAAGGTCGGCAATGAAACTATCGCACGTTTCCCCGGAACGGTGGGAGATAATAATAGTTTGTTGGTTTTGCCGGGCTAATTTTATAAAGGCTACCGTTTCTTTTAGAGTGCCGATTTGGTTAGGTTTGACCAAGACGGCATTGGTAGCTTGTAATTGGAGTCCCTTTTCAAGGCGCTGGATGTTGGTGGTGTAGAGGTCATCGCCGACAATTTTTATTTTCTGGCCTAACTGGTGGGTTAGCTCGTGGAAGTCCTGCCAAGCTTCTTCGTCGAAACCGTCTTCGAGAATAGCCAGGGGGTATTTTTGAGCCCACTTTTGGTAAAGCTGATGAAGTTTTGCCGCTGGTAGTTGCCTCCCCTCACGGCGGAGCCAATAGCGGCCAGCCCGGTAGAGTTGGCTAGCGGCAGCATCGATAGCTAAGGCAAAATCCTGCCCGGGCTGGTAACCGGCGGTTTCGATGGCCGCCAGGAGGAGTTCGATAGCTTCTTCATTATGGTTTACTGGAGGGGCGAAACCTCCCTCGTCACCTACCGTGGTCGGCCAGCGGCGGCGGCGCAACATTTCTTTTAATTGGAAGTAAACATCGCTAGCGGTCATTAGCTGTTTGGCAATGGTTATTCGCGGGCGAGGCACGATCATAAACTCCTGGAAGTCAGGACCGGGGAAGGCATGTTGGCCGCCATTGATGAAATTGAAAAGAGGTGTGGGTAGCTTGGCTAGTTTTGTTTCCGGGAAGTAGAATGTGTTGATCCAACGATAAAGGGGAAGTTGCGCCGCCGCCGCCGCTGCCCGGGCTGTGGCTAAGGAAATAGCCAGGAGAGTGTTGGCGCCAAGGCGACTTTTGTTAGGAGTTCCGTCGCTGACGATTAGTAACTGGTCGAGCTTATCGGGATGCAGTTTCCGTCCGCGCAGTATGGCTGCTAATTGATGAATGTTTTTTAGAGCTTTTTGGACACCCTGGCCTTGCCAGCAATGGGGGTTATGATCGCGTAAGTCTTGTGCTTCGTGTTTCCCGCGCGATGCTCCTCTGGGGATGCTAGCCTCTCCTCGGTTACCATCACTGAGGTATACCACGGCTTTTATTGTAGGGATACCTCGGGAATTAAGGAGCCAATTGCCGGTTACCTTGATAATTTTAGGCATGTCACTCTTTTTTTAATTGCTTTTCAGCTAGGTTGCCAAGATAGGGGAGGTGATATTGCTCTCCTTGATAAGCTTTCCACATTAAAAAGAGCCAGAGAACAAGCCCTACCAAATCGAGAAGGTTGGCCAGAAAAGCGCCAAAGATAGGCAAGAAACCAAGAATAATATAGATTACTAGCAAGAGACCAAAGGTAATAGTTGACTGCCAAGCGTGGAAACGGATGAATGGCGATTTTTTTTCAACTAAAAGGAAAAAAATACCTGTAAAAAATCCCACCAGATAAGTTAAAGCAGCTTCGGTGTTTTCGTTAATTTTATTCACCTTATCTTTTTACCAAAGTATTTAATCATCTAAACCAATAGAAAATTTCTTGGTTTTTAGAAACAGGATTAATGTTAAAAGTAATTTTAATGGACATTGATAATGCCCTTAATGGGCCAGCCGCGGCACCCGTAAACAAACTGGCCAGGACGATCAAACTCTTGGGAAAAATGACCGCCTTTTTTAAGAGGATGACGGATAGGCCAATGCCAACCGTAACCTGTTAGCCAGCACTCTTTCGCGGCGCTGTTTTTCCAAGTGACTACCCCTCCCAAAGCTAAGTTCACTTTAGCAGGAGAAAAACCGTTTGTTTTTATATCGACTAAAAAGGCTCTCTTTTGCCGGATTTGATTTTGGTGAATTTTTTCCTTGTCCCCTTGTGAAAGTGTTGGCCGTAAAATACTAACCCTTTGGGGAGTTCTTTTCTGGTGGACTATTATTAACTCACTTCCAATAATGACCAAAAGTAAAATAGCTGCGAACCAAATTAATTTTGTCTTTCCGATGTTGAGATTGGGCATCCATTTGTTTACCATTTTAATCATGATAGCAATTCCTCCACTGCTTGTAAAGCCCCCTGAGGGCTATCTACGACTCGGTATACTTGGCGTGCTTTAGGGCGAATGTGCATATTTTTAATGAAAGTGTGCATAATAGTCTGCCACCAACGACCAAAGAGAATGAGGGGGCGGTGGTGGCCAAAGTGAAGTCGTGCTAAACCCCAGGCCATGCCGAACTCTGATACTGTTCCGGTGCCGCCGTTAAAAATTAGGTAAGCTTTGCCGAGCTCCAAAAGTTTTAAAGTGCGTTCGAAATAATTTTTGGTAATGATAACTTTATCGAGAGGGTTGGCAGGATCGCGGCCTTCAAAGAAAGGCATATCGTGGGGATGAAAGGTAACGCCGATGGTTTTGCCTCCACCAGCTTTGGCTCCTTTTGAGGCGGCTTGCATAATTCCTGGCCCGCCGCCATCAACAATAGTGAAGCCATGCTTAGCCAAAAGCCGACTGGTTGAGAAGGCCTGGCGATATTCTGGGCTGGAGGGTTTAGCATCAGCGAAGCCAAAAATTGTAACTCGTTTCATTTTCCTATAATAGCATAATTAAAATATTAGAAAGTGAAAAGTTTAAGTGTAAAGCGAAAAAGAAGTCTAAGTGGAAAGTTAAAAAAAGGAACTAGGAACTAGGTTGGAGGAACTAGGAATAATAAACTCTAAATCCTAATAACCCAAATCCTAAACCCCGACATTCATCGGGGCAGGCAATATCAAATGCTCAAAATTCAAATGTTCAAAACATTTTTGTCATCTTTCTTTTGTTTTGGTCATTTGTTCATTTGGTAATTAGGATTTGTTTAAGATTTGGTGCTTGGAATTTATTGTTGCCTGTTGTTTGTTGTCAGTTGGTAGTTGGCGGTTGACGTTAGTCTTGACAGCCAAGTGGGGGATGATTAAACTGAGATAATGAATAAGCTGAAGGTAGCCATTAACGGTTTTGGGCGGATTGGGCGGATTACCTTCCGTAGTTGGTGGGAACATTACCGCAATAAAATTGACATTGTAGCTATTAATACATCGGGTTCTATGCCTACTGAAGGTTGGGCTCACCTCCTTCGCCATGACAGCAATTATGGCCACTTCCCGGCAATTATCAAGGCAATTGCTCCTCGTGAAGGTGATGAAATTGGTCGTCTTTTAATAGGAGGTGAAGAATTCCCAATTTTAGCCCAACGGGACCCTAGCAAAATCCGCTGGCGGCGCTATCAGGTAGAGATTGTCCTGGAATCGACCGGTGTTTTTCTTGATCAAAGTGCCCGGGCGCATTTTAAAGGGGGCGCCCAAAAAGTTATCCTCTCCGCCCCACCTAAAGACATCAAAATTCCCGTCTATATTTTGGGTGTCAATACCGACCGTTACCACGGAGAGGCCCTTCTAAGCAATGGCTCTTGCACTACCAATGCTGTTGCCCCGGTCATTAAACTCATTGATCAGAAATTCGGTTTCCAAGAAGCAATGATGACCACTATTCATGCCTATACTTCTAACCAAAGGTTAGTAGACGATTCCCATACCGATTGGCGCCGGGCCCGGGCAGCGGCTATCAATATCGTTCCTACCGGGACTGGTGCTGCCCAAGCAGTTGTGGCCGCCTATCCGGAAGCTAAGGGGCGTTTTGCCGCCTCAGCAATTCGAGTACCCGTTAGCGGCGGTTCTTACGCTGATTTTGTCTTCAAACTCAATAAAAAAACAACCGTCGACGCCGTCAACCAGGCTCTAATTGAAGCTGCCAGCGGTAGTTTGGTCGGGATCTTAAAAGTAACTTATGAGCCATTGGTTTCTCATGATATCTTGGGTAATTCTGCTTCTGGTATTGTTGATCTACCTATGACCCAAATGGTTTCTGACGACATGCTTCATCTGGCTGTTTGGTATGATAATGAATATGGCTATTCCAGTCGCCTCTTAGAAATGGCCTCTCTCGTTGGTCAAACTTCTTGATGAAAATTATCCCCGCTATTTTAACTGCTTCCGAAGAAGATTTGCTAAGAAAATTGGCTTTCTTAGCAGGGCGAAGTAAATGGGTTCAGATTGATTTTGTCGATGACAAATTTGCTGGCCAAAAAACTATCCGCCCAGAGCAATTGCATCAGTGGCCATCATTAGATATCAATATTGAATGCCATCTGATGGTCGCTAATCCTTTCGGTTGGGTCCAGCCTTGCGAGCAAATTTTACCCCACCGGCTAGTAGCCCAAGTGGAAACAGTTGGCAGCCAAATTGAGTTTGTAGAACGCACCTTGGCTGAAGGGATTGAGACTGGTTTTGCCCTAGAGTTGACAACTCCACTGGATCAATTGCAAAAAGAGGCAGCTTTCAATTCTCAGGTTATTATTCTCCTGGGAGTCCCCGCTGGCCAAAGCGGCCAAAAATTGCACCCGCAAATTTTTTCCCGGCTGGCAGAGCTGCGCCAGTGGCGCCAGCAACTGGGGGCCAAATTTTTGATTGGCGTTGATGGTGGGGTAAAGCCTCAGTATTTTGCCCAACTAGCCCGCCAGGGCGCCGATTTGGTTTACCTTAATTCGGCTCTTTGGCAAACCAATGATTGGTTGGCTACCTGGAGGAAGATCCAGCGCCAACTGGCAACTAACAACAAATAACAGACAACAAACAACGGGAGCTAAGAAAGTGAAAAGTTGAAGTGAAAAGTGAAAAAACCCTGAAAGGCTGCCTAAAGCCTAAAGCTCTAGTAAGGAAGAAGAATGGAACTAGGAACTAGGCTGGAGGAGCTAGGAACTAGGTTATTAGAACTTGGAGCTTGGAACTTAGAACTTGGTATTTTGTCACCCCGCCCTTTCGTGAGAAAGAGCGGGATCTTTGGGAGGCGTGAAGTGCCTATCTATGGCTTTTAATAGGGCTAATAGCCAGGGATGGCGATGTAGACAATGGCGTTTTCATAATTGCCGGCGGCCTGGCTAGCAGCAATATTTGCTTTGTAGGTAACGGTGGCTTGTGATTGGCGGGTAACGTTATTGCTGGTCATAACTGCTTGGGGTGTTTCGCTATTTTCTTGGTTGGCAAATTGGCGGAAATAGGTGGTATCGGTAAAATCGGCAGGAACATCATCGCCGCTCATGTTGAAGCCGAAGCCAAATGTGGTAGTTGATTGCCAAACGCCGGCTTGAGTTTCGTCGCAATCATTGCTGTCGCAGGTGGTGTCGGCAATCACCCTCCCAGTTTGGCTACGGAGGGGGTGGTTCTCAAAAGCTAACACCTGATAGCCGCCGGCACCACCGGCCTGAACCGTAAGGATATTGGTGGCCGTTTTCGGGCTTTCAGGTGTTAAGTTGCCAAAGTCAATGGCCAAGCTGGAAATAGCAAAGCTAAAAGGAATAATAGAGTGGATATATTGAAACCCGGCTCGAACTTTGTAACCGGTTGAAGTGTAAAGGCCGGGGGCAGTTTGTCCCAGGGTAATCCCCAATTGGTAGTTGCTGCTGGTTTGCCGGCCACTGCCAAGATTAACATTGCCCCATTGGATTTTGTAAGAATCAGACGACATATCTACTGCCCAACTGGCTAAGGGGAAAAATAAACCGACAAGGATAGCCAGAAGCAGTTTAATCTTCATGGTCGGTTTCTTGGTCAACATTTTTTTCCAAGACCTTGCTTTCTTCTAAGAGCTTTTGAGCCAGGCGGCGAATGCGTTTTAGACTGGCCCGTTGATTGTCGGTGAAGTGAGTTAAATCAGCTAGGAGGCCGGAAAGTTTATCTAAGATTTCGATCAATGCCGGCCGGGCAGCCGTGGTTAGCCAGAATAATATAGCTGTTTCCTGGGAAGTAAGGTGCTTTTCATCGCGAACCCACCTTTGTTGGTAGAGACGGAGCCGGTGCTGTTGCCGAATATTCTCTAAATATTGACGGCCGAAATAAAGACTGATGGGGGCCACTAAAAGGAGGGAAAAAGGATTTAGCCATTGCTGCCATCCTTGGTTGGCGGGTGTAGTTAGCCAAAAGAAAAAAGCAAGAAAAAAACTAAAGATAAAAGTTAACCATGGTTCCCAGGCAAAGGCTAAACCGAAAAGGAGAAAATAGAGAAGGAAGAATAAGGGCGATTGGCCACCACCACTAGTGAAAACAAGAAGAAAAACAACGAGGCTAAAAATAAGCCCATCAAGGCTCTTTAACGATGGCGGTGAGGGAAGCAAAAGTTGACGGGCAAAGTAAACCAGAACCAGGAGGGCAATAAGTTGAAGGCTGTAAAACGAAAGTTGGTTATTATTGGCCCAAATCCAGGCGATAAGGGTGGCTAAAATGAGGAAAATAAGATGGAGAATAAATCTGTATCTCATACCCCATTTTGCCAGATACCATTCATAAAGGCAACCTGAAGCGGATCTTTATCTTTCACCACACTGGCAACACCAATTACTAAAAGTTGTTATGGAACTAGGAAAATTAAAATGGGAAGTGAAAAAGCCCTAAAGGGCTGCTAAAGGCTGAAAGCTTAGAGCTTAGAGCCTCGCTAGGATTAAGCATCCCGTTATCCCACCCTTTTTATAGGGGAAAGCGGGATCTTTAGTAGATAGTGGCTGCTAGGGTTGCCAGTATCAGTTCCTCCGCCTCCGCCGGCGGGCCGGATAGCGAATAGTGGAACATCAGAGCTGTCTGATGCCTGGTCCCTCTTTCTATTGTTAATACGCCATGTATTTGTCATAAGCCTCTTTTAATCTGATTTTTGATTGGGTAAGACTGGGTCTTGACAACTGTTTTAGAGCTCGCTAGAATAATTGTTAGTTAAGAATTTGGATGGTTAAAAATTTCACAAGAGGAGGTTAAATGAATGCTATGCTGACCAAAATTAAACCTACACCAGGCTATATTTTGATTGAGCCGCTGGCAGAGGAAAAGAGAACTCCCAGCGGTATTGTTCTACCTGATAGCCATGAAGAGAGACCCCAAGCTGGCCGAGTAATTGCTGTTGGGGCAACTTTAATTAGTGAATATGGGGCTAAAATTGCCGCCCCCTGCAAAAAAGACGACTTAGTTGTTTTTAAGAAATATGCTGGTAATGAATACCGCCCCCAAGGCGAAAACAAAGATCTTCTTTTCGTTAAATTTGATGACATTATGGCTGTTATTGGTTAAAAATAAGGAGGAAGGCAATGGCAAAACAATTGCAATTTGGTGAAGAAGCACGCAAGTCTCTTTTAAAAGGTATCGAAACGGTGGCTCGGGCAGTGGTGGCGACTATGGGTCCCCGGGGTCGCAATGTGGCTCTAGAAAGAAAGTGGGGCAGCCCAACAATTGTTCATGATGGAGTAACGGTTGCTAAGGAAATTGATTTAGCCGATCCTTGGGAAAATTTGGGAGCCCAGTTAGTTAAAGAAGCGGCTTCGAAAACTAATGATGTCGCTGGCGACGGGACGACAACAGCTACCCTTTTGACTTGGGCTTTGGCGAAAGAAGGATTAAAAAATGTAACCGCCGGTTATAATCCGATGTTGGTGAAAAAAGGCATTGAGAAAGCGGCTGAGGCTACTGCTGCTGCTCTCCGTAAAATGGCTAAACCGGTTAAAGGTAAAGAAGAAATTGCCCAGGTGGCAACTGTTTCGGCTGCTGATGCACTTATCGGCCAAAAAATTGCCGAGGCAATTGAGAAAGTAGGCCGTGATGGGGTTATTACTGTTGAAGAAGGTAAAGGCTTTGATATTGAGATTGAGTATAAAGAGGGAATGGAATTTGACCAGGGCTATGTTTCCCCTTATTTTGTAACCAATCCTGATTCTATGGAGGCGGTGATTGAAAATCCTTATATTCTCATTACTGACAAGAAAATTTCTTCGGTCCAGGAAATTTTACCTTTTCTAGAGAATATTGTTAAGGTGACAAAGAATTTTGTTATCATTGCCGAAGATATCGAAGGAGAAGCTCTAGCCACTCTGGTGGTCAACAAACTCAAGGGCACTTTCAATGCCTTGGTGGTCAAAGCTCCCGGCTTTGGTGACCGCCGCCGGGCAATGTTGGAAGATATTGCTGTTCTTACCGGGGGGACGGTGATTTCTGAGGATACCGGCCGTAAGTTAGAATCGGTGCAAGCTAATGATTGCGGTCGAGCCGATAAGGTTATTGCTGACAAAGATAATTGCCGTATTGTTGGCGGCAAGGGTGAAAAGGTTAAAATTGAGGCGCGGATTGCTCAAATTCGCCGAGAGATTGAAAAGGCTGATTCCGACTATGATCGAGAAAAGCTAGAAGAGCGTTTAGCTAAACTTGCCGGCGGAGTGGCCGTCATCCAGGTTGGAGCGGCTACGGAAGTAGAGCTAAAGGAAAAGCAGGAGCGAGTTAAAGATGCTGTAGAAGCTACTAAAGCAGCTGTGGCTGAAGGAATCTTGCCTGGTGGCGGCGTAGCTTTCTTGCGGGCTAAAAAGGCCTTGGATGAATTGAGGCCGGCCAATGAGGAGGAAAGGGTAGGCATTGATATTGTTCGCCGGGCTTTGGAACAGCCGGTCCGTTGGTTGGCCAAAAATGCCGGTTTTGATGATGGCTATGTCTTGAAAAAGATAGAAGATGCTTTGGTAACTAAACCGGATTTTGGTCTCAACGCTTTAACGGGCAAGTTTGAGTCGATGATTACTGCCGGCGTTCTGGACCCGGTTAAAGTAAGCAAGAATGCACTCTTGAACGCTGCTAGTGTAGCTGGAATGATTTTGACAACTGAGGTCTTAATCACCGAAATTCCTGAAAAGGAAGAAAAGAAAGAAGCTGGCAACAATATGCCTGGCGGTATGGAATATTAAAATTGCTTTACTTTCCTAGCCGGCGTTCCCGTTGCTGGAATTGCCAAATGGCTTTGTTGAGTTCATGGGGAGAAAAATCGGGCCAGAGGGTTTTGGTGAAATAAAGTTCTGCATAAGAAAGTTGCCAGAGAAGAAAGTTGGAAAGACGAATTTCCCCGCCGGTGCGAATGATAAGATCGGGGTCGGGTTGGCCGTTGGTGTAAAGATAACGGGAAACCAATTTTTCGTCAACTTTTTCCGGAGGAATGCCGTCGGCAATAATATGTTTGATAGCTTGAATGATCTCTGCTCGGCCGCCGTAGTTAAGGGCAATGTTGAATTTTAACCTTTCGTGTTGTTTTACTACGGCGAGAATTTGTTGCAAAGCTTGCCGGACACGCAAAGGGAAAGCTTGAAAATTCCCCAAGATGAAAACACGCACCCCTTGCCGTTGGTACTCTTTCTTTTTGCGACGTACCGCTTCCACTAAAATGTTGAAGATACCTCTAACTTCACTTTTGGCCCGACGGCGCCAATTCTCGGTTGATAGGGCATAAACGGTAAGATGCTTGACGCCTAATTTTTGGCAATAGTTGACAATTTTTTCTAAATTTTCCGCCCCTGCTCGATGGCCTTCGGTGGAGCTTAAACCTCGTTTTTTGGCCCAGCGGCGATTACCGTCCATAATAATGGCAATATGTTGGGGCATTTTCTTGGGGTCAAGCTGATATTTTTTCATACCGATAGTTTAACACACCAAGAAGTGTTTAGGGTACGGGATCCCAACCGCCAGGATGACCGGGATGACAGCGGAGAAGACGGCGCCAGCAAAGCCAGATACCTCGGAACCAATATTTTTTGATCGCCTCCCGGCAGTACTCAGAACAGGTTGGCCGGAAGCGGCAGCTTCCCCAGCTAACTAGCGGGGCGCCGATGAGCCAATTCCGCAAGAGCGATAAAATACGGTATAATAAATTCAAGGTTCTTTATTGTACAATGAAAAAAATTTTTGTTTGGTTAGTTACTTTGCCTACCGGTTTTGCAACACCGGTATGGGCCTTGGAAACACCATATGATGCCGCTAGTAAGAGTGTTCATACTGCTCTGGGCGATGTTCCGGTAGATATGGGGCCTTTGGTTCGGTGGTTTTTTGACAATATGCTCGGCTTAGTGGGAGCTATTGCCTTGTTATTAATGATTTTTGCTGCCGCCAAAATTATTACCTCGGCCGGGAATCCTAACAAGATTAAAGAAGGCCAGGAAGCTTTTGCCAGTGTGATTATGGGGTTGGTTTTTATTCTCTTGTCCCTTTTTCTTTTACGTTTTATTGGGGTGGATATTCTCCACCTGCCGGGATTGCAATAATGATCACTGATATTTTGGCAGTAGAAATACCAGATTATCCCAATCCAACTTCTCACCCTCATCCATGGCTTCAGCTCAGTAAAAGTACTTCTTTAGGTAGTATTATTTCTGCTCTTTTGCCCCATATTTTAATCTTTGCCGGTTTGGCAATGCTGATAATGATTGTTTATGGCGGTTTTCAATTAATGATTTCCGGTGGTGACAGCGAGGGTATTCGCGAGGGCAAGGCAAAAATTACCTGGGGCGTCATTGGTTTCTTAATTGTTTTTAGCAGCTACTTTATTGTCCAATTGGTGGGAACAATTTTCAAGGTCAAGATTTTTTAGGCTGGGGGCGGATAACGATGTGCCTTTCTTTGCCTTCGCCGTCGGATTGAGTGGTTAGATCTTTTTCCTTGGCAAGAGCAAGGTGGACCAAGCGGCGCTCAAAGGCAGACATCGGCGGCATGGCTACCGCTCGACCTGTTTCCCGCACCCGAGCAGCAGCTTGATGGGCAAAATTATTGAGGTGCTCCTCTTGTCGTTGGCGATAATCGTTCACGTCGACTACGATTCTTTCTTCAGGCCCGAAGTGATTAAGGACAGCTAGGCTGAAAATTGTTTGTAAAGCAGCAATAGTCCGGCCATGTTGACCAATTAAGACGCCGGGATTTGGAGTTTGAAAGTGTAGGTACCACTGATCGTTTTGTTTATCAACGCTAATTTCCACCTCGGGGAGCTGGAGGAGCTTGATTAATTCCTGTGCCTTGGTATCCAAAAATTTCTTAGGCATGGTTTGATTATAGCACTCCTTTTGAAAATTCCAAGCTCCAAGTTTCAATCCGCCGGCTGGCGGGGTGGAGAACATCTTCAGGCTTAGAATATCAGAGTATTAGATAATCAGGGAAAAGAGAATCAGAGATCAGAATAACAGAGAAAGTTATTTTATTACATTACCTGATATCCCGATACCCTGATTTCCTAAAGATGGAAAATGCCTCCGAGGTCTTTCCACCCGCCATTCAATAACCTAGTTCCTAGCTCCATTTTTTTAACTTTTCATTTCTTTTCCACTTTTCATTTTTCATTTTTCACTTTTCCTAGCTCCTAGCTCCTAGTTCCTAGTTCCTTCAACCTAGCTCCATTTTAACTTTTCCGCTTTTTATTTTTTACTTTACCTTTTCCTAGCTCCTAATTTTATAACAGCTTTTGGCAATTATAAATGTTGTTAATATGGCAAAGGAGAAAGTTGAGCCTTGTTTAACCCAAGGCTGGACTAAAGAGAAAGCATCTATTTATCAGCCCGATTTTTCAGTTGAATATGGCCGGCCGTAATTTTTAACAAAATGTGTTATCCTTAATATAATGAATGTTGATAAAAAAGACGCTTTAGCTTATTCTCGCCAACCTAAAATGGCGGTAAAGCTCTTGGCCCCGTTGCGAAGTCGGCGCGACTTAGGTTTAGCTTATACGCCGGGAATAGCTTTTGTAGCTCAACTTATCCGCCATCAACCAAAAGCAATGTTCCGTTATACTTTTCGCCGGCAGAATTTGGCAGTTATTTCCGAAGGATCGGCTGTTTTAGGCTTAGGAAATATTGGTCATAAGGCTGCTTATCCGGTTATGGAAGGAAAAGCAATGCTCTTTCGCCGTTTTGCTAAAATTGATGCTTTTCCTTTGGTAATTAAAACCCAAAATCCGGATGAGTTTATTCAAACTGTTCTTAATGTCGCTGACTCTTTTGCGGCTATAAATCTTGAGGATATTGCTGCCCCCAATTGTTTCTATATCGAAGAAAAACTACGGCGGCGGTTAACGATTCCTATAATGCATGATGATCAACACGGGACAGCGACGGTAGTTTTGGCGGCAGTAAGAAATGCATTAGCAATCTTTCCAAAAGATGGGCAAAAGACACGCATTGTAGTTGTAGGAGCCGGTGCCGCTGGCTTGGCAATTACTCACCTTCTTCTTCAAGCAGGCTTTCATCAGTTAACGGTTGTAGATTCACGGGGGATTTTGAGTCGGCGACGAACCGATCTTAACCCTTACAAAGCTAAAGTGGCTCGGTTGACTAATCCCGATAATCGAGAAGGGGGATTGCCTGAGGCGCTTCGAGGAGCTGATGTTTTTATTGGTGTTTCCCGAGCTAAGGTCCTCCGGCCAGCGTGGATAAAACTTATGCGCAGGCAGCCAATTATTATTGCTATGGCTAATCCTGAGCCGGAGATAATGCCTGACGAGGCCTACCGGGCTGGTGCTGGTTTGGTAGCGACTGGCCGGAGTGATTTTCCCAATCAGGTTAATAATGCCTTGGCCTTCCCGGGCATTTTTCGAGCGGCCATTGATAAGCGGCGGCAAATTGACGAAGCGATGCTACTCCGGGCGGCAGAGGCCATTGTCGATTATCATCGTCCCCACTTAAACAAAACTCAGCTGATGCCTAGCATTTTGGATATCCGAGTTCATCAGGCGATTGTTAAAGCCTTAAAGGGTTTATAAGAATTATGTCTATTGGCAAATTTTTTGATGCTCGCTACCGTCAACAGAAGAACATTTTTGGAGAAAAGCCAATTGATTTAGTAGAGAAAGTAGCTAAAATGTTGCCACCGGGAGCTGAGGTCTTAGAGTTAGGTGTTGGTGAGGGGCGGAATGCCCTTTTCTTGGCCCGGCAAGGTTTTTCGGTTTTAGGTATTGATGCGGCACCGACAGCAATCGAACGGTTAGAAGAAGAGGCCAAAAAGGAGCATTTGCCCCTTAGAGGGAAAGTTGCCGATATTAGCCACTATCAATTTCATCAGCATTTTGATCTCATCTTAGCTATCGGTCTTCTTCATTTTCTATCTCAGGAAATTGGCCATCAATTAATTGCCCGGATGAAAGCGGCGACAAAACCAGGTGGTTTTAATATCGTAGCTGCTTTGGCTGAGCAACACCCTTTTAACCCTAAACCTCATGTTTATTCTCACGGCGAGTTAAAAAAACTTTATGCTGATTGGAAAATTTTGGTTTATGAAGAGGTTTTGGGCCATTTCCACGGCATGGCCGCTCATCTTGGTCAGCAGCCTAATCTTCCCCGCCCTCGGGTAGCAAAAATCCTCGCTCAGCACCCCTAGCGTGCTATACTAAAGAAAGTCCCCGTAGCTTAATGGATAGAGCGCCGGCCTCCGGAGCCGGACATGAGGGTTCGAGTCCCGCCGGGGACACCGGAAATGGATCAAATTGCCGAAATTAAAGCTAAAACAGATATTGTTGAATTGATTGGGGAGTATATTCCTCTCAAGAAAGCCGGCCGGAATTATATTGCTCTTTGCCCTTTTCACCACGAAAAAACACCCTCGTTTACTGTCTCGCCGGAATTGCAAATCTTTAAATGTTTTGGTTGTGGGGCCAGCGGGGATGTTATTAAATTTCTTCAAATGTATGAACAGATGGATTTTTGGGAGGCAGTGGAATTTTTGGCCCGCCGGGCCGGGATTAAATTAGAGCGGCGACAATTTAGCTCCCAAGAAAAACAGCGCCGGCAGATTTATGCTCTCAACCAAGCCGCGGCTCAGTTTTACCATTTTCTCCTCCAAAAGCACCCTCTTGGCGAACCGGCCCGCCGTTATTTACAGCAACGCAGCTTGCGGCCGGAAACAGTGGAAAAATTTCAGCTTGGTTTTTCGCCCCGTCAGGGAACTGCCCTGACCCAATATTTATTGCAAAAGAAAAAATTTTCCCCGGCAGAGTTGGAACAAAGCGGCATCTTTTTTCGCCTCCAGCGCCCGGTTAACGGTTTCCAACTTTTTGACCGTTTCCATAGCCGCTTGGTTTTTCCCCTGTTTGACCACCGTGGTAATATCGTTAGCTTTTCTGGCCGGTTGATCCCTGGCCTTTTGGAAAACGAAGACCAGCGGGGCAAATATATTAATGGGCCAGAGACACTGACTTATCATAAAAGCCGCCATCTTTTTGGCCTCTATTTTAGCCGTGATGCTTTACGCCAGGATAAGACAGCTATTATTGTTGAAGGGGAGTTTGACTTCCTTTCTAGTTGGCAAGCTGGAATTAAGAATGTTATTGCTATTAAAGGGACGGCTTTTACCGAGGAACAAATTCAGCTTTTGCGACGGTTCGTTACCCGGTTAAATTTGGCCCTAGATGCTGATTTTGCCGGTAACCAGGCAGCTTTGCGAAGTATCAATTTAGCCGAAAACGCGGGGATGGAAGTTCATGTTATTCGTTGGCCCGGCCGTTATAAGGATCCAGATGAACTAGCCCGCCGAGATCCTAATCGTTGGCAGGAGGTGGTTAAAAAGACGGTTCCGGTCTGGGACTTTGTTATCCAAACCGCCTGCCGCCGATTTGGTGTCAAATCACCATTGGAGAAAAAGCGAGTGCTAGCGGCAACATTGCCTTTCTTACGCCAGATCGATAATCAAGTAGTTCAATTAGATTATTATCGCCGCCTTGCTCTAGCTCTGGACACGGATATCGAGGCGGTTATCGCTGAGGCCAATAAATTAGAGAATCCATCTTCAGTTACGATTCCGTCTAGAACTGAGAAGGAGCCGCCCCACCAAGATAGAGTTACTCTCTTAGGGGAGTACCTCCTGGCTTTAGTTCTTTTATCCCCCGACCCTAATCGTTACCGTTTTCGCCCAACCAGTTTTGCTTTGAAGCGAATTTACCGTCGCTTGAGGACTTTTCTAAAAAAGCATGCTCGCTGGCAATTGAAGGATTTTGTTCAATCATTGCCCGGTGAGCTGCAATCTAAAGTCCAGGAGCTACTTCTTCGTTGGGGTGATAGTTTGCCCGGCGGTTTAGACTGCGAGATAGTGAGAACAAAACGAGAGCTGGAAAAGATTCACAAGCGGCAACTGTTGCAAAATTTAAGTAAACAAATCGCCCAGGCGGAGAAAACGCATGATGAACACCTGGCGTCTTTGGAGGAGAAATTTCAAAAAGTTAGCCGCCAACTTATTGCGCTTGAAAAAGAAGAATGATATTATAAAGAAAACTATGTCGCACAACTTCTCTTTTTCAAAGGCCAAAAAGCAATTATTGGAGCTGGGGAGGAAGCAAGGTTTTCTAACCCAGGATGTGGTTTTGGAAAAAATTCCCGAGCCGGAAAAGTATTATCGGGAACTTGACGATTTCTACAATGCTCTTTTTGCCCGCGGAATTGATGTTTTTGAGGGGGTTAATCGCCAAGATCTGAAAAATGACAACCGTTTACCTCCCCTTAAGGCTCTGAGTTATTTAAGTGGTGGGGCGTCGACAGATCCTGTCCGAATGTATCTCCGAGAAATTGGCAAAGTGCAACTTTTAAGTGCTGCCGATGAAGTCAATTTAGCTCAGGAAATTGAACGAGGATCAGAAGAAGCTCGGGCAAAACTTATAGAAGCTAACCTTAGGTTAGTGGTTTCAATTGCTAAAAAATATATCGGCCGCGGTCTTTCTTTTCTAGATTTAATTCAAGAAGGTAACCAAGGCCTGATGCGGGCGGTAGAAAAATTTGATTGGCGGCGGGGATTTAAGTTTTCTACCTATGCTACCTGGTGGATTCGCCAGGCAATCACGCGGGCAATTGCCGATCAAGCCCGGACGATTCGTATCCCAGTGCATATGGTGGAGACGATGAATAAAGTTTTTAAAATCTCCCGTCAGCTTTCTCAAAAATTGGGCCGTGAACCTAAGCCGGAGGAAATTGCCGCGGCCGCCGATTTGCCGGTAGAAAAAATTTACGAGATCTTTCGTATTTCTCAGGGAACAACTTCTCTGGCGGCTCCAGTTGGTGAAGAAAAAGATTCCTTCTTGGGTGATTTTATTGAGGATGTTTCCTCTCCTTCTCCTTATGAAGAGACGTCAAAGGAGCTTTTGCGGGAATCAATTCAGGAAGTGCTAAAAACGCTTGATCCGCGGGAAGCGGCTGTTCTCCGTATGCGTTTCGGCTTAAAAGGTAAGCCACCGATGACTTTGGAAGAGGTGGGGGCAAAATTTAATGTTACTCGGGAACGGATTCGCCAAATTGAAGCTAAAGCATTGCGGAAATTGCGCCATCCTTCTCGCCGCCGAGCTCTCAAAGACTATCTGTCATAATGGAGCTAGGAACTAGGAGCTAGGTTAAACAAATCCTAAATCCTAATGACCCAAATCCTAAACCCCGACGGACATCGGGGCAAATCCTAATTACCAAAATCCTAAATTCTAAACAATGTTCAAAATTCAAATGATCAAATGACCAAAACAGAAGAAAGATGACAAAGATGTTTAGAACATTTGGATTTCGGTTATTTGATATTGTTTAGTCCGCCAGCTGGCGGATTAGGATTTTGGTATTGTTTGCGATTTGGTGCTTGGAATTTGGGATTTAATTAAGTGAGGGTTGACAGGGAGAGTGAAGCCGGTTATACTAACGGTACAGTTGTCGTTTTGTCCCGACTTGATGACTCAAAAAATATTTAAGAACAACAAAATAATTTTTTAGGCGAGAAGTTGTAGACGAGTTATTAGCCGGGGCAAAACCCCGGTTTTTTTATACCGGAGGGGCTGTAGCTCAGTTGGCTAGAGCGCCCCGTTTGCAACGGGAAGGTCGGCGGTTCAAATCCGCCCAGCTCCACCAAGCACATTGACAATCTGAAGAATTTAGTTCAAGAACGAAGCGATAATTTTCAGCTTTGTTCTTTTATTGAGGCAAACGGTGGATGCCTAGGCGACAAGGGCTGATGAAGGACGCAGTTGGCGGCGATATGCATCGGGGAGGTGCCAACAACCTTTGATCCGGTGATTTCCGAATGGGGAAACCCCGCCCTGCGCAAGCAGGGCGAGCCTGCGTTGCGCAGGGAAATTCGAAGCACCAAATTCCAAATTCCAAACATTATAAGGTTTGGAATTTAAATAATTTAAATATTGGAATTTGTTTGTGATTTGTGATTTTGGATTTCGGATTTCCGCGCGCAGCGCGGGCGGGCAACCTGGGGAACTGAAACATCTCAGTACCCAGAGGAAAAGAAAACAAACGTGATTCCCTAAGTAGCGGTGAGCGAAAGGGGAACAGCCTAAACTTGCCTTGTCCGTAGGACAAGGAATTACCAAAGGAAAATTCTAATTACCAAAATCCTAAATTCTAAACTCTAAACAAATTCAAATTACCAAATGACTAAATGACCAAAACCAAAAAAGATGGCAAAGATGTTTGGTCATTTGAATTTTAAGCATTTGATATTGTTTAGGATTTAGGTCATTAGAGCTTAGGATTTAATCATTTAGGATTTGATCCCTTTGGAATTTCTTGCCCTGCGGGCGAGGTGGGGGTTGTAGGGCTCTGCTTCTCCCCGGAAGAAAGGCTAGGAGAATGTTCTGGAATGGACAGCCAAAGAGGGTGAAAGCCCCGTATTCGAAAGCTGATTGTTCCGGTGCGGAGTTCCTGAGTACCATGGAGGAAGTACTCCGTGGGAATCTTCCTGGGCCACCAGGAAAGGCTAAATACCCTTGTTGACCGATAGTGCACTAGTACCGTGAGGGAAAGGTGAAAAGTACCCTGGGAGGGGAGTGAAATAGTTACTGAAACCGTTTGCTAACAAACAGACAAAGCCTTGTCCGTAGGACAAGGAATTACCAAGGGAAAACTCTAATTACCAAAATCCTAAATCCTAAACAAATCCAAAATTCAAATGATCAAATGACCAAAACAAAAGAGGAGCAGAAATAAGACAAAATAAAATTAAAAATGTTTAGATCATTTGAAATTTGTATTTAGAACATTGTTTAGGATTTAGATATTAGAATTTAGGATTTAATCACTTAGGATTTAATCCCTTCGGATTTCCTCGCCCTGCGGGCGAGGTGATGTCGTGCCTATTGAAGAATGAGCCGGCGAGTTTTCGCTAATTGCAAGTCTAAGTCCATTATAGCGGATGGAGGCGTAGGGAAACCGAGTCTGAACAAGGCGCTAGCAGCTAGCGGAAGACCCGAAACCGGGTGAGCTAACCATGGGCAGGGTGAACTCCAACGAAAGTCGGAGGGAGGCCCGCACCGGTTGGGGCTGCAAACCCATCGGATGACCTGTGGTTAGGGGTAATATGCCAATCGAACCCGGAGATAGCTGGTTCTCCCCGAAATATATTTAGGTATAGCGTCCGCGTTGGGTTTCTCTGGGGTAGAGCTACTGGATGGGTATTGGGGGGCAACCTCCGTTATCCAACCAAACTCCGAATACGGAGAAAACGCCGCGGGCAGTCAGCCTAGCCGGGCTAAGCTGGTTAGGCAAAAGGGAAACAGCCCAGACTTCCAGTTAAGGCCTCTAAATATTGGCTAAGTGGGAAAGGCAGTGTGACACCTTAGACAGATGGGAGGTTGGCTCAGAGGCAGCCATCCTTTAAAGAAAGCGTAACAGCTCACCATTCGACTTGGGTGTGATGCGCCGAAAATTTAACGAGGCTCAAGCCAATTGCCGAAACTGAAGCCCTCCGATTTATCGGAGGAGGGTAGGGGAGCGTCCCGCTTGTGGTGAAGATTCGATGTGAGTCGGGTTGGAACGGGCGGGAGTGAGAATGCCGGCATGAGTAGCGTGATTCCGGTGAGAATCCGGAAGGCCGAATGCCCAAGGTTTCCTCAGCCACGTTGTTCGTCTGAGGGTTAGGCGGGCCTAAGGCGAGCCCCGCCCTTTCTGTATCTTATCTTGGTATCATAAAAGTGATGCATTACGTTTATCTTCTTAAAAGTCTGAAGACAGGCAGCTTATACATTGGTGTCACTTCTGATTTAAAAAGGAGATTGCAAGAGCATAATCGGTGTTCTGACTGCTTTACCAAAAGTGGGCAGCCATGGCAATTGGTTTATTACGAAGCTTATAAAGATAAAGCTGATGCTTATAAAAGAGAAAGGCGCCTGAAAAATTATGGCAGCAGTTTGGCACATCTTAAAAAGAGGCTGGTTTTTAGTTTGCGATAAGGTCCAGAAAGGGCGGGGGTAGCCGATGGAAGAAACGGTTAATATTCCGTTCCTTCTCTTGTTTCGTTATCAGGAGGGGAGGGACGTGCTCTGATATACTCTGCGTTCCAGTGGAATTGGAGCGTCTTTCTAGTGAATGAGAGCTGGTTGGCAAATCTGCCAGCTCGTGTTGTCCGCTCGCGGGCAATGGAATTGAACTTGAAAGTTACCCTTTTTGGGGAGAGAGTAGCGTTAGGGCACCGAGAAAAGCTTCGCTCCGAGAGATGAGAGAATCCGTACCGCAAACCAACACTGGTGGGCAGGTCGAGTAGACCAAGGCCATCGGGTAAAAGAGGGTCAAGGAACTAGGCAAATCAGCTGGGCGTAACTTCGGGAGATGCCCTGCCTGCCTCGTCCGTAGGACGAGGAATTACCAAATTCCAATAACCAAAGCTCAAACAAATTCCAAGCACCAATCCGCCAGCCGGCGGACCAAATTCTAAACATTTTGGAGTTTGGAATTTAAATACTGAAATTTGTTTGGAATTTGTAATTTGGGATTTGGAGTTTCTCGCCCTGCGGGCGAGGTGGGTCGCAGCGAAAGATTGCTTGGCGACTGTTTACCAAAAACACAGGTCTCTGCAAACCCGTAAGGGGAAGTATAGGGGCTGAGGTCTGTCCAGTGCCGGAAGGTTAAGGGGAACGCTCCTCGTGCATAGCACGAGGAAACCCTAAACCCTAAATCCTAATTCCTAAACAAATCCAAATTTTCAAAATTCAAAATCCAAAACAGTTTTGGCCATTTGGTCATTTGAATTTTGAACATTGTTTAGGATTTGGGTCATTAGAGCTTAGGATTTTCTCGCGCTGTGCGCGAGGGGTGTGAACTGAAGCCCCGGTGAACGACGGCAGTAACCCTAACTGTCCAAAGGTAGCGAAGTCCATTGCCAGGTAAGTTCTGGCCAGTATGAAAGACTTAACGACCGAGCAACTGTCTTCGACCCTTTACCCGGCGAAATTGAAATACCGGTGAAGATGCCGGTTAATTACTGCGGGACAATAAGACCCCGTGGAGCTTTACTGGAACTTGGCATTGGGGATGGTTTGATAATTGTCGAGAATAGGTGGGAGCCTTGTCCGTAGGACAAGGAATTACCAAGGGAAAACTCTAATTACCAAAATCCTAATCCGCCAGCTGGCGGACTAAACAATGCTCAAATGACCAAAATCCAAATGTTCAAAACATCTTTATAATCTTTCTTTTGTTTTGGTCATTTGGTCATTTAGTAATTTGGATTTGTTTAGGATTTGGGTCATTAGGATTTAGGATTTAATTCCTTTGGAATTCCTCGCCCTGCGGGCAAGGCGTCAGTGGAATACCACCCTTTATCATTCCTGAACCTGACCTACGCCAACTGCAAACGTTGGCAGGGACAGTGCTTGGTAGCCAGTTTGACTGGGGCAGTTGCCTGCTAAAAGGTAACGCAGGCGCACAAAGGTCAGCTAGGTTCGAAAGGAAACCGAACCGTTAGTGCAAGGGCAGAAGCTGGCTTAACTGCGAGACTTACTAGTCGAGCCCAACGAACTTTGTGGCGGAAATGCCAGCCGGTTTTTCCAAAATAAAGGGAGTTGGCCCCGCTCTTGCGTGCAAGGGTGGGAGAGATGCGAAAGCAGGTCCTAGTGATCCCCTCTGACTCGTGGGATGTCAGGGGGCTTATCGGATAAAAGCTACCCCGGGGATAACAGCGTGGTCAGGCCCGATAGTCCATATAGACGGCCTGGATCGCGACCTCGATGTCGGCTTGGCACATCCTCCTGGTGAAGAAGCCGGGAAGGGTTGGTCTGTTCGCCCATTAAAGTGCCGCGTTAGCTGGGTTCAGAACGTAGGTAGCACTGCGTTAGACGGCAGTAATGTCGTCTTAGCACTGGCTGTATCGGTGAAGCCTAAGCCCGATCCGAATAGGGTATGGTAACGCCGAGGGAAGCTTTCCGAGCGATGACCCTGCTGATACAATGAAGAAACTATGAATTATCGCCAATACCAATTAGTAATCGGCAAGCTACTTGGTGATGGCTCGCTAGAAAATCGTGGCCATGCCAATTCGCGATTGCAAATCCGCCACTCAATTAAGCAGCAAGCTTATGTTGACTGGTCTTACTTTTTGCTTCAAGATTTGGCAGCTTCTCCGCCACGACGTTTCCGGCAAGCTTATTATTTCCGAACCAGGAGTTTGCCAATCTTTACTAAGATGCGACGGGCTTGGTATTTGCCAACCGGTCGCAAGATAATTCCGTCTTTTATTAAACTAACGCCATTTATTTTGGCTGTTTGGTTTATGGACGACGGTTATTTTGACCAGCATTGGCGATCTTTTTGGCTTTGTGTCCATTGTTATCGGCAGGAGGAAATTGAGTTCTTACGAGCTCAATTAGCTAAGATGGGGTTGGAATGGAGGAAAATTCGGGACAGAAATCATTACAAGTTGCGCCTGATTTCCTCTAATAGGGAAAAATTCATTTCTCTGGTCCGGCCCTACATCTTGCCATCGTTACTGTATAAAATCGGAATAGCCCCGTAGAGACTACACGCCAGCCCCTTTACAGGAGGGCGAAGACATAGTCCATGCCCCGCGAAAGCGTGGGAGAAACATGCGTGAGACAGTTCGGTCCCTATCCGCAGTAATCGCCGATTCCTGAGGGAATCCGACCACAGTACGAGAGGACCTGGTTGGGGGAACCTCTGGTGTACCAGTTGTCCTGCCAAGGGCACCGCTGGGTAGCTATGTTCCCAACGGATAACCGCTGAAAGCATCTAAAGCGGGAAGCCGTTCCCAAGATTAGGAATCAAGCCTTGTCCTTCGGACAAGGAAATTCCAAGCACAAAATTCCAATTTTTAAAAAAGTTTAGAATTTGAAATTTAAAAATTAAAATTTGCCTGCCTGCGCAGGCAGGTTTGTGGTTTGAGATTTGTAATTTGGGATTTTCTTGCCCGGAGGGCAAGGGGGAGGTTCCCGGGAGACTACCGGGTATGGGCAGCAGGTGTAAGATCCGCAAGGATTTTAGCCAAGCTGTTCCTAACTACCGAGAAAGAATTAGCTGTTAATTATCGCTTTATTCTTGGACTAAATTCCCCGGTCGCTGGAGCGAGGTGGTCCGACTCGACTTGCCTCTGCTTGACGTAAGTTAGGTGGGGTCCATTCCGAACTCGCCAGTCAAACGCCTCAGCGCTGACGATACCCTGATCTTGTGTCGGAGGAAAATAGGTCGCGGCCGGGGATTTTTTCTAAGGAATAAAAAGAAAGGAGTAAAATGAAGGATGACCAAAAGCAAACCAGTTACCTCAATGGAGGATTTGCTCCGGAAAGAAAAATATAAACTTAAGGGGCTGAAAAAAGGGGAATTTCTTAGGGGAACTATTGCTGAAAAGAAGCATCACATTATTTTTATTGATATTGGAGCTAAGACAGAAGGCGTAGTTGGCGGAAAAGAATTAGAATTAGTTCGTGATTTTGTTGATCAGCTACGGGTTGGGGATGAAGTAACAGCTCAAGTACGTGTCCCGGAGAATGAGCGAGGCCAAATTCTTCTCTCTCTGCGTAAAGCGGCAGCGGAGAAAGCTTGGCAATTTTTTCAAGAGAAACTAGTTTCTAAAGAACCAGTTACTGTGTTTGGCCGGGAAATTACCCGTGGCGGGGTGGTAGTTAATGCTGCGTTTGGCGTTTTAGGTTTCATTCCTGGTTCACAAATTGGCAAGAAGTATGATCACCGCCCGGAGAACTTAGTAGGTAAGAAAGTTACCGTTCAGGTTTTGGAAGTCAACGCCGAGAAGAATAGGCTAGTTTTGAGCGAACGATTGGTGAGTGAACCGGAGGTTGTGGCCGAGGAACAAAAAGTGGTAACCAAAATGAAGATTGGCCAAGAGTTTTCTGCTGAAGTGGTCCGGGTAGAGCCTTTTGGGCTTTTTGTTAGGGTGATCGTTAGCTCTAAAGAAACTCTCACGCTAGAAGGATTAGTACATATTTCTGAAATCTCTTGGGATAAAATAGAGAATCTGCGCTCCCTTTATAAACCTGGAGATAAGGTTAAGGTGGTGCTTCTTCGTCAAGATGAAGGCCGGCTACAATTCTCCATTAAGCGACTAGCTCCTGATCCCTGGGAAGATATTGAGAAGAAGTATCCTTACGAGGCTCCCCTTAAAGGGACGGTTACTAAAGTAACAAATTTTGGGGCCCTGGTCCGCTTTGAGCCGGGTATTGAGGGGCTTATCCATGTTAGCAAAATCCCAGCTGGTGTGGAATTTAAAGAGGGGGAAAAAGTTACCTGCTATGTGGAGAAGATTGATAAAGAACATCGCCGTTTGAGTTTGGAACTCTCACAAACGAAGAAGCCGTTGTTATACAAATAAAAATTGGAGAGAAAAATGATAACAATTAAAGCAGGCAGTATTACTCGGGGAATATTTTTGCGTTTCTATGGTAATTTGGTCCTAGTGGTTGATAAGGAATTTTTTAACCCCGGTAAAGGGGCGGCAGTTGTCCGGCTAAAATTGAAAAATTTGCAAACAGGCCGGACACGAAGACAGGTCCTAAAAACAGATGAAGCGGTAGAGTTAATCGAGGTTGACAAACGCCGCCTTCAGTATCTCTACCGCCAGGGCGAAAATTTTATTTTCATAGATCCACAAACTTATGAACAAGTTGAAGTGGCTGGGGATTTGCTGGCCGATTTGAAAGGGCTCTTGAAGGAAGGAGAGAGTTATTTGCTTTCTTTTTACAAGCAAAGGCCGCTAGCGGTGGAACCACCTAAAAAGCTAGTGCTTGAAGTAAGCAAGACTCAGGAAGCAGTAAAAGGCGACACGGTTACGGCGGCCACAAAAGAGGCGGTTTTAGAAACTGGCCTTACTGTCCGGGTGCCCCTTTTTATTAAGCAAGGTGAGAAAATAATCATTAACTGCGAGCGGCGAGAATACGTCAGTCGGGCTAGTAACGAATGATGTTGAAAAGGCGGGAAGTTAGGTGAATTGCGCCTGGTGCCCGTAAATTAAAAATTTGCTTGAAATCATCACCACTAAAGGTCAATGAGCCGCGATTGGTTTGGAAAGTAATCTCCTGGGTATAGCCGCCGCTGCTGTAGCGAACGCTAACGCTATTGATATTGGTAATGTGACCCCCGTATTTATCGGCTTCTTGGCGGAGGCGGCTTTGGGACCATGTATCGGGGATAGAGCCCCAACAACTGTCAACTTGGGAGAGATGACTGATGGCTCCTCGATCGTGTTGATAAACAATAATGGCATTGAGGATGTCGGCCATTTCATCCTGATTGAGCCAGGGCTGAGAGCGGCCACAACTTTTACCGCTGCGATTTTTATACCAGCCCTTATAGAACCAGGGCGACCCGGCGATATTTTCGTAAGCCTCTTGGGGCCAACAACTTTGGTTGTTACAGGTGGTATCCCAAAGATGGGGGGTGATATGCCCGGCAACGCTTTCGTGGTAGCTGTAAATGGCGCCACCGGCGGTGGAAGCATACCAGCTGGAGATAATTTCTTGGGTTTGGTTGCTGACAAGAATTTGCCCCCGGGTTTCTCGGACAGCCCGGCGCCAGACATCCGGCGGGTTACTGGCCTTGGATCGGGAATAAACTTGGCAATTTTCGCTGGTGCAGATTGACTTTTTAATGGTGGGTGAATTTCGCCGCCAGCCGGTATAGGCTAAGGCATAAGTGCGGGCGGCTACTGCCTGGGCTTTTAGGGCGGCATAACCACCTTTATTTCCCCAATCTGATGGCATTTCGGCAATGCCTAGGAGATAATTATTTTCAAACGGAAGGCTACCAATGGCGGTGGCGATGGTTGTCGGCGAGTTGATAGTTTCCAAATGGATATTGCCGTAATAAGCCCGGAGAATTTGCTGGTAATCTTGACCTTTTTTGGCTCGGCCGTAAGCCCCATATTGACTCATGCCCTTGCGGTGGGGGGCGCCAAAAGAAAAAGCAGCGAAGGCGGGCCGAAAACCAGGACTACAAAAGTTGCTACTCCCCGGTGCCCCGGCACAAGCATCTTGAACTGGTGGTGTTTCCCCGACCGAAGTGGTGAACATTTCTGTTTTTTGGCGAATGAGCTCTTCTTGTTTCTGGGTAAGCATTGCCCGATACTGGTGGGCTTTACTAATTTCGCCGGCCAGGAAATGAGCCCGTTGCTGGAATTTTTTTTGCAACTGGGCAAGCTGGTTCTTTTCGTGGGCCAGTTGCAGTTTTTGTTGATTAAGGCGGGTTAATTCCTGGCTGACATTTTGGATGGCCTGGCGGTTTTGGGCTAAAACGGCATGATACCAACCAAATTGGAAAACAATTTCCTGACTGGAATGGCTATTAAGAAAAATATCCAAGGGAGAAAATTTCTGAAGATTGATGTAATAACGGCGCGCTTTTTGGGCGAGAATGATTTTTTTAACAGCTAAATCAGCCTCTTTGTCTAAGAGGTGCTGGTCAAGTTGGTGCATCATTACCCGAATATTGGTAATATGCCTTTGGCTGGCTTGTATTTTGGTTTGCAGCTGGTTGTATTCGCTTTCCAAAGGAGCCAGGGCCTTAGCTAACATATCGAGCTGATGTTGGATATCCCGCAGCTGGTCGTCAATAGATTTAGCCCGAATCGAAACCGGGGAAGCTAGCAAAAGGAAGCCCAAAAAAAGAGTTAAGAAAAACCGTTTCATACCTTATTATGAAGGATGGCGCAGGATTGGTCAAAATTGCCCTTCATTGGCGGGTAATACTAAGGAGCACGGCCCCGTTAGCGGGGAGGTATATATGGGTAAAGAGAAGCCCGCTTTTGATATGTTTTTTGTTTTGATAATGACGGCCGCGCAGGAAATGGTAGTCTAGTAGATAAGTGCCTGGCTGGAAATTGAGAAAACGAACTGGAACGTTCTCACCGTGCTGATTATTAATATCATAATTTACCAGCAACAACTGCCAGTGGCGATCATCTTGGCGGGTGGCCACTCCCCGCACCCAACTCCCCTCGCCTTTTAGAAGGATTCGTTGGCCCTTAAGCTGATTGAGAAGGGAGTAGACTTGCCAGCGGGGTTTAGGCGAGAAAGAATCTTTGGTTAACCGGAGAATGCCCCAGCCCTGTTTGCTCCCAGGTAGGTCCATAATTGAGAAAGCAAAGATTTTGTGAACGCGATCGAGAAGGGTAAGTGCTGTTGCCAGATCGTGACCTGCCCCGACCCAGTTCTGATAAAGCTGGGAGCGTTCTGGGGCAGGCCCGAATTCGCTGACGATCCGCTCTAATGAACTCCATCGGGGTCTTTCGGCAAGTATTGTCAAGAGGGCGGCGAAATCATTTTGGTAAGCATCAATGCTGGTTGAATACTGGTGCCAGGAAATAAAATCTAGCTTCAAGTGCTGGCGGTCACAAAAATCAAGGAAGGCTTTTATCCAATTGGGATAAAGAGCGGTAGTAGCCGGCCCACCAATTTGGAAGGGTTGTACATTTCGAGCTGCCATTGCTCCCTGGGCAGCGTAATAATAAAGGGTAAGATAATTAGGCGAATGGGCATAGTGCCAGTGACCAAAAAGATCTGGTTCATTGTAAATCTCATAGTAAACTTTTTTAAGATTCCACCCTTGTCGACCGCTATAGTGTTCAATTGTGGCCTGGACTAGTTTTTGCCACGCAAGCCAGCTAGTAGGCGGGGCAGTTATTTTTCCGTCAACAGCTAATTTTGGGGGGATGTAGGAAAGAGAGAAAAACGGTTTGCTCCCACTGTCTATAATGGCGGCTACCACCTGATCGAGACGGCGAAAGTCAAAACGGTTGGCGTTGCGGTAAACTCTATAAGCATCAAAGACGTGATCAATACGAATATAGTGAGGGCGAAGAGGCTGTATTGCGCTGAGAGCTTGGCGGAAAGTTGTAGGATTAATAGTTCCACCCTGGGCAAAATTTTGCCAGAGTTGGGGGTGCACCATATCTCCCGATTTAGTTTCATCGACGATAATATTAGCCCGGCGGCCGCTGGCGTTAGGTAGCCAATGGACTATGTGTTTCGTTAATGACAGCGCAACAATAAGGCTAATAAGGAGGAGCAAAACATTTTGATATTTTTTGAACATTGATTTATTTTACAATAGTTTCAAAGGCCTCGCAGATCGTGAAAAGTTAGCAATAAAAGGAGAAAAAGGAGGCCTAAAAGGCCAATTTGATTTACTAGAATTTTTAATTTGGGATTAAGGTTTCGGCGGCTTACAGCTTCCAGGATGACAAAGACAAGCTGCCCTCCATCTAGAGCTGGCAGGGGCAGGATATTGATGATGGCAAGGTTGATAGAAAGGATGCCGAAAAAATGAATCCAGGCTAACCAACCAGCCTGGGTTTCAATTTGTTGACTAATACGATAAACTCCTATTGGACCGGCGATGCTCCTGGGTATGGAACCTTGGAGGAGTTGGCGGAGGAGGATCCAGAGCCCTGCCGTAACCTGCTGTCCCCAAAAAAACGATTCCCGAAGACCGGCGATAGTGCCTAAGAATGGGCGTTTCCAGAAAGGAGGATGGGTGATAATGTGATTGCTAATAACGATGCCCAAACCACCTTGGCCCTTAGGAGGGTGAGCCCGGACTAGGACACGCGCTTGAAAATAGTGGCGCGTTTGGTTAGGAGAATGGGTAGCTGCGTGAGATGGCAATTTGTTAGCTACAGTTAAAATTATTTTCTGGCCATGATAGTGGGAAGTCTCGGCAATTAACTGTTGCGGTGTTTTTACAAGTTTGCCATTGACAGCAACAATGACATTGCCAGGTTTAAGGCCGGCTTGACTGGCTGGAGAATTTGGAGCGATGCCAATAATTTGCACATGGGGAACTTTTTGAGGTATTCCCAAGTAACTATAAATGCTGGCGAAGATAAGAACGCCTAAGAAAAAATTCATCAACACCCCAGCGCTGACGACTAGGAGTTTTTTTGGCCACGATTGGGTAAAAAAAGCGCGTTTTTGCAAAGACGAAGGGAGTTTAGACATTTGATCGTCTTCACCGAAGAGCTTAACATAACCCCCAATAGGAATTAAGTTGAGACTGTAAAGCGTTTCTCCAAAGCGATGGCTTAGTAAGCGTGGCGGGAAACCGATATTGAATTCTTCTACCAGGATGCCGCTTTTCTTAGCGGCCAGGAAATGCCCTAGCTCATGGACGGTAATGATGATTGATAAAGCAAAAAGAAAAGCAATTATGGTCATGGGCTATTTTACTATGTTAGGGAGAAAAAGAAAAAAGTTTTACCTAATTGAAAAATCGGACTGAAATTAATGACAAGCTTTATTTATTGTCTCAGGCATATGTTTCTTTGTCATCCGCCCTTGCAGGCATGAGCTGGGTCTTCAGTGAATGGCAGATTGCTGCTAGAGTCGCCAGCATCAGCTCCTCCGCCTCCGCCAGTTGGCAGATGGCGGAACGTCAGGGCTGTCTGATGGCTGACCTCTCTTTCTATTGCTGATACACTATTTTACGACGTCTCCCGAGGTGCGAAGGGTGTTACACCTCGGAGGTG
>WFSR01000059.1 GCA_015485895.1 Candidatus Microgenomates bacterium | reverse complement strand
GGGCAACCGAAACGTTACTTTCTTGTTGTTGCTGCTTAAGACGACGTTTCTCTCCCGGTGCTTGACGCTTAGCAATTTGCCCTTTATTTGCTCCAAATTTACTAGCAACCTCATGCAATATGTTCTCTCGCGCTACCAAGCGAGCTCTTCTCTCGTGCCACTTGCTAATAAACTCTACTCTTCTTTTATCACCCGCAACAACAAAACGCGTTTGATACTCTTCTTGTCCGAACTCTACAGGAACTCCATTCGGTGTTACCTTAAACGGGCCAATAATCTCTCGAGGTAAATAAGGACTTAAATCTTTCTCTTCCGATAAATAGCGCACCAAAAACTTTGCAATACCATCATCGCCAATAACCACCCGCGCCTCTATATATAATGGCGCCGTTGTAGGATTGACCACAATTGCTTCGCTCCCTCCAGCTCCTACCCAAATAGCCATATCTATTGGAGTAGAAATTGTTGTTTCCCCTTCACCCGCATCTGGCTTCCCTCCATAGAGCCTTTCAGGGTGTGGTCTCCCGGAAGCTGCCAGAACCCGTGCTATTGTTTGATCATCCACCTCCTTATCTCCCCAAAGGGCTGTCAATCCAGCTATAGCGCTATTGGCAGCACACAAACCGCCCCCTACAGCCTTACGCTCTTCTTTAGACGCTTCCCTCTTCCCTGGCGTCGAGATAAAGCCGTTTACATAACCATTAGCTTTGGAAATAGGACCTATTATCTGCGAGATAGGGATTTGTTCACCAGGCATCACCTTAAAACCATTAAGTTTTTGAGCAGCTATTTTTAGGTTGTGTACTTTATAATCGGGCCACCTTCCTTCAGTGCGCACCTCGAAAAAGCTTGTTAGTGTTTTTGTTTCCCCTGTTTTAGGGTTTGTCCAAACCACCTTCTCGTTAGCTAAATGTTCCGCCGGCAATAAGCGAGCATCAACCTTAAACACATATTCTCCTACCTCTGCTCTTTCCTCGTAAAGTACTCGCTGCTGGAAACCACTCTGCCCTTTTTTTAATTTCTCAAATTGACCCAAAGGTATATAAACATTTTTATCCGTATTTAGAGGGTCAGGAATCTCTGCCCACGGGATCTCCACTTTTATATACCCTTGTGCTGTTTTAATGTAACGGGTCTTTACAAAAACCCTCTCCGGTGTTATAAAGCCACCGGGCATTAACCCGACATTATCCTTCGGCTGGTGAGCGTCTAAAGACCGATAAACATTTACATAACCCAAAGTAGGAAAACGTAAAAATGACACATGCTCGAGATTTCTTATTTCCCTTACTTCTGGCAAGGGCACTTCATTTTCTGATACCAGAGAGATGTGGGGCAATAAAGAAGCAAATGTTTTGTCTCCTTTTACCTCCTTAGACTTTTCTTTCTTAATAGTTATATCTTTATAACTTGCCTTCGGGACTTCTTCTCCCCCTGCTTTTTCTAGGCCCTCTTGAGTCGAAATGCCACCAGCTAATTCTGATGGCCGGGGGCCTTGGTCCTCTAAAGATTGGTGCTGTTTCTGCTCTTGCCGCTTGGGTGGTTCTGTTGGTTCTGGTATTACCGGTCTTATCGGCGACTCCGAAAAACCACCTCCTCCAGCCGCATTCCCAGCTTGGGCAACGACCGGCGTTGGTGGCAAAGGCACCCGCGGGCCACCACTGCCAACTATAAGATAACCAATCGTAACCGCTGTTAATGCTCCCCTGAGTATTCTTTTTCCTAAACTTAATCCTTTCCTTCCCTCTTTTTCTTCTTTCTCACCACGACGCCCCAGCATTTTGGCTATCGCCTCCCTTGTTCTTTTTACAAAGCCTCCTAGCCAGCCTTCTTCTTTTTTATGAGCTATTTCAATTGCTTTTCGGACATCAGCTGCTTTGACTGCCTCTATAGGCACTTCGGCAACTTTTTCTACTTCTGGCTGAATGGCCCGCAAAATTGCCCCCTCTGACAGTTGATGGCCCTGAGGCGCAATGCCCAAAAACTTTCTAGCCACGAACTCTCGGTCCTCATCATTTAAGCGGGGCAGTAGTTTCAGTACCGCTGCTATTTGCCCCCACTCCACCACCCCCTGAAGAGCTTCTATTTCTTGCTCCGTGAACCTTGTCTCTTCATCTCTCACCTGGTGTCGACTGGCCCTTCCAGCTACCAAACGAATACTCTTGGCTAAAGCTCTCTCCAATCTTCCTGATTTCAAATTTTCATTTTCTCCCCTTAGGCTTGTCACCAAAGCGTCAAACGTCGCCGAAATAAGCGCCCCTCTTCTTTCTACCGGCTCCTTTTTATAAAATGCTTCCAGTTGAGAATAAAGATCCCCGGTTAATTGGACCAAAGAATTAGGCAAAAACATTTTCTCCCGCAACTGGGACGGGACATGCGGATAAAGCCGATTAACTAATTCCCGAGCAAACTCTCTGGCTGAGTTGTCCCCTTTGCCGCGAAATACCATCTTTTCTCTCTCTTCACTTAAAAAGCGAGCTTCTATTGATCTTCTTATTAACACCGCCTCCTTACTCTTCAGACCTAACTGTTCAGTAGCCTGTTTTGCCGCTTTCCGCAAAAGAATCCGCATTTCTTTTTCAGGAAGATCGCTTTGTTTTACTTTTCCTATCAACTCCCCATAAAGAGCCTTGGCATATCTTCGTCCGGCTGTCGTCAAACGGATTGTCTGCTTTCCTTTGGGAGCTTGTTCCTCACTTTGTTTTTGTTGCCCTGGTTCCTCTGGCTGTTGCCCTTCTTCTTCTGGTCCAGTCTTAACCTCCCGGACAAACTTGCCTTTCTCATCAAGCTCCACTCTCCGCGTTAAAGGCTTACCGTCCTCCCTCTTTATCTTTTCCGGACTAAAAGAAAGAGAGAAAGTTTGCTCTCCGAGCGTAACTATTATTTTCTTCTTAGATTCCTCCGCCCTTGTTAAATTTTCCCCCGCCAAAGGAGGAACTTCACCATTCTCAGCCATGTTTCTGTCTCCCGGCGGCAACCTTTAAACTTTGAAATTGCAAATAATTGAGAAAGCCTAAAAGGTAATTTTCTAGTTTCTGCTGAAAATCAGGAATGCGAGCGAGATGAGCTTTAAAAATATTGGTTAGCTCTTTCAATCTTCTATCTTGCGACCATTGCTTTGCTTCGGCTTCTTGCTGTAATTGTTTAATATCAGCAAGAAAACGAGTCCGGCCATAAAGGGTTAATTCTTCGGCTAGGAAAGCGATTATTTTATCGAGAAGGGTATCATACACCAAGTTGTAAATTTCTTCATCTTCTTCTTTTTTTCTCTTACCATTAAAAAGAGAAAATTTTTCTTTTATAGCCTGGTCAACTCTCACAAAAATATCGTCTTCCATCGTTCTAATTCTAGTATAGCATAAAGCCCAGCCTTACCCCATCAAAAATCGGATTAAAAAGAGGCATTCACCTAACTCAATATTAATTCGGCCCCGCGTCGCCTTCCCTTTTCGTAAGAAAGGGTAACGTCTAGCCAAAGGCATATGAAAATGGAACTTAAATAAAGCAGTTTTCCCCAAACTAGCTTGAATTTGAGGATTGTATTCCCCAAATTTGACCTAATTTGGGGTAAAAGAAGGGATTAGCAGCCGGCATGATAAAATTGGCCATGGGGAAAATTTTTAACGGCCGGGAATACCAAAAGAAACTTTTAGCCCAACTGCAACGGCAATTTCGGCAACTGCCGGCGGGCCAACAGCAACGGCGACTAGTTTCCGTCCTCGTCGGTAACAATCCCGCCTCCCAATTATATATCCGGATGAAGCAACAATTTGCCCAAAAAATTGGCATTAATTTTCAAGTACACCAATTTGCCGCTGCTGCTCCCCCGGCCGAAGTTATCCGCCAAGTTCAAAAATTAGGCCAGGAAACCAATGTGGCCGGCCTAATGGTTCAACTGCCCTTGCCAGCTAATTGGTCGCCGGCTCAAGAACGCCAGCTCCTCGACACCATTCCCCCGCACAAGGACATTGACTGTCTTACCAGCCAAAATCTGGGCCTCCTCCTGGCCGGCCAGCCGCACTTCCTCCCGGCCACCGTCGCCGCCGTCGTCGCCATCCTCCAAGAAGCCGGCTTTCCGGCCGCTAAACTCCGCGGCCAGGTGATTACCGTCATTGGCAAATCCCTCATTGTCGGCACTCCCCTTGTCAACTGGCTCCTCCGGGCCGGGGCAACGGTTGTCAGCTGTGACCAAGCCACCCAAGACTTGGGCCAATGGACGCGGGCCAGTAAAATTGTCATCAGCGCGGCCGGCCGGCCCCAGCTCATCACCGGTGCCATGATCTCTCGCGGCGTAGTGGCCATTGACATCGCCTCCCCCCGCGGCGACTTTGATTTTGCCAGCGTCGCCCCCAAGGCCGAATTCATCACCCCCGTTCCCGGCGGTGTCGGCCCCCTCACCGTTGCCTTCTTAATGGCTAACTTCAGCCAGGCAATCACCAGGCACTAGCCAACAGGCTAGCGCCAACAACCAACCACCAACAAACAACTAACAACAAAGTGGAACTAACAGCTAGCTGTTGAGTTTCAAATAAATATGAACACCCTCTACTAGTAGTTATCAACATCTCGTCATCCTGAACTTACCCGCTCCCTCCGACTTGTCGGAGCTGGGGTTTCAGAATCTTCAGGAGATGGGCAATTACCATTATTGATACGACATCCAGCTGAAGACCCCGCTCTTTCTTGCGAAAGGGCGGAATGACAAGGAAAGGCAAATAGGATAGACTTGAAGCCTGACCTTTTTCTTCTTATTTAGTGTTTCTTAACCTTTAGAGTTTCTATGTTTCGCTAGGAAAAAACTGCTCACGTTCATTTGAAACTTAACAATTAATGATTAAATCTTAAAAAGTGTATTTAAAAAGTGTATAGTATGTCCTGGACAGGGCACAATTAAGGATTGACAAATAATCACCACCATACTATTATCTTATAAAATGCCAGAAGAAATCACAGAAATATCATACCAACCACCGAAACGAGATCCTCTGAAAACAATAACTATGCAAATCGAAGCGG
>WFSR01000058.1 GCA_015485895.1 Candidatus Microgenomates bacterium | reverse complement strand
TAAAAGAACCTGGTTTTTCTCATTAAAGATAATGGCCATTACCCCAACCAGAAAATGGCCTTTGAACAACCATACTCCCAACCATACTCCTTTTGAAGCCAAAGAGGTAATTTTGCCCCAAATTGACCACTTTATTTTTGTCAGAGTCATCTTTTAGTATTCTAGCACCACTTTACCGTTTACAACTAAAGCCTAGCTCCTAGCTCCGCTCCTCCTTGACAACCGGAGAAGAAACATGCTATTCCTGATTAAAGATGTGGGGTGTTGGCGATGACAAGGGGGTGAGGAAAGATGCCGTTGAGTAGCGAAAGACTAATGTTCAGGTCCGGTTTTAACCAAGAAAGTTTAGTGGTATCACGGAACGAATTCGAAACGATTGGGTTAAAAGAGTTGTGCTCGTCTATGGAAGCGGTGACCGCCAAAAGAGGGGGCCGGGAACCAGGCATTCACCTTTGGGGAAGATAAAATGTACTACACCTTAAATCGGGAAGCGGTGATTTTCTCGGATTCTGATGCTCAAAATGGCTACCGGACGATAGTTTATGACCAAAAAGAAGACCGCATTTTGGAAATTTCGCCGCCCCTTTATCATATCTTAAAGGCGATGGCCTCGCTTAAAAAAGTTTCTCCAGGAGATTTGGAACGCTTAGTAGCTACTTTTGCTTCTGATACCGCCTTGACCAAAAAAGCTATTGGTGACCTAGTGAGACGGGGCATTATTCTTAAACATGGACACTAACTTTATTTTTACTGTTACTTCCCAACATCTCGCGCCGAAGCGACTTAACCAGAAATTGAAAGATGTTATTTTGCCGGCAAAAGTTTTTGTTGAGGATGACCGCTGGGCCATTTGGGGGTATTTTACCAGCTATACTCCCGGGATACCAGAAAGGGATTTGCTTTGGGAAGTAAAGAAGTATGGGTTGAAGCGTTTGGCCAACCATGATTGCGATTACCTCCTTTTTATTTGGAATAAAGAGACACGGAAGCTGACTGTAGGTCTTGACAATACGATGAATTTTTCTTGTTATTTTGCCGTTTTGGGCGACCAACTGGTCTTTGCTTCGCGTTTTCCAGATATTAAGGATATTGTTGCCCGCTGCCAACGGTTGGTAGCTGATCTTGACGGTTTGTTGACTTATATCACTCCCGGTTGGCATGCTACCGAAAAAACTCTTTTGGAAGCGGTCAAGTGGGTGCCTCCCGGGAGTAAAGTAGAATTCAGCTTTAGCCCCAAGATTACCTATCGAATCCAGTCGCTGGTTGATGTAGATGCTTTTTTCTCTGGCCTGGCCAGGGATAAATTTGCCAATGATGAAGAATTTGCCCGGGCGTTGGAAAAAACTTTGACCGATGCCGTTGCCCGCCGCTTGGCGAAAATCCCTCCGGGGAGCCATTTTGGTTGCGAGCTTTCGAGCGGTTTTGATTGCACCCTGATTGCCTATATCATGGCCAAACTTATTGGCCCAGAAAATTTTTATTGCTACTCGTTTTATTTCCCAGAGAAATATGGGACGGAAAGTTTGGCTATTATCAAAAAGTTTGCCAACCGGCATCATTTGCGCTTGCGGGCGGTAAAACTTTTGCCCCGGCAAGGCTATCGCCAAGATTATTTGCATCTTTGGAAGGACAACGACCTTCTCCAGCTAGATGCTGATTATTTTGGTGGCTACATCCGGTTTTTGCGGCGTTATGCGCCCCGGTTGCTTTTTACTGGCCAGCATGGCGATGAGATGTATTCGCTACCGGAATTGGCGTTAATGGCTAAATACAGCCGGCAGATGAGTTATTTTGACAATGTGCGTTGGTTAAAGGAAGAACAACAGGCCGTCCTCTATACGCCGCGGGCTTTAAAGCTGTTATTGGATTGGGAAAGGTTTAATCGGCGGGGTTATTACCCTTTGTTTGTTTCCGATATGAATGTAGTGGAGACCGCCTTGGTAAACGAAATTTATATGGGGTTTGGTACCCGCCAGGTCTCGCCCTATTTGGATTCGCAAGTTTTAGCGTTGGGAATGAGGCGACGGGCGCGAAGGAGGGGGCAGCCGGGGGAGGAAAAGCAAATTTATGCCCGCTATCTCCGCCATATTTTTATTCCCGAGATGTTTATTCCTAAAAAAGGTGGGACTGAATTTGCCCTTGACTTTCCTCGCTACCAAAAGCCGTTGATCGCCTGGGTTATGAAGCACTCGGTTCTAGCCCAATACGATTTAATAGATCCTAAGAAAATTATGGCGCTGATGGCTGACGAAGCCAGCCCTCTTTATAAAAATGCTTTTATAGCCCTGGCTTTCGAATATTTAATCCGGGCGGATTGGTATTTGATCAGGAACCGAATAAGCCTCCCAATATAAAGAATCTCGCCCGGAGCGCATTTTGCCCGGGGAGGGGGCTTAAGCCAACAAACAATGGGAACTAGGAACTAGGAGCTAAGTTAAAAGGGGCTAAGAGCTAAGGGCGAAGGGCTAAGAAAGTGAAAAGTGAAAAAAGAAGGGGAAAGTGAAAAATGTAACTAGGAGCTAGGAACTAGGTTGGAGGAACTAGATCATTATAACTTAAGACTTGGCGAAGAAAAGAAGAACCTGGGTTAACCTCCATAGAGGTTGGTAAAAGATAAAGACGCTTAAAGATCTTATTTTAACTTCTCGTCCAAGCGAGAAATTCTTCTAAGAGTTTACCGCTGAAAAAATCGCGAATTCGGTGGTTGGCATTACCAATTTCGTGATAAACAACCCTGTTACCCAACTCTTTTAACTTGGCCGCTAACGCTCGGCTATGATGATAATTGATTGTTGGGTCTGCTCGGCCGTGGACAATAAAAAAGTTTCGCTGGCGAATGTTATCTAAATTAATGGGGGCGATTTCCCCTTTTCCCTGGAAAAATTTATCCCAAGTTTGCCTTTCCAGGCCGCGAAAAGCTGGCCCAAATGCTCGGCGCAAGAATTGCAGGGTATGGTCCAAATCTTCTTCGCCGGGCCATTTACCCTGCTGTTCAATATCCACTAGGGGAGCGAAAAGGGCACACTTTTTAATACCAGGATGGAGGGAGCAAACTTTCAAGGCTGTCCAGCCGCCAAAAGAGGAACCTAGGACGATGGGGGTTTTTGCCGGCCAGGTCTTTTCTTTGAGAAAATAAAGCTCTTTGGCTCGGCCCCGTTGAATAAAGGTCAAGGCCAGGTCGACTGTCTGTAGGCAATTGTCGGGAGTGAAAACACCCTTGCTTAGCCAACTGCCCAAATAGTGGGGGAAGAAAATTTGACACCCATTGTCTTGGCAAAAGCGAGTGAACTTATCCTCGCGAGGGAAGCCGGGCAAACCAGCCAATTTGAGGATATTTATTTTGCCCTGCTTTTGGGGAAATAGGACATCAAAGTGCAGTGGTCCTTCTTGAAAACGGTAAAACATCTCTTTCTAGGATAACATCAAAAAGTTGCTATCTTCAATTGTTCCTTTAAAATTTGAAGGGCATGGTTATATATTTTCTCTTGGATTGCCAAAAATTGTTCGGGCGAAAAACTCCCTCCCTCAGAATACTTAGACAAGCTAGCTCTTAAAAACTTAACTTCTGCTGGTGATAAAACATTAGGCCATAGCTGTCTAAATTGTTCTAATTGTTGTTCTTTTGTCTTTTCATAGATACCTTTAAGCATGAGAGTATCTTTTAGCATTTTGAATGTGTCTTTGCGGGCTTGGCGAAAGCTAAATCGTTCTGGTGCCAAAGCACCCTTTCGGGCCCGGCCAATATATTGTTGCAGTTTTTGGTATAAACTCAAGGCTAAGTAGAATGGTTGCGGCCCAATCATGAGATCGAAAGGATTATAATCACCATGTAGCAGCTTTGCCGCTCTCATGTGATAGGCGAAAAAAGCCCCGTTGGTGTTTTGACTGTATAAATCAGCAGACTTTGGCAACTCTGAAAGGAATAAAGGTTTTATATTTCGCAAAACAGCGAGTTGTTTATCGCTTAAAACTGTCCTCAATTTTTTAATTGCTTGAAGCTTTTCTTCCCCCGAGGAGATACTCTTCCCAAAGACTATAGCCAAATCCCAATCGCTGTCTTCGTCATTATCGCCAAATGCGCGAGAACCGTGAAATAATATCGCTGCAATTGCCCCTTCGGGGAAGCTTGTCTGGCACCTGCTTATAAATAACTCTAGAAGTGCTTTGGTTGTTTCTGACCAAGGTTCCGTTTCGAAGCGCCCTCTATTTTGGTTGGGCGTGTTTTCTTGTTCAGAGCTATTACTTTCCCCTAAAAACGTTTCCAAAAAGGTGTCGGTTGTTTGGTTAGTTTTATGCGGGGAGCGCCACAATTTTAGCACCTGTCTTACCCTCTCGCCGTTTAATTGCTTTTGCAACCTCTCGACATTTGTTGATTTCAAATCTCCTTGTAAATGTTGGGATGTCGGAAACGGCTGGGTTATCCTTCGCGAGAGAGCTTTGATGGTCCAGAAAATAAGCCGCGAATCTGCCCTGACTTCCAATTGTTCCCAAAATAAATGAGCTAACATAAAAAATACTGCTGTATCTTTTCCAAATCTTAACGCTACCTCGCTAAATGAGGGTGAGTTGCGAACATATGGAGTGATAATTAATTGTCCTGCTTTGCCAGTCAAGATTTCCTGAAGTTTCGAAACTAGTACTCCTTTTCTCAGAGTCCTAGAGGCTACGGTCCAAAATTGGACATCCTTAGACATTGCTGATAAATGGCCACCGAGGAGTGCCCAGGCAAAGTCAACATCAATATAAAAATCGCGCCCGGCAATATTAGCGGTAAATTCTGTTTCGCGGTTGCGAGAGATAACTAAAGGTTCTGCAGTGAGATCTAAGAAAACCTTTCGCACTCTCGTGCTATGGGAGATGGGATTAACCTTTATTGGTGGCGTATCTGGGGGGAGATGCAAAACTAGCACTTCGCTTGCTTTTGCCTGGCCTATACCGCCACATAGTTGGCAGCGTATTTCTCCGTTGGAGTTTATAGAAAAAACTTTGCCTTCAGGAATCTTGTTGGTCTTTAAGTAACTTTCGGGTAATTCTAATGCTCCGCAGGGGCAAGAAATTATACGATGATTTTCTATTTGAATTAGCCCTTTTTCGTGAAGTGAGGCTATTGTTTCCCCTACATATTCCCGGAAATTAGGATCACTATCTCTCCAGGGAGCAAAATTATAAATGCCCAATTTTTGTATATGGGTGTAGTATTGTTGTGCTAACTTTTCTTTTTGCAAATCGCTTTGTCCTTGAAGTTTCATGCCGGTTAAATTTATAGGTAACAAAAGCCCTTTTTCTAGCTTTTTTGCCACTATATTAGCTACTAAGGGACTAAAGAAGAAAAACAGTTTTGGGTCTTCGGTTCTGGGAGGAGTAATAGGTAGAGTGCTAACAAGATGTTCTCGCCGTTCCATAATAGAATACTAAACCTATAATGCATGTATTATATCATAAGTATTTGCTTGCCAAGAAGAATAGCTCTTATAATTTTTGATTTTATCTTTATTTTAAGTTGCTTGTGGGGGTGTTGGGTCCTTGGGTTCCACCGGTTCTAGCCGCTGGCGGCGGAACCAGATGATGATAGCAATGGCAATGAGAGCTAGAAGCACGATAGTTAAAATCACGTGCCAGGGGATAATCCAAAAGAAAATGGTGGCCGTCAAGGCCCGGCCCTGCTGGCCGTAACCGGCGCTCAAAGTGGCCCGATAGCGGCCTAAGCCCCAATGTTGCGGCCAGGTATTTTCATAGCGACGAACAGTCCCGGGAAAAATGTTTTGTTCTTGCAATTTCAAGGTGGATAGTGGTCGCCCCAACCAGTCATAAATGCGAATGGTGCCCCGGGGGCGGATATGGATGTCGGAAAGGTTTTCTACCTCGCTGACAATTTTTACCGGCCCATATTCTTTCCAATTGGGAGCATCCATACGGACAACGAAAGCATTCTCTTTGATCTTACCGGGGACAGTAAGATAGAAAAGAGTGCCCACGCTAGGCATAACTGCAGAAGCAGTTTCCCGGTCGCTGGTAGCGGTGGTTTGGAAGAAGACAACAGCATAATGACCGCCTGGATTAGCTTTTTGGGGAACAACAATGGCAATGTTGACGGGCTTTGTTTCTCCCGGCCGGATGATGAATTTTGTGGGCGAAGCTTGGATCCAAGTCGAGGCCGCCCAACGGCGGGCAACCTTAGCCTTAACGGGGATTGGCGTGCCCCGATCATCATTAACAATAAAATCTTGAACTTTAACAACTAAGCCTAACTCGCTATCACCACCGTTGTGAACACTGATGACTTTTTGGACAACTGTTCCTGGCTTAACTTTTAGTTCTAGTCGGGGTGGGCTGACGGTTACTTTAGTTAATTGTTGGGCCCAAATTTTTCTTGGGGAAATAATTAAACCGGCCAAAATGGTGATCAAGAAAATTATTTTTTTCATTAAAATGTTGCCGTGGCCCGATAAGTAATCGCATTCCAATAAACACCAGCTTCTTGGGTAGCACTAACAATGGCTCGGTAACAAACATAAACGTCTTCACCGTCGGCGACGGTGGTGGAAGAAAAGATGGTTTGTGGCGATTCCGAGTCAGCGTCAGCGGCAAATTGGCGGGCAGAAAAAGTTCGCCCTGATTCGTTGTAAGAGAAAGCAACACTGTTAGCGTCGATATTTTGTAAGGAATAGCCAAAGCCTTTGGTACTAGTTGAAGCCCACTCGTCAGAAACAGATTCGGTAGCGGCACCAGCATCACCAGGTTCGTCGGGAATTTCAACACTGGAGTCGTCAACTCGGGAAAGTTGGTCGTTCTCGATAGCGGTAACCGCGTAGCCGTTATCGGCGTTGGTGGAAACTTCTAATTGTTGGGCGGCGTTGGTGAAACTGCCGATAGAAAGAGCACCAAGGGGAACAGTGGTGGCAGTGGTGGTGACATTAGTAGAAACCCCGCAGGCAGTGGTGCCGACGCCTAGACCACTGATGCTAAAGTTGAGGATTGAGTTGACCGTAGCGGTGACCCGGACGGCCTCGATGACGGCAACTTTAGCGGTGGTGCTGTCAATAATATTGTCATCGCTGTCTAAATTCTCCATAAGGATAGAATAAGTGTCGGCGGTGCCCTCGGTATGGCCGCTGGCCGGAGCGGGATTGATGAGTTTAGTTCCTCCGCCGATGGTTATCGAGAGCGCCTGACCTTTCTTGCCGGGGCCAGAATAGCGGCACTCGAAACAGTGATAACCGGCTGGGCAACCGGTGCCTCCGGAAACAGTAGCTGTACCGGAAACGAAGTCATAGTAACCGGCAACATCGGCTGGGCAGGTGACATCGCTATCGCTGATGGAATTGAAATCCCACCCATCTTGGTCGGGGTTGCCATCATTGTTGTTGCTGGCACCGGCTTTGACCCTAATTCTAATAGCTCCGTCGGCAATAGCTGAGGCAGTGGTGAAATTTATCGTGTGGCTAGCGGTTCTTTTGACTACGAATTCGTCATTGGCGTCGGTGTCGGCGCTGGCCAAACCTGTCGTAACAGTAAATTGAGTGGAGGAGATAATTTGATCAACTGGGTATGTATTACCAGTTCCAAGATAAACAATCGTGTCGCCGGGAAAGAGATTAGCAGTTGAAGTTGAAGGGTAGCCGGTGGTAGCGATTGTTATAACTGTTGAATTTTCAGTTAATGCTTCACCGTTAGCGCCATGAAAAGAAAGCCGGGAAGTTTCTAAAGTATCTTTGGCATTGGTTAAGTTGGCAGAATCCAAACTCTGAGGCCGGCCAACCCAAAAAGCACCTCCTAAAAGAAGGACTGCCAAAAATAAATATTTACGGCTTTTCATTTTATCCATTATTATTACTTTTTTTGCCTTTGTCAAGGAGGTTTTCTAAGAAAGTGAAAAATTAAAATGTAAAGTGAAAAATGGAACTAGGAACTAGGAGCTAGGAGCTAGGAGAAAAAGCACCAAATCCCAAATCACAAATTCCAAACAAATCCTAAATCC
>WFSR01000057.1 GCA_015485895.1 Candidatus Microgenomates bacterium | reverse complement strand
AGTTAACATAGAAATAATCATCATTGATAATAATTCTCATGATGGCAGCAGAGAATTCCTCAAAGAATTAAATTCCAAATCACAAATCGCTCTAACAAATAAGAAGTTGCTATTGGAGTCGCCAGCATCAGCTCCACTCGTCCTCGCTTCCGCCTCTGGCGGAGCTGCGGGCGGAGTGCGGTCTGATGCCTGGCTCCTTTTTAGACGTTGCACTATAACTATTAAAACCATCTTTAATAAAACAAATCTTGGTTTTGCGAGAGCTAACAACCAAGGAATAAGAATCGCTAAAGGCAAATATATCCTTCTTCTTAATTCGGACACTATTGTTAAGAAAGGGGCTTTAGAGAAGATGGTGGGCTATTTGGAAAAACATGCCGATGTGGCTGCCGTGTCTCCTGAATTATTAAACCCCGACGGAAGTTTTCAGCAGCGCTACTATATGCGTTTTCCTAACCTTTGGCAAATGGTGTTTTACCATAGCCTAGCTGGCCGCTGGCTGGTGACAGCCACACCGCTGAAATGGCTGGTCTTTAGCCGGATAGGCAAAACGCCAACCCCGGTTGACCAATTGCCAGGGGCAGCTTTGATGGCCCGGCGGATAGTTTGGCAAAAAACAAAAGGCCTTGGCGAGGATTACTTTTTCTTTTTTGAAGATGTCGATTGGTCGTACCGGGTTAAAAAATTAGGCTTGGGTAAATTGGTGGTGGTGCCGGCGGCAGAAATAATTCACTTTGGCGGTGGGAGTTGGAAAAAGTGGCGCGCTAAAAAGCGGTGGCAATTTTACCGGCGCTATTTTACCTCGCTTTTCCTGTTTTTACGAAAACACCATTACCCGCTTTGGCTTTACCGTTTTACCTTGAGCTTTACTTTTTTGGGCAATGCTTTTGCCCAATTGTTGCGGGGGCGGTTAGCTAGAGTTAACGTGCAGTTAAAGCTTTGGTTTTGGCTGTGGCGCGTTGGCGATAAAGGCGGGGGTCGATAACTTTTGGCATGGCCGCAACGTTGAGGGAAACATCCAAGAATGGTCCAATTTTGGCAATTTCCACATTGGGGTGATTTAGGAGCCGGTTATAGTTGATATAAAGCACAGCGAAGTTTTTTTGTCGCCTAAGCCAAGCTTTAATTGTCCGGAGATGCTGACTAAAGGCGATTGATAATCGGGTATCTTGCCGAGGCCCAACCTTTTCTCCCTTACGGAGCAGCATTTGTCTTTGTGAGGCAAGAATTTCTTTCATCTCTCTTTCCATAAAGATAATTTTGTAGTGATAATGGAGAGGAAGGTGAGGCAAAAGAGTGGAGATAATTTTGACGGCTTTTCCCTGAGCCAAAGGCAACCAATTGGCATTTTTAGCCAGGTGTTTTACTGGCTCAAATTCATAATAGCCCCGAGGGTTGTTGATATCAGCGGGACGCTGGCTATCGGTTAAGAGTTTTATACCGCCAGCAGCGAGAATTTGCATCATTAGTGAAGTGCCTGATCGCGGTAAGCCGGAGACGATAATGATATCTTGGGACTTAATCGACATAACCTAATTGTCGGAGACGCTGGGTAACAAGAGCGTCATCTTCAGGTTTACTTTTGGGCTTTGTGATTTCGGCGGGTGTTTTTCTTTGGGATGATAACTGCCGTTGGGGGAATTTGAAAAGTTGGGGATAGAGACGGCCATTAGAGTGAGTTGGGGCGGGAATGCCTAAAAGGGAAAGAATATTTCCGGCAAGGTCGACGAGATGGAGGAATTGCCTTTTCTGCTTGGGTTGTATTTGAGGGCCGGCGGCGATGAGAATGCCCCGGGGATCAGAATAGTGATGGGCCTTGAGAGAAGTAATCTTGGGGTAAATTAGTTGGCCAGAAAGAGGGTCGGGATTGGGAGCAAAAGTGGGATTAGTGAGCCAGAGAATCCTAAGGAGTGTAGTTGAGTTAGGGGGAACTATTTTAATCTTTTGGAAAATCTTTTGGCCTCGGTACGTGACTTTGGCTAAAGTGTTGGCTAGCTTGGCAATAGTGTTGGGTGAGGCATCAGGCCAACTTAAGCCGTAACTAAAGACTTGTGGTTGAGAGAGAAAAGTTAACTTGGTGGTATACTTTAGTTTGCTTATTTTTCGGAGGCCGCGGAGAAACTTGAGGTACCAATTAGGCCGCTGAGGCAGAAAGCCCAGTTTGGCTAGAAGGGGATAGAGAGCAACATCGTATTTAGAGATGGGATGGAAGCCGTGATCGGAAATAATGAGGATGTTAACTTTGGTTTTGGGGTGAGCAGTTTTGTAGGCGTGGAGAATTTTGGCAATAGCCTGGTCAATGCGCTGGTAAACGGCTAGTGTCTCTTTGGCATCCCAAAAGAAATGCTGGCTAAGATCGGTGGCCTTAAAAAGAACGAAAAAGATATCCCACGCCTCCTGTTTGGCGATGGTAATGGCGGCTTTTTCTCGGCTGGCAATTAGAGAGAGAATTTGCCGATGAAGCGTGCGTTTGGCTGATGGTGATGGCGGCGTCTCGGGGGCAAAACCGTGGTGGTTGGAAGGAAGATCAATCTGGTAATGTGATTTTAGTAATTTAAGTTGGAGTTGGGTTGGGTAAGCAAAATCGGCGCCGGGAGGTGTTAAAAATGAGCTTACTAAGCAGCCGTTATTGGGTTGAATGGGATAGGTTAGGGGCATGTTGATGATGGCACTCCGCTTGCCATAATTGGCAGCAGTTTGCCAAAATTTGGGGTAGTGGATGTCATGGGAGTTGTATAAACGGCCACTGGGGTGGAAAAATCCAAAGATGTGGTGTTTCTCGGGGGTGACGCCGGTTTGAAAAGTTGTCCAGGCAGTGGAGGTTAGGGGAGGAATCGTGCTTTTCAGGGTAGCGGTAAAACCACGCTGGGCTAGGGTTTGCAGGAAAGGGAGATGGCTAGCCTTTAGCCAGGGATCCAACAATTTCCAGGTGGCTCCATCAAGCCCGAAAATAAAAACAACCTTTTTCATTTTTGGATTTTGGCAATTTCTTTTTGGTAGTAAATTTGCCTAATTGCTAAAATTATAACCGGAGGAGCACTAACAAGAGTATAGACTAAAATAAGAATAGCTGCCCCTTGCACTTGCAAAGCTTTGATTAAAAACGGACCTACGCTGAGAACAATGGCAGTATTCAACCAAGCTAAAAGAGCCGGTGTTTTAGTGTTACCTAAGCCTTCAAGAACGGCGACAGGGATAGCTGTCAAGGAGCGGACAAGATAAGTAACTAGGAGGATGTTAAAAACTGGAATGATCTGGGCCACGAAAGGTGGGTCTTTGAGCCACCAGTTTAAGAGCCAAGGCCCCCAGATAAATCCTATAAAAGTAGCCAGAGACATGAGAAGGGCGGTGATAAATTCGCCTTTTAAGAATAACTTGCCAATAGAGCGGTAATGCCGTTTGCCGTGAAGGTGGGAAATTTGGGGGAAGATAACGATGTAAACTTGTGATAAAAGCACTTCTAATTTTTGAACTAGAGAGAAGGGCACGCTGAAATAGCTGACGCTGGCAACATTGACAAATGAAGCTAGGAAGAATTTTGGGAACTGGTTGTTGATTTGGCCGGCAGTATTGCTTAAAAATTTAAAGATGGCAAAACGGCCAAGCTGAAGAAAATGCCGGCGGGAAAAGTGGGGGTAGGCTAAATAAGAACGGAGAAGCCAAAAATCAAAAGCCAGAGTGATGAGAAGAGCGATAGTTTGCAGTTGAAAAATGGTGATGAGGGGGAAGTGATGGCTGGCAAGGAAAAAAATACCCAGAGTGTTGGCAGTGCCGATGATAAAAGTGCGCAAGTTATAGCGCCAGAAATGATTTTCAGCCTGGAAAATACTGGCGGCAAAAATGGTGGGGAAGTAAAGACCAATGTTGAGGGCAATAAGGGGCATAATTTTTTGGGCCTGGCCAAAAAGCTGGGGAGAAAGATTAAAGAGATGAAGAATAGGCTGGGCGAAAAGATCAAGGAAAATGATGATAGCGGCGGCTAAGAGCGTGTAGGTTAGAAAGCCGGTTTGGATGGTAATTTTCAGTTGCTCCTGGCGATTTTGAGAGCGGAGGCGGGCTACCCGTTGGGTAAGGGCGGCCCCAAAGCCGAAGTCGAAAGTGGTGGTGTAGTTGAGAAGGGCAGCGGCTAAAGCCAAGAAACCAAATTGTTCTTTGCCGAGGTAGCGGAGAATAGCGGGCAGGGTAAAAAAGGAAATAAGAAAAAGATAGCCTTGGGCAAAAAAATTGATGAAAATATTGGTAAGCATAGGCAATTATAACAGGGAAGGTTGGGGTGGTAAAATTGGAAAATGAAATTAAGTGTGGGGATTGTCGGGTTGCCCAATGTAGGTAAGTCTACTCTTTTCAATGCCCTTTTGAAAAAGCAGGTAGCCGATGTGGCCCCTTATCCCTTTTGCACAATTGAGCCCAATACCGGTATTGTTCCGGTGCCTGATCCGCGGTTGGAGAAATTAGCGGCGATTGTAAAGACGGAAAAAATAGTACCGGCGGTAGTGGAATTTGTCGATATTGCCGGTTTGGTAAAAGGGGCAGCCCAAGGGGAAGGCTTGGGAAACCAATTTTTGGCCCATATTCGGGAAGTTTCGCTAATTGTCGAGGTGGTGCGTTTTTTCGAAGACAAGCAAATACCGCGGACAGGGAAAACTCCGGCCGATGACATTGCCGTGATTGAAAACGAACTGCTTTTGGCTGATTTGCAAACTTTGGAAAAGCAGAAGCCGCCGCGGCCGGGGGGTAGCGACGAGGAAAAAATTTTCTGGCGGGCGGTGGAAAAATTGCGCCAGGGATTAGATCAAGGCCAACCAGCGCGGGAAGTTGATTTGACGCCCGAAGAACGCCAGGCGAGCCGGCGGCTGTTTCTTTTGACCGCCAAACCGGTAATCTATGTCGCCAATTTGAGCGAAGATCAACTAAAAGAGCGGGAGCGACTTTTGGCTGGTTTTCATTGGCAACCAGTTTTGCCCCTCTCGGCTCGGGTAGAAGCAGAGCTGGGAGCTTTTTCAGAAGAAGAAAGGCAGGAGTATTTGCAAGATTTGGGCTTTGAAACATCCGGATTAGACCGGCTGGTTGCCCTGGCTTATCAAAGGCTTAACTTGATTTCTTTTTTGACAGCGGGTCAGAAAGAAGTCCGGGCCTGGACGATTAGGCAGGGAACAACAGCAGTAGCGGCGGCCGGGACAATCCATTCCGATTTTGCCAAAAAATTTATCCGGGCGGATGTAGTTGATTATCCGATCTTTGTGGAATTAGGGGGTTGGGAAAAAGCTCGGGCGGCCGGAAAGGTTCGCAGCGAGGGGAAAGAGTACCAAATGAGGAACGGCGATGTAGTAGAGTTTAAGGTCGGCCAATGAAACTTTCGGCAATTATTCCCCATTTCCAGGGGCGAGATCTCCTCCAACAATGCCTCAACAGCCTTTTCAAGGCTGTGACAGATAGGTCGCCAGCATCAGCTCCTCCGACGCAGCGTCGGAGCGGGTCTGATGCCTGGCTCCCTTCCCCTAGGTTAGTT
>WFSR01000056.1 GCA_015485895.1 Candidatus Microgenomates bacterium | reverse complement strand
CTCTCTTGTGCCATCTTATAGGATTATATCATATCCCGAAATGAGTAGAGTGATAATGTACGCTCAAGGTTGGAGGCGTACTTTGTGGCGCTGGGTAATTTTTTTGCCCACCTGGACTAGAAAAGTCTTTTGGAACGGCAGGGTAACATCTTGAGCCACTCGACCGTTAACTTTTACCCCGCCCTGGGCCAGCAGGCGGCGAGCGGCTTTGACGCTTTTTACCAAGCCTATTTTTACCAAAAGATGGGGTAAATCATTAGCCTCGCTCCTTCTAATGGTTAGCGAAGGAATAACCGCTTTTTCCGGCTGATGATAACTCTCCCTTGCCTCTTTAGCCACTCTCTCTCCTTTTAGTTCCTTGACAATCTCAAAGGCGAGTTCTTCTTTTAAGCCTAAGGGATTATCCTGGTATTGTTTTTCTAAGGCTTTTACTTCAGTCATGGGCCGGTAGGTGCAAAGCTCAAAGCCTAAGGGGGCCATTGCATCCGGCCAGAGCATTACCTTTTGGAACATTTCTAGGGGGGAGTCTTTTAGCCAGACAATATCAGTATGGCCGCTGGTCTTGCCCCATTTCTCTCCCTGAGGATTAGTTAATAAACGGTTGGCAACCACGTACTTTTGTTTGTGGAGATGGCGGCGGACAAAGTCGCTGCCAACCAGCATATTAAAGATTTGGTCACTGCCGCCAATTTCAACATCAACTTTCATGGCGACTGAATCATAGCCCTGCATTAAGGGATAAAGGAACTCATGGAGCCAGATAGGTTTCTCTTTTTTAAGTCTTTCTTGGAACATGCTCCGTTGGAGCATTTGCTGGACGGTTACTTCAGCCGCTAATTCAACCACATCCGCAAAGGTTAATTTAGCCAACCATTCGCTGTTGTATTTTACCAGGGCTGGGTTTTTGGAATCCTGGAAATTAAGAATAGCACTGGCTTGCTTGACGTAATCATGGGCGTTGGCTCGGACTTGGTCGCGGGTTAACCTGACCCGGGCCGCTGTTTTATCAGTTGGATCGCCAATCATCCCGGTGAAATCACCAATGAGGAGGATAACCTGGTGACCTAGTTGTTGGAATTGGCGCAATTTTTGCAACTGGATGACATGGCCAATATGTAATGAGGGAGCAGTAGGGTCAATGCCCAAATAGACTCTTAGCTGACGGCCAGAAAGGAGAACCTGGCGAAATGCTTCTGGGCTGGGGTAAACAGCCTCCACTCCCCGAGTCAGAAGTTCGTTGATTTTGGCTTCTTTTTCCTCCTTTTCCATTTTCCAATGATAGCATACTAGGATGGAACTAGGAACTAGATCAAAAAAGCACCAAATCCCCTGCCTGCGCAGGCAGGCAAATTCCAAATCACAAACCCCCCTTCGGTAGGGGCAGGCAAATCCTAAATCCTAATGACCCAAATCCTAAATAATGACCAAATTACCAAATGTTCAAATGACCAAAACAAAAGACACCCCTCTTGTCATCCTGAGGAGCGAAGCGACGAAGGATCTAGCGAGCAGAGCGAGCGCAGAAGACTTAACTAGATATGGATTAATACGCTTCGCTAGATCCTTCACTCCGCCTTCGGCTTCGTTCAGGATGACAAGGTTTAAGTATTTGATTATTTGAATTTTGGTCATTTGATATTGTTTAGTCCGCCAGCTGGCGGATTAGGATTTAGGATTTGAAATTTGGGATTTAACTATTTTTGTTCGGGGGCGTGGATTCGAACCACGATTGAACGGTTCAGAGCCGTCCGTCCTACCGTTAGACGACCCCCGAGCGGAGGAGGTGGGATTCGAACCCACGTGTCCCTTTTGGGGACCCGGTTTAGCAAACCGGTGCCATCGGCCACTAGGCGACTCCTCCAGTGCCGCGGGTGGGAGTCGAACCCACACCTCCGAAAAGGAGACAGCTTTTTGAGAGCTGCGTGTCTGCCAGTTCCACCACCGCGGCGGCTACTTGTAGTCTATCCGGAGAAGCCCCTTTTTTCAAGCTCTGGCCTTACTCGACCCAAAAGACATGTTCTCTTTTTAACCTAGTTCCATTCATTTCATCATCTCACCTTTTCGCAAGAAAGAGACGACAATTTACTAGACCGTTTCCCTAGTCTCGTCATGCTGAGTTTAGTTTACCCCGTCCCGACGCATGTCGGAGCTTTGGGGGCTCAGCATCTTCAGCTGGGTGTTATATTGTCATTATTGTGAATAACCCATTCACTGAAGATCCTGAATCCCCAGGCCCCTTCGCACCCTCAGGGGCGGGGCGGGCAAGTTCAGGATGACGAAGCATTAAGTTTCTGGTTCTTCCTTTGCCTTCACCGGATGGTGCCTGGCTAACTTGCTTGATCTGGGTGGCCAGCTTGTTTTTCATAAAGGAATAATTTTTTTAAGGGCAACCTTTTTAAAATCGGCGCTAACTTGGTGAAAATCTACCAGGTCTACCTTAAATGGAATCCGGGAATTTTCCAGCGCTTCCCGAATCTTTTCCCGCAAGTGGCCAGGTAGCTGCTTCTGAGCAATGAGTCCCAAATCAATATCGCTCCAGCGGCTATTGTCCCCCCTGGCCCGAGAGCCAAAGATAAAAGCCTGGTAACTTTTGGCTGGCAAAAAGCGGTCTAAAATTACCCGAATTTGGGTTTTAATTTGTTGGCTGACCATCTTAATCTATTTTAGCCAATTCCTATCAGGAACGCAAAACTGCTTCACCTCATACCGCTTTAATTTCCAAGTTCTAATAACCTAGTCTCTCCAACCTAGTTCCTAGTTCCTAGTTCCCTCAACTACCCTCCTTTCCTTAACCGTCCGGAGAAGAACGGAGGCAAGGCGGAGGTTTTGCTCCTTATCTTTAATCTCTTGCAAGTTGACGCGGGTTCGGGGATGTTTTTGAATGAGAGCGCAGCAGTCGGGATAGTTTTCTAAAGAAAGCGAATAGCTACCAATTTTCCGGGCCCAGTCAATAATTTCTACTTTATCAAAGCCGATTAAAGGCCGGAAGATGGGCATTTTCACTGCTTGGCTGGTAACAACTAAATTGGTTAAAGTTTGCGAAGCTACTTGGGCCAAATTGTCGCCGGTGACCAAAGCTTGGTAACCATATTTGCCGGCTAGCAACTCTCCGGCCCGGAGAATAAAGCGGCGGAAAAGAATTGTTTCGTTGCCGTTGGCTGGCCGTTGGCGGATAGCTTGGTAAAAATAGCGATAAGGCAAAAGAATTAGGCGCGGTTGCAAAAGATAAGGCTTCAAAAGTTGGAAAAGTTTACCAATTTTGCTTGCCAAAACCGCTTCCGGATTTTCAAGGGCATAAAAATGAAGAAGGTCAACCTGACAACCACGCCGGGCCAGAAGATAAGCGGCCACTGGCGAATCGATGCCCCCGGAAAAAAGAGCCAACACCCGACCGCTACTCCCCACCGGCATCCCCCCACTCCCCTTTTGCCAGCCAAAATGAAAGTAATAGCCATCAGGGTAATGGTCAACATAAATCGTCAGTTGGGGCCGATCAAGATTAACTGGCCAAGCGAGTTCCTTTTGGAGAATAGCCCCCAGCCGGGCGTTTAATTGTTGGCTGCTTGCTTTTTTGGTTTTGTCGCTAACCCGGACGGCAAAAGGTTGCCGCGGTTGACCAGCAAGCTCGGCCAACAGCTTTTTCTCCAATTCTGGCCAGGTAGCTGCTTTCTCGACCCAGGCCCAGCGGCTGACACCAAAAATATATTTTATTTTTTCCCGGGCAGCCGGCGTAGCTAAACTTAAAAGACGGCGCCCCTGAAGGCGACGGAGAGTTTTTAGATCTTCTCCCAAAACCTGCCGGAGATTGATATCCAGCTGGCGTTCAAAAAGATAACGATTTTTACCCTTGAGCACCAGTTCACCAGGACTGAGGAGAATTTTATCCCTCTTCATTTTTCTCCCGGATAATTCGGATTTCTTTCTTTATCTTCTCCAAATGGCGCTTAATGGCCTGGGATAAAGCTAGACCGCGGCGGAATTTAACTAAGCTTTGGTCCAAATCTACCTGGCCGTTTTCTAATTCGGCCACAACTGCTTCCAGCTCCTGAAAGGCTTTTTGGAGAGAAAATTTTTCTTCCTTAGCTTTCACACTTCACCTCCTTTACTTTTGATTTTAACCGGCCCTGGGCCAAAATGGTAGTCAGCCACTCGTTAGCTTGGACCTGATCAGCCCGGCGGAGGAGTTGGTGGCGGTGGTAAGTTAAGCTAAAGCCACGTCGTAAAATATGGCGATAGTCGAGAGTTTGGAGAAGTTGGTTTAAATTTTGCCACCGTTGCCAATTGTTCCGCCAAATTTGCCTGCTCAATTGGCCCAATTGCCTTTCTTTTTCCTCAACCACTGCCTGGCGACGATCACAAATTTGCTGCAATAACTGGCCGGTTTGCTCAAACCGCCAAAGGCTAGTTTCCACCCGTTGGATTTGCTGGCTAATCCCCTCTTCGATTTGCTGCCAAAGCAGCTGCCAACGGTCTTTTTCTTCTTGCCAACGGTTTTGCATCGCCTGGATAAGCAAATTTTCCAGCTGGCGGCGGCGCTGTTCCACGGCTTTTCGGGCGGGAATAGTCAATTCGGCTGCGTTCGACGGAGTCGAAGCCCGCAAGTCAGCTGCCAGCTCAACCAAAGAAACATCTGCCTCGTGGCCAATAGCTGCCACCACCGGAATTTGGCTGGCAAACACCGCCCGCACCAGCCGTTCATCGTCAAAAGGCTGAAGGTCTTCTAACGATCCCCCGCCGCGGGTCAAAACCAAAAAATCAAGGTCAGGATGATGGCGGTTAAGGTGGTTAAGCCCGGCAATAATTGAAGTTACTGCCTGGTCACCCTGAACAATGACCGGGTAAAAATAGATGCTCAAGCCGCCAAAACGCTCGCGGCTGACTTTAATGAAATCAGAATAAGCCCGCGAATCAGCGGCTGTCAAAAGGCCAATCTTCTGGGGAAGTTCTGGCAAGGGCCGCTTCCGCTCCGGAGCAAAAAGTCCTTCGGCTTCTAGTTGGCGGCGCAATTTTTCCCGCATCTGGTGGAG
>WFSR01000055.1 GCA_015485895.1 Candidatus Microgenomates bacterium | reverse complement strand
TTCATATTTATTTGAAACTCAACAATTACTAAATTGTACCCATTATATTAACTTCTAAGGCCGATAAGGTCTTGTTGAGTTGGTTGGGCCGTTATTATACCTCTTTAGCTTCTCCGGTAGCTTATTATAGCAGGGGAGGGTAGAATAGGGCGAAAGGTAGTAAATGGCCTATAGTATGGTATAATAAATTATTATGGGCGAGAAGGAAAATCAACTACAAGATGTCGTTTTAGAGTTGTCTTTGCGGGATTTAGATCTCTTTGCTGATTGGTGTATGGAGCGTTATCCAGATAACCCTTTTGTGGCAGCAATTCGGGAAAGTTACGATGACGAGAACGATCTTTTTTTAGGGGGTGACCCTGAGTTGCGCAACGAGGATGCCCACCAGTGCGGATCGCGGGTAGGAAGCGCCTTGCTAAAGGAATGTCCAGAATTATTTAATGAATTTTTAATCAAAAAGCAGAAGGTTTTGGGGGAAGTAGAAGAGGCGAATTTGCCTCCAAAGCTTAGGCTGGAACTAAGGCAATTAGAGGAAGAGGCGAAAATGGAGGAACAAAGAAGGCAATGGGAATGGAGTTCTTAAAAGGGAAAGGGTGAAAAAAGAAAGCGAGCGACAGCTAAAAATTTGTCTGGTTTTTGGCAATTATTTCAGCTCTCTTTGCATCTGGCCGCAAGGCATTTTCAAAAGTATCCAAACCCTCACTAATAGCCATTAACCGCACTAGAGCCCGTGCCAATTTCGTGCTTTTGGCAACTCCTGCCTCTACTAAAGCGTCGGCAGCTTCTTCATGAAGATGATAACGCCGGTCCTCGTCACGCTGAATTTCCTCTCCCGATTTTCTTCTTGGCTCCCTGACTTTTTGGATAAATTCGAGGTATTTGGCAATTGGCCCAATGGCTTTTTCGGGTATATGCTGTACGCTGTATTTTAATTGGCAGCTATATCGGCCGAAATCAATCATGGCATTTTTGGCGGTTTCGCTTTCTTCGAAGAGTTCCTGTTTTTCCTCGTCAATTTTAGCAGGGTTAAGAGACCAGTGTTTGCTATTAAAGTATCGTTCTCTGGCTTTTTCATATTGGTCACTTTCGTAGAATTTCTTCGCAAATGTTTTAGGGTCATAAGTGAGTTGCGATGGTATTTTTTCCAATTTCCCGCCCGGGGCACTTTCGCGATATTCAGCCATGCTCTTTTATTATAACATAGCCGGTGTTAGATAGAAGCAAGATATTGTATAATGTATCTTTATATGCGGAAGATAGTTTCTTTTCCCTTTCACATTCTTTTCACGTTAACTTAGCTTTAAAGAATGAACAAAATTGTAAACTTGCGGGAATTGGTGCGGAGAAACGAGGAGAAAATGAATATAAGAGGCGAGATAAAATAGAGACAGTAACAAACTATAATATGCTATATCTATAGCGACTTATCTCTAAACTTCTAATCATTATCACGCTGCAATAATGAGTCAAAAAGAAAAGCCTATAAGAAATTAAGCAAAAACGAGGGAAACTTTTTTGCTGAGGACCAGCCAGAGGAATTGGAAGAGCTTTAGTTGGCGGCGAAAACGCCAGGGTTGGCGAATAAGGCGGTAGAGCCATTCTAGGCCGTGGTGGCGCATCCAAGCCGGCGCTCGGGGAACAACACCGGCGTAATAATCAAAGGCCCCGCCGACACCGATAGCAATTTTTACCGAAAGATAGGGTAAATTTCGTTGTAGCCACTGTTCTTGTTTGCCCATACCATAGGCAACTAGCAGCAGAAAAATAGGTTTGCTGCTGGCTAGAATGGCCTGGCGGGTTGCCTGGTCGCCGGCCGGCCGGCCGTTACCGCTGTAGGTGCCGGCTAATTTCCAGCCGGGAACCTCTTTTTGGAGCCGTTGGGCCGCCTGAGCCGCGATACCCGGCCCAGCCCCCAAGAAAAAAACATATCCCTTTTTCTGGGCGGCTAAGCGGAGGAGATCGGTCACTAAATCGGTGCCGGTGATTCTTTTTGCCGCAAGATTGCCGCAGTGAAGCCGACAGCTAATTTTTGCTCCTTGATAACTGCTAAAAAGAAACCGAGCCAAAAAAGGCCAATTTTGGTAACCAGCGGCCCGGCGGCGGCGCTCTTCGAGCTCCCGAGCCCAAAAAAGATAGCTGCCGTCGGGAATAGCAAAGGTGGCGTTATTAATGATTTTGCGGAAAGATAGGGCTTTATAAGCATAGACAACAAACTCCGGGTTAGGGGTAACGATGGTGATCGGTTGGTCTTTTTTCAGCCGTTGCCGGATTTCTTTTAGCAATCGTGCTTTTGATTTGCCAAAAAGATGAATTTTTACAATTTTGCCTTGAGATGGGAATTTTTGTGCCGTTAGAGAAGATTTTGCCGGCGGTTTTGGGAGCGTTTTAATGATTTTTGGCATTTTCATTTTTCTCTTGAACCTAAAAAATAGCCAAAAAATGGGCTAGTTATCGGATATAGTGATATGCCGATGATAGGGGAGAGGTGTTTTGGGGGGCTGACAAGCGAAGACTGTGGTCTTAAACTTGATGACGATTCAAGAAAAGGGGTAAAAATGTTATCGTTATAATGCACCATATCGGTAATTGCATACTTAGTTTGGTTGGTGATAGTAATAGAATGATTATCGGATTGTTGTTGTTGGGCACTGGAATTAATAATAAGCGCAGAATAAATAGAAAAAGTGCTATGATAATATTTACTAAAAAGCTGGCTGGATAGGAATAAAGAATGACTATATTTTCTTAGAATACGAATTTTTAAACTGGATATAGGCAAATGACTACAGGCTGAAATACTATTATTATATGAAATCCTGGAATGCGCCGATGTTCTTAGTTTATAGGTATTCTCAAGAACGAAGAGCTTTGTGGTATTCATCGAGGTTCTCGAGGACAGCAGCCGTCCCTTTGATAACTGATAACAAGGGCTCATCAACAACCCGGCAGGCCACACCCAGTTGTCCGCTAAGATATTGATCTAGGCCTTTCAAAAGAGAAGTTCCACCGCTAAGAATGATCCCTTTGTCGATAATGTCAGAAACTAACTCTGGAGGTGTGTCTTCTATGACATGCTTGATAGCCCCCAAGATTTGCCGGAGGGGTGGTTCCAGGGCGGTGGCAATTTCGCTGGCGGTAACTTCTTGGCGGCGGGGTAGGCCGGTGATGGCATCGCGGCCGCGAATTTCCATTTTACCCTCTTTTTTGGGTGGAATGGCCTGACCGATTTTGATTTTGAGATTTTCGGCGGTTTGCTCGCCAATGATGAGGTTGTATTTGCGGCGGAGGTAGTTGCTGATAGCTTCGTCAAGTTTGTTGCCACCAACCCGTAGGCTGCGGTGGTTGACAACGCCGCCAAGAGAGATGACGGCAATTTCGCAGGTTCCGCCGCCGATGTCGACGATCATATTACCGGCTGGTTCGGCAATGGGAATTTGGGCGCCGATAGCGGCCGCTAAGGGTTCGTCGATGAGGTAGGCCCGGCGGGCGCCGGCGGCCAGAGTGGCGTCGAGAACGGCCCGTTGCTCAACTTGGGTCACCCCGGTGGGGACGCAAACAAGAACCTCAGGCTTGAAAAAGGGGCTGGTGCCGCTTTGGCGGAGGAAGTAGCGGAGCATGGCTTCGGTAATTTCGTAGTCGGCGATGACCCCGTCGCGCATCGGTCGTTTGGCGATAATATAGTCCGGCGTCCGGCCCAACATTTGTTTGGCTTCTCGGCCGACAGCCAGAACGCGGTTGCTTTCCAGGGAAACAGCCACCACGGTTGGCTCTTGGAGAATGAGGCCGCGGCCAACTTCCCAAACTAGGGAATTGGCGGTGCCTAAATCGATACCAATGCGTTTAAAAAGGGCCATAGTTAGGGTAAAAAACTGCTAAGTGATATACTTTGATACTTTGAGATGGTGTTGCTTGGTGCATGAATTATTATAACAGAAATGGAACTTGGTAAAGTGAAAAATTAAAAGTGAAGAGTGAAAAAGAAGTTAAAGTGAAAAGTTAAAAAAGCCCTGAAGGGCTGCTAAAAGCCTAAGGCTGAAAGCCTTAATGGGGAAAAAGAATTAATGCGAGAAGTAAAGGGAACTAGGAGCTAGGTTGGAGGAGCGAGGAACTAGGTCAAACAAATCCTAAATTTAAATGATCAAATGACCAAAACAAAAGAAAGATGACAAAGATGTTTTGGTCATTTGAATTTTGGACATTTGATATTGTTTAGTCCGCCAGCTGGCGGATTAGGATTTTGGTAATTAGGGTTTATTTGTAATTTGGTGCTTGGAACTTGGAACTTAGTATTTCGTCATCCTGAGGAACAAAGCGACGAAGCCCCCCTCGGTAGGGGGTAAAAATCTAGCGAGCGGAGCGAGCGTAGAGAAGCTACCTCAAGCATGGATGTTAAAAATGTGCTAGCACTAGCTTCTTCCCTTGCTGAGGGTCAGAATAATAAATTAAGATAGTTGCTATGGGTAAGCGCAAAAGAGTTAGCATATGTTAAGTTTATATGACGAGGTGGTGTTAAGTGGTAATATAAGGTTGAGGTGAAAAACCAAAAACTAAAATTTAAGTTACCGGAATGTAGTGGGAGGATGGGTTAGAGGCGTTTTAGAAAGAAACAGGGCAATGGTTTTGCAGCAGTTTTCTCATATTGTGGTAATGAAAATGGGCCCTTATTGTGGTTTTAGTGTTCCTGCAATTGTGAAGATTAAATCTGAGGAAGAAAGGCGCCTGGGAAAATTTTTCTGGGGATATGGAGGGGTGTTTTGCAGGCCCAAGACTATGTGGCCTTTTCTTATTCACGCTAGGCTGAAAAGGGCAACTCCCGTTGTGATGTTTGCTTTAACGGATTCGAAGTATGTGACAGCGGAGCCAGGCAAGTTCTCGCAATTTTCGCGAGACAGTAACACCTGGCGCCCTTTGCCTAAGGAAGTGTTGCTGGTGGGCAATACTTATAAACCGCATTTCGCGATAGTTTGTCGAAATTTGCAGAAGGCTGACTACCGTCTTAATTTGGCTGATTATGTTGCCTTTACGGGCAGTTTACCTGACCCGAATAGAAGGTTAAGTAAATACATTTGCCACCGAGTTGACAAGGCGTGCGGGTATTATTTGCCAGCAACGAGCACACCTCGATACGTAAAAATTTACTATACGTGTGAACTTGCTGAGCCTCATAGTGTTTATATCCGCTAAAGTTGGGGAGAAAGACTTGACAGCCGGTAGCCGCCAGATATAGGGAGGTAAAGTTCTAGATAACAGTGGTGAATTTTTGTGGAGGGAGCTTTCTTGTTTCTCGGATGAAGGTAGTCCAAGAAGCATTTGGCTCCATACCTTTACTTCTCACAATTAATTCTTCTTCTCCGCTAAGCCTGTATTTGTTAATGGTTGCCTCTATTATTCTTGTCCCCAGCCGTACGGCTACTTCAATACTGTTGTTTCCAGCATTTTCTAGTTTGGTTACCCTAGCACCATTCTCCCAAGATTCTATTAACATAAAATTACCCCCACTTTCTTCAATAACCTCTTGTTGTTGGTATCTGGATCTTCGGGAGTAGTCACCGGCTACTATGGGGAAATAACCTCCTAGTGCTTCCCGCCATGGGTCAAAGCTCTGGCCTACAAAGTATTGGAAAGGAAGATGTGTTTCCGGTCGCTCTTGCATAATGTAAATTTACGACTTTGTAATTCAAATAGATTATAGCACATTTTGAGAGCTGTTGGATTAGCCCTTAATGTTCCGTTGTGCTTGTCTGATTGGAGATTTGTCTCCCGAGGTGTAAAGGGTACCGCACCTCGGAGGTGCAATGCACTACGCACCTCGGGATTTTGGGGCAATTTTGTGCCTGGAAGGCTGACAGAAATGGGGGTTAAAATTGACCGCTTAATGGCGGTGCCAAATAGAGATGAGGAGCCAGAAAAACTGGCTGATTTTTTGCCAAAGAGGATCGAGAAAATGGAGGCAGAGACAACGGTGGTAACCAAGGACAAGGACCACGGTGGTGAGGGAGACAGCGAACTTGGTGAGGTCGCCTAATTGGAGGCCGCCGGCTTCGGCTAAAAGTTCGCCGGCGATGACCAGGATGAGGATATAAGCGGTGTCGATAAGGATTGGCTGACGGTTGATGATTTGGACAAAAAAGCCGGTGGCCAAGCGCATTAGGGCAATTCCCAAGGCGACGCCGACGAAAACCGTCCAAAAGTGGGGCGAAACGGCAACGGCGGCAACGACATTATCAAGGCTGAAGGCAAGATCGGATAGTTCAACGACCAAGACGGTGCTCCAAAAACTAGCCCCGGCCCGTTGGGCGAGCCGGTTGGCTCTAAATCGAGCCTGGATGGCATAGCGGCGCAGTTTTTCTTGTGAAGAAAAGTGGGTTTGGCTGAGTTCGCCAAGGTGAGCAACGGCCAGTTTGAGCAAGTAAAGGGCGCCGAGGACTTTGAGCCAGGGATTGCGGATGATGTAGCTGGCGAGGAGAAGCATCAGGCCCTGGCCGAGGTAGGCGCCGAGGAGGCCGACGCGGAGGGCAGCCTGGCGTTGGTTACCGAGAAGGCGGGAGCGGAGGGAAGAACGGCGACGGAGAAAAGGCGGCAGGGGAATGGCGTCGCTTTTGGGTAGATGGGCAACTAAGCTACCGAGAACCATGGCGTTGTCTAAGGAGAGAATGCCTTCGAGGAAGATAAGCTGAAGGATAACAGGGATGGTGCCCCAAATTCCAGTCATAGTCAATTTTAACCCCGGCTAGCGCAACTAACAACTAACAACAAGTTGGAACTAGGAACTAAGTAAGAAAAGGGCTAAGGACTAAGGGCGAAGGGCTAATGAAGTGAAAAATGGAAAGTGAAAAGTGAAAAAAGCCCTAAAGGGCTGCCTAAAGGCTAAAGCTTAAAGCCGAAAGCTTAAAGCCGAAAGCTTTTCTTGTGTCATCCTGATTTTTTGACGAAGTCAAAAAGTTCAGGACCTTCAGTGGGTGTGCTCCCAATAATAGTGGTGCGACACCCAGCTGGAGATGCTGAACCCCCAGGCTCTCTGTTTCATCGGGACAGGGTAAACTAAACTCAGCATGACGAAGTAAGTGGAACTCAGAAGAAGCACCAAATCTCAAATCACAATAACCAAACAAATCCTAATTACCAAAAT
>WFSR01000054.1 GCA_015485895.1 Candidatus Microgenomates bacterium | reverse complement strand
GATTTGAGGAGAAAGCATGGTTAGGTGCGGGATTGCCAGCAACATTAGCTGATGGTGGTGTTTTTTCAGCACTAGTAGAAGAGGGGTTGATTCTAGGAACTACCGCCTGCATCGCCATATTCAATAATAAAGCACCAGCCCCCAATTTGTCCAATAAATAACTGCCAACCAACAACTAACAACTAACAACAAATTGGGACTTGGAACTTGAACTTGGTAAGAAAAGGGCGAAGAAAGTGAAAAATGGAGCTAGGAACTAGGAGCTAGGTGTTGAGTTTCAAATGAATATGAACACTTAGTAGTCCAAAATTCTATTAATTAGTCGCCTTGGACCCCGCTAGCAAATCGCGCCTTGCTAGATAGTCGAACCAGGTATCTGGTTGTTTGTCTGCTTCCATTTTCCTATATCTTCCCACAAATTCTCTCCGTTGCTTCCTCTCCTTAAAAGTTTTTTTAACCACATGTTTGGATAATTCTTCTATCACACCCTTCTCTTCCGACAATCTTTTTAATCTTTCGCGCGCGTATTTAACATAATCCGCCGAAATATCTATTCCCAGATAGTGATGTTTCAAAATCTTGGCAGCTACCAAAGTCGTACCACTCCCACAGTAAGGATCAATTACCAGTCCACCCTTTTTATTATCCATAATGGAATAAATTGCTCGTAAGGGTAATGCCAAAGGGAAAGGAGCAGGGTGGGGATTATTGGTTTCTGGCGGGAATCTCCAAATTGAAGTTAATAAAGCATGCTTAGATCTTAACTCGTCGCCAATAATATTCCCTCGCTTAGGCTTATATAACCAATAAATTCTTTCTTCTACTTGCCAAAATCGCCATCCCCTAATATTAGCAGCTATCCTCCTGTCCCATATTATTTCTTGTCTAATAACCCACTTTGTTTTCCTCAGCCAATCCATTGGGTGAAGCATCAATCCTTTTTCCCATCTAATTTTGTGATTATAAAAAAATGACCCTCCGGGTTTTACAACCCTATAAAGCTCATTTAATACTTTTATCTGCAACTCTTGATATTTCGCTTCCGGTAAATTATCCGTAGCCCCCTTATACACGACCTTATCTACCAACCACCCTTTCTTATTTTCTCTCTTGTTGTATGGTGGGGAGGTTACTCCCATATCGATGCTGTTGCTGGGTAATTTCTTTAGAACCCGAAGCGCATCACCACAAATAATCTTGTCCAAAAACTTTTTAAGCATGCGGGGTTCCATTTACCAAAAACTCATAAAACTCACCCACAATACTATTCTTATACTTCTTAAGCTCGGATTTCTTCAAACAAAAAATAACCTTTAGCCCATTACACTTTATAAAATCCCTATAGCTAAAACTTGCGCTTCTAAGAAATTGGTCAACAACATCTCCCTTGGGAAATCTCTTGCTTAATTGTTGTCTTAGCTTGGCCACAAAAGTCTCACAATTAAAAGGGAATTCTAATATATAGATTAATTTGCCGTTTACAAAGCCGCTTACTAACATATTTAAATTTGCCCCTAAATCCCGTTCCAGCCGACTAAAAGTATAGTCTGTAAAATTGCCACCGCCATTTAACTTGCGCTTCTTACCATTTTCTACATTTTTGGGTTTAGCCTCACACATTAGCGGCTTACCATAAACACTTTGCCGATAGCCGTTGTAACCAGTTTTCCCTTCTGTATGTTTGTAGCCGGCTAATGTTACCGTAAGAAGTTCCCTTAGGGTAGACGAATTCTTATCGTTTATATACATAGTAATAAGGTCCACCAAAACAGCTATTAGGTTGTTTTTAGATTTATCTAAGAGATAATTATTTAATTTGCGATCAGGAGCTGTTGCATAAAGTTTTATTATTGTTGTTAACTCATTATTCATTTTTTCATTTTACCACTCATCTTTACAAATATAACAAATTTTTTCCAAAACGTTGTGAAACTAAGTGCTTCATCACACTAACCTTTTCCTTATAAGAGCCTTCAGCTTTCAGCCTTTAGCAGCCTTTTAGGGCTTTTCTTCACTTTTCATTTTTAATTTTCTTCGCCCTTCGCCCCTAGCCCTTAGCCCTTTTCTTACCTAGTTCCTAGTTCCTAGTTCCTAGCTCCATTCTTTCCTTTACACCCAGCCAATTTTTTTCTATCCTTAGATAATGAGAATTGGTTTTTTTGAGGTCCAAGAATGGGAGGCAGCTATTTTAGAAAAGTATGCCGCCCGGTTAGGGGCTGATATTTTCCCCCAAGAAGTGGAACACCATCTGGCCGCCGCCAGCAACTATGAAATTATTTCCACCTTCATTTATTCCGATCTTTCGGTAAAAATTCTCCGCCAGCTTCCCAAGCTAAAAATGATTGCCACCCGGTCCACCGGCTTTGATCACATCGATCTTGATTACTGCCGCCGGAAAAAGATTGCCGTGGCCAATGTCCCTTCCTACGGGGAAAACACCGTTGCCGAACATGCTTTTGGCCTTATTCTTGCCCTTAGCCGGCAGTTGCTGGCGGCGGCCGAACGGGTCCGTGAGGGTGGCTTTTCTCCAGCCGGGCTCACCGGCTTTGACCTCCGCGGCAAGACTTTGGGAGTTATCGGTGTCGGCCACATCGGCCAATATATGGTCCGCTATGGCCGGGCCTTTGGAATGAAGGTTTTGGGAGTAACCCGCCATCCTCACCCTGATTTGGAAAAACGCTGGCACTACCGCCGCGTTAATTTGGAAACCTGCCTCCGGGAAAGTGATATTGTTACTATTCACCTGCCCCTCACCCGGCAAACTCACCACCTCATTAACCGCCAGAATATCAAGCTGATGAAGCCTGGCTCTTATCTTATCAATACCGCCCGCGGCCCGATTGTCGAAAGTGAGGCCATCCTCTGGGCTCTTAATCATAAAATTCTTGCCGGCGCCGGCTTGGATGTTTTGGAAGAAGAAGAGATTCTTGATGATCCCCAGGCCCTTTTTGACCAGTATGTTTCTCGGGAAAAGTTAGCCGAGTTGGTTACCGCTCACCTTCTCCGCGAACACCCCCGGGTCATCATTACTCCCCACAATGCCTTCAATACCCACGAAGCCATTGAACGGATCATAAAAACCACCGCCGCTAATATCGAGGCCTTTTTGGCCGGCCAGAAGCTAAACCGGGTTGTCTAATCTCCGCATTTTCTCCGATTTTTCCCCGCATTAGGTAGAAAAGCATTCTTATTTACTCTCCTAATAACCCGTGGCCAACCAAGAATTTTGGCAATTTGGTAAAGATCGGGAGCTTGGCGGCGGCCGGTGAGGGCCAAACGGATTACAGTAGCCACATCGCCAACATGGCCCTGATATTGGGCAGGACTCTTTCGCCAATCAGCGGCCCGGGCGGCATAGCCTAAATCGGCCGCCAATTGGCGCATTTTCTTTTCCCAGCTAGCCGCCGTTTCCCGGCCGGAAAATTTTTGTTGAAAAGCAAGGAGAATTTTCTTGGCCATAGCTAAGTCAACCCGCTCGGGGAGATCCTCCTTCCAATTAGGTGGCTGGTATAATTCATCGTAAAAATAGGCAAAAACATTAGGCACATCCTGCCATTGGCTAATGTCTTTGCGGCTTTCTTTTTCAATTTGGATGACCCTTAGGGAATAGGCTGGCCGGCGGCCAAAAATAGCGGCAAAATCAGGGGCAAATTCTTGGGCCCAGCTAAGAATAGCCCGATAAACGCGGCGGGGGTTGGTAAGCAAAAGGCGATGGATTTCATTACGGGCCAGTTGCTGGAGTTTGGTCATGTCGAAAAGCGGGCCCCGGCTGTGGGCCAAATGCTTGATTTGCAAAGGGAAATGGGCTAGCGACTGGCGGGGATGGGCCCGGCGCCAATCGTCAAAACGGGCGTCACTAAGGCGGAGAATGTAGGCTTTAATGGCGACCGGAGGGATGCCTTGGCGCCAGTAATAGCGGGCGTCAGCCTCGGGATCGAGCCGCTTGCTTAGTTTGCGCTTTTTGCCCTGGTCTAATTTCATCACCGGGGCCAGATGGCCGAATTGGGGTGGCCGCCAGCCTAAAGCCTGGTAAATTTGCCAGTGGAGCGGCAGCGAGGAAAGCCACTCTTCACCGCGAATGACATGACTAATCCGCTGGAAATGGTCGTCAACCGTCGCCGCCAGGTGGTAAACCGGCAGGGTAAGGCCGTGCTCGTCCGATTTATAAAGGATATAATCGATTTGGTTAGCCGGGAAAGTTAAGGGGCCTTTGATGAGGTCGGTTATTTTTAGCGCCGAAGCATTTTCCGGCGCCCGAAAGCGGATGACAAATTTTTGCCCCCGAGCCAATTTCTTTTTGATGACTACCAGACCAAGATGGCGGCAACGGGCCCACGAACCGTAATAGCCGGGTTGGATTCCCTGAGCTTGTTGTTGGCGGCGCATTGCTGCCAGCTCTTGGGGGGTACAAAAACAAGGATAAGCAAAACCGCGGCGGATAAGCTCTTTGATAACGGCCAGATAAATTTCCCGCCGCTGGCTTTGGATATAGGGGCCGTAGCGGCCACCTTTTTGAGGGCCCTCATCAACCGAAATAGCCATTTTTTTGAGAGTGGCAATAATTAATTCCCGGCCGCCGGCTACCTCCCGTTTTTTGTCGGTATCTTCGATGCGCAGCAAAAACTTGCCGCCAGTCTGCCGGGCAAGGCGAAAATTAATATAGGCGGTGTAAAGGAAACCAAAATGAGGAAAACCAGTCGGGCTGGGGGCAATCCGGGTGACCCAAGCTTGGCGGGGCAATTGCCGCAGTGGATAACGCTTTTCCAATTCGGCTAAAGAGGGTGTTTTTTCGGGCACCAACAGGTCAGCTAATTCTTGCCATTCCTTGTTAGTCATGCTTTATTGTAACAAACAATGTATCTTTTTAAATTCCAAGTGCCAAGCACCAAATTACAAACAATATCAAAATCCTAAATCCTAATCCGCCAGCTGGCGGACTAAACAATACCAAATGACCAAAATTCAAATGTTCAAAACATTTCTTTTCTCGTCATCCTGAGGAGCGAAGCGACGAAGCCCCCCTTCGGTGAAATAAATCCACCTTCGGTAGGGGTAAAGATCTAGCGAGCGGAGCGAATGTATGAGAGTTAATCAGGTTGGGGTTAATGCGCTGCGCTAGATTCTTCGCTAACGCTCAGAATGACACGGTTTTGATATTTAATCATTTGAATTTTGAACATTGTTTAGTCCGCCAGCTGGCGGATTAGGATTTTGGTAATTAGGATTTGCCCCGATGTCCGTCGGGGTTTAGGATTTGGGTCATTAGAATTTAGGATTTGTTT
>WFSR01000053.1 GCA_015485895.1 Candidatus Microgenomates bacterium | reverse complement strand
CGGTCGCGGTTTTGCAGACCGCTGCGTTGCCACTTCGCCACCGGGCCATGTTCTATTTTACCAAACTCTTTCCTAAGCCTGAAAGCTATCCTACGCATTGGACAATTTTAAACTCCAACTTGACATTTGTCCGCTAGCAAAGCTAGGCCGGGGATGATAAAATAAGGCATGGGGAAAGAAAAAACATCATCAGGCGCACCGGAACCAGGTAAATTTGAAGTAAAGAGACCAGTGGTCGAGAAGGAGCCGTTTAAAATCCAGGAAAAGGCCCCCCACAAGGCTGGTAAGAAGGAGAAAAAAGAAAAAAAGCGGCCGAAAGCCAAAAAAGGCTGGGGTGCCAACTTGCGCCAGAGCGTGGAAAAAGTTATTAGGGGCAAGAGCAAAACTAGCCAAGGGGTTAACCGTCTAATTAGGGAACTTAGCGGCCAGCGAATCGAAAATATTGGACAGCTGAAAGAAATTCTCGAACAAGCAAAAGAGCACCCTTCCAAAGAAGCATTAGCCCAAGCCATTGCCCTAGAAATCCACCGGGCAGTTAAGAACCATCCCGACCTAGAAAAAGAAGAATTAGCTGGCGAGTTAAAAATACTAAAAGAAATTAGCGACGCGGTTGCTGAAGAAATCAAACCAAAAGAAAAAGAGGGGGCTAAAAATTTAGAAGAATTAGAGCGGCAGTTTTTGCGGGATGTTATTGAGGAGGAAGAAGAGATGCCGGCTTTGGCAACCGACTTATTGAGAAAAGAAACGGGACTGGACACCGACGATATTGCCATGATGATAAAAGGGCTGAGAGCAAAAAACATTTCCATTTCCTATTTGCAAGAACAATTAAAAGAGGCCGAAAAAGAAATTACCTGGGTGGCCGCCGCCGAAAAAATCTTAGATGCCCTTCCTGGAGATGAGAAGAAAAAGAGAAAACGGCGGGAAAGATTTGGGCAGCGTTATGCAGCCGCCCAACAATTAGGGGCGCAGTTGAACCAGATTATTACTGCTTGGGAAGCTGAACAACAAGTTCAAGAAAAATTAAAGACTCATGAGCCGACAACCCTGATCCGCCAAGCTTTAAATGGAATGGTTAAGCCGGAAAGCCAACAATCTCCTCAAGAGCAGAAAGCTATTGACGCCCTAGAGCAAATTCGCACCTCGGAAACTATGGGTGAATTATTTACTGCCGCCCACTTAGGTGAAATTTACAATGAATACCGGGCAGCAGCTAACCTATTGGCAGCCCAACCACAACCGTCCCGGCGGCGGGCACTGGCCCCTCTAGCCAACCCAGCCTTGTCGCATTTCCAAGAAAAAGCTCGGGAAATTGCCGAAAAAATTCCCGTTCCCAGTCTCCGCCAGCTTTTGGAGTATGATGCCCAGCAGCGGGTAGCAGAATTTATCCAAGCTAGCAGCGAAAAACTCAGCTTCCAAAGCCCAGAAGAGGTGGTCGAGGCCCTAGCTTTCATTAACGAAATCGTTGCCAACACCCCTGATGTTTTACAGCAATCAGAATTTTGGCAAGAAGTCCTTGGCAAAGCCGAAGAGGCCATCAAAAACCATCCCAAACACGCTGATCTTTTTACCGCCGTCCGCCAACTAATCTACCTTAAACGGATCACCAACCCCAGTACCCTCCACCAAACTTTAGAGGCCCTTAACCTAACCCCCGGCCAGGTGGCCACCGCCCTTGAGGCCCCCTATCTCCGCCAAGTTTTTGCCACCATCAACGAGAGCGTCGACCACGGCTTCTCCAGCCAGGAAACCGGCCCGGACAGTCAACTGGTCAAAAAGCCCGTCAGCAAGCTAAAATCAGAAAAAGAATGGCAAGAATTTCAAGATTACCTGGCCCATAAACTTTTGGAAAAGGTTAATGGCAATCAGCCTCACGGCCACCGGCTGACCGAAAGTAGCGCCCGAGCCATTGCCCGCCTAGCTCTCGACACGGCCTCTTTCCTCAATCCGGAAACCTTTTCCGGGCGGCTTAACGACAGCTTCTTCAAGGCCATCAATTTTGCCCAGTGGTGGGAAAACACCGGCCCGGCCGGGAAAAACATGGCTCCCTTTTTCCAAAGGCATGAGTACACCATCATTAATCCCGATGGTCAGGAGGAAGAAGCCGGAGTACCCTTAGGTTTAGGTTACCGGCCTTTTGACTTTACCCTCTTGGAAAAAGTCGGCCGGCCGGGCATTGAAAGTCTGGGCTATCAAGAAGCTAAGCCAGAAACTGATCAAGATGGCCAGCCACCAGAACCTGAAATCCAGCTAAAAAATTGGCGCGGCGAAGCAATTGGGAGAGACAATATTGTTGTTTTTCGAAAAAACGGCCGGGAAATTATTGCCGTTAAATACCAGTATGAGGGCAAGGAAAAATTCCATATTGTCCGGATTAGCGCTCCCGATGGTAATTACCAAGAAAGCGCCTTCCGCACCGGCCAGCTAACCCCTGAAGAAAGGAGCCGGTTGCTCAAACGAGACGAGGTTACCGCTACTTTTGTTGCCAACGCTTTGAAAAAAGGCAAGCAGGTGGAAAAGACGCGATTGCAAATGTTGGAAACAAATCTAGCTAGCTTTCCTCCCGGCGCCGATGCCGAACTGGACGGCCACCGGCTTGTTGACCGGCTCCGAAAAGTAGCCCGCGGCGGTGATTTCTTGGCCAATATGAGTCAGTTTTTTGGCGACGCCGAAGCACCTCGGGAGTTAGTTTTTAGCTTTGAAGATTGGATAGAAATGTATATCCGGGCTACCGGCCATTACATCCGTAAAGATGGCAAAAAAATAAACCCCCGCTACTTTATGCTTGGTAATGCCATTACCGATGCCCTGATTACCCAGAGTGCCGAAGCTGGCTTGATTGAGGCCGAACACGAAAAGCGCCTCCGTCGGGAGTTTTGGCATAGCGACCTTGAGCGGCGAGTGCGAAGTAGTTTTGATCTCTGGCTGGGCCAACTATTGAAAACCCCGGGTTTTTATTCCTATTTCTTCTTTCTACTTATTTCCTCATTTTTACAAGAGTCTCTCAATAGTATAGGGGGAAAAGAATAAACCCGTTTATGAGCCGTGCCTGGTAAACATCCATTTAGCAATATCTTTGACTCCCATTTTTTTGCTTTCAGAGCCCCCGGAGCTTGCCGAGCTGATTTTCCAGCCATGGCTGGCTAGTTGAGAAAAATTAGTGCCGAAATTATTTGCCATTTCTCTCTCCACCCCCGCTTGCATAACCTGGAATGGCTTGCGGATTGGCCCGGTGGCGGCAATCAGGCCGGCCACCAAACCGCCGGTCATATCGGCAAAGAGGCCACCCTCCACTCCCAGCATCCGCTTTAGTTGCTTGGGGATGGCCGGAATCATCATCAAAGTTCCCAAGGCAATTGCTGCTGAGGCTACATGACCGGCTACATAACTACCTAATCCTCCCATGTCGCCTAATACCGGTGTTCCTAAAAAGGGTGGATACCAAAGGCTACTTTCCTTAGTAGCCAAGTAGCCACCGAGCATTAAAACCAAGACCAGAATTGGGAAAACTAATAAGTCAGCAGTCAGACTTTTAAACCAGCTGCTAAAACCACCGTTGCCTCCAGGTAGAACGCCACCAAGAATTTGAAAGGGAGCAAAAATAATCAAAACGATAATTGAAATATAAGTTTTAATTAGGGCGAAGAAAATTTTAAAACCTAAATAAAGCATCACAAAGGACCAAACAATAAGAGCAATTATGGCTCCGCCGCCAATAATACTTGCCCCTGCCACTCCACCTCCAATCATTAATATTGGGCTAAGAACAGCTCCCATAATGGCTCCCATTTCTGCCGCTGCTTGATAGCCGAGAACAAAGGACGGGGCCAAGTTAAGCATTGACCCGCCCATCATGTTTTGGGGAGTAGGAGCTAGGATAGGTGATCCATGATTAAGAAAAGAAACAGCGCCCACTACCGGAAAACTTGGCAGAAGATTATTAGCTTTCAACAGCACCATAATTACCCCGATAAGGAGATACATTAAGTCGATCATAAAGCCAGCGATGGCGTAGGAAAAGGTAACTAAGACTAAAGCGCCAACCAGACGCGGCAAGGCATTGCTCAAACTCATCACCGCCTGGGAGGAAACCCGAACCCGGAGCATAATCATCAGCCCGGCCACCAAGAAGATGAGGGCAAAAAGGGCATAGGTAAAATCCCGAAACACTTTCCAGATATTCATAATTGCCCCCATATCGGAATTGGGGTTAAAAGCTACCCCGGCAGCATAAGCTGGACCAGTTAATTTATGCCAAATGTTGTAAGCATAATAAACTCCTGAAGCGGGTGGAGCTGACAAAAGGCTAGCCGACCAGCTATTAAGACTTCCCACTAATCCCCCGCTCAAGTACCAATTGCCCTTAGGCATCACAATTGCCCCGGCTGGCAAAGATTGATAAGAAAGTCCATGGGGCAAGTCAGCTACGCTTCCAGCTACATCATTAAAAATACTTAATAAAATAGTGTCAAAAACGCCAGAGATTGGCTGAGCAAACCAGCGGGCAAAATTCATCGGTGCGTTGGTAATGCTGTTTTTGAAATTGACGAGCACCTGTTTTATAGAAGGGGTATCCCCGGCATAAGTAGGTTGGGGGCGCATTATTACCCCTCCGCTTAAGAGTAAAAAGAAAGCTACAATTATTACAATCCTTTTCATCTTCCTCAATTTATCACAGCCGTAAAGCAAAAGTCAACGCTTGCCTGTGCCCTGTCCAGGCGCCGAGCATCCATTCGCATTTGTTAGCTGGCAGAGTCGGGAAAAATAGCCAGCAAATCCTAAAT
>WFSR01000052.1 GCA_015485895.1 Candidatus Microgenomates bacterium | reverse complement strand
TGGTGAACCAATGCTAAAAAGCGCCGGAAATCGGCTTGTTGAAGAACTAAAGTGGCTATGTTGATGTTGGGATGGAAAGCAATCGCTTCAGCTTCGGCTAAACTTTTATCAAGGTAAAATTTTACCTGGTGGTCGTGGTCATTAAGGAGGCCAAAAGGAGAAACAGAACCGGGAGTAAGATCGAGAATAGCGGTCAGTTCCTCGGGACGGGCAAAGGCTAGTTTTTTAGCCTTAACCAGGCGGCGAAATTTGGCAATGTCAGCTCGATAAGTACCAGCCAAGCTAAGCAAATAGTAATGTTGGCGGTGGCTATCCTTTAGGAAAAGGGTTTTGCCACCGCGGCCGGGCAAATTACGGCGGATCTTTTGCGAATCCTGGACAGTAAAAACGGCCGGGTGAGAAAAACTTTGGAAGGGGATTTTGTGTTGGCGAAGAAACTCTTCCACTTTTTTCTGTTTAGGGTGCATTTTAGAGCATCTTTTCCAACGCAGCCAGGCGGGCCTCTAATGGCGGATGGGTAGCAAAAAGAGAAGCAATTTTTTGTTGCCAGCTAGGTTTGGTCGGGCGGGGATTGGCAATAAAAAGATGAGCCAAAGCCGGGCTAGTCGGCAAGCTAGAGTGAGAAGCAATTTTTTTAAGGGCGCTAATCATCGCCCGCGGCTGGCGAGTAAATTTGACAGCCATGGCATCGGCCAAAAATTCTCGGCGCCGGGAAATGGCCAGTTGGATAAGTTTAGCAGCTAGGGGAGCAAAAAGCAGAAAAAACAGTCCCAAAAGAAAAAGCCAGGCCCGGTTTTGATGGTTGTCATCATCTTCCAGTGCTAGACCGCCGCGCAAGATCCAGTCGCTAAGGAGGACCACGCCGCCTACCAAAACAGCGACAATGGTCATCAAACGGATATCGTAATTGATGATATGGCCAGTCTCGTGTCCGATGACTGCTTCCAGTTCGCTTTGGTTGAGGTTTTCCAGAAGGCCGCGGGTGGCACAAATAATGGCGTGGTGGGGGTCGCGGCCGGTGGCAAAGGCGTTCATGGCCGGAGTGTTGATAACATAGAGGCGGGGGACAGGAATTTGGGCAGCAATAGCTAAATTCTCGGCCGCCCGGTAAAAATTAGGATATTGGTCACGCCGGGCCGGCTGGGCATGGGTGGCGGCCAAAACCACCCGGTCACCCCAATAGTAACTGCCTAGAGCCGAGAGGAGAGAAAGAAAGATGGCCAGAATGGTAATTTGCCAGCTGGATCCTAGAAGTTGCCCGACTAGCCAGAAAAAAAGGCCAACAAAAACGACAAAACTGATGAGGACAAGGCTAGATCGGCGCCGGTTCCGGTCCACCTGCTCATAAACATTAAGCATCGGGCAAAAGCTGAAATTCCTTTAACACCGGCATTACCGCCGCCACTACCTGGCGATGGACTTCTTCCGGCTGCCCCTCGCCGGGCACTAAGGCAAAACGGCGTTCAGGGTGGTTTTCTTGCCACCAAGCCAAAGCCTCATTTTGGCAATTAATTGCTTTTCTTAATCGCTCTTCTGTTTCCCAATATTCTCGAGGAGCACGACGTTTTTTGGTCCTCTCCCATGTAGCTAGCGAAACATCTAAGATAACGGTGAAGTCAGGAAGCAATGCGCCATTTGGTTTGTTAAAACGGTGCATCTGGTAAATTTTTTCAAAACCCAAAGCGCAACCCTGGTAGGCAAAAGTGGAAATGTCATAGCGGTCGGAAAGAACCATCGCCCAAGGCAAAAGGGGGCGGAAAAGGGCCGTGTGCTGGTGGCGATCAGCTACAAAAAGTTCGGCAATTTGTTGGGGGTCAATATGTACCGCCTGGCGTAACAAACGGGCTATTTCTTGCCCCTCTTTAGTAGTGGTTGTGGGCTCATGAGTGATAAAAAAATGGAGATATTTATTTTGTCTTAGCAACCAATCTGCTAGTAAATTTATCTGTGTCCCTTTTCCGCTGCCGTCAACTCCTTCAAAGGTAATAAAAGGGTAACGCTCTTTCATTTGGTTAACTTAACAGTGGGAGTTTTGAAATCCTTGGCGGCAACTTGCAAATGTTTACCCTCTTCGGGAGTGGCCAGACCTTTTTCTGGCTGAAAGCCAAAAAGCTTGGCCACAATATTGCTGGGGAAAACTAACAAGACTTGGTTGTAATCGGCAGCCAAATCAATAAGGGTCCGCCGGGCGTACATCACCTTGTCGGCGGTGTCGCGCAATTCGCCCATCAGTTGGGTTACTACCGCGGCGCCCTTAATTTGAGGGTTGCTTTCTACAATAACCTGGAGAGCACCCAAAGTTTTCTTGACCGTGTCCTGGGCGGCCACCATTTTGGCAGGATCACCAGAAGCCACTGCGGCAGCCACTTCCTTCCGGGCTTGGGCGAGCTGGGTAAAAATGCTTTTCTCGTGCTGCAAATATCCTTTGGCAGCTTCTACCAAATTGGGAATAAGATCGGCCTGGCGCTTTAGCTGGTTGCCAATTTCCTGAATCGCCGCCCGAATCCGGGTTCGCAATTTTTGCAACCGGTTGTAAACGCCAATAATATAAAAAAGCAAAAGAACGACGATTAATGCAATGGCAACTAGCATTTTTCCTCCCTCTAATTTTTAACAAG
>WFSR01000051.1 GCA_015485895.1 Candidatus Microgenomates bacterium | reverse complement strand
TTTAATTGTCGGTCAAACGTTTTCAGGTGCAAACTTTTATTCTTGCTAAAAAGCAAATTATAAGCATCAATATAGGCAATCTTCTTTTCCGCCGCCAAAAGTAAAGCTTCGACGATAAGACTTTTTTGGGCTACTTTTACATTTGGCAAGTTGATCAGGTCTATTAGCAAACGGGCCACCTTGTCAGCCGCCAGCTGATAAAAGCTTTCTAAAACCCAAACTGTTTCCGCTAGGGTAACATGATTGATTACCAGATGAGCCTTATGACGCTCTCCCTGTTGGAAAAATTTTTTTGCCTCAGAACTCAGCTGCCGGTGGTCATTAAGAAGAAAACGCAAAATAATGTTCGTGTCCAAAAGATAGCTTGGTTTTCTAAACATTTTTCCGTTGGTATTTTTCTCCTAACTTTTGGCCGGCTTGCCGGCGGACATGCTTCAAAGAAACAAAACGCACCTTTTTTCCAGCTGCCGCTCCAAAGAGCGTTTCCACCGGCGATGTCGCCTTATTAATAATAATCCCCTGCCGACTAAGACGAAAAACAACCCTATCTTTTGGCTTAATTGCCAATGCCTGCCGCAAGCTTACCGGGATAGTCACCTGCCCTTTTTGAGTCACTGTTGTTGTAATCATACAATGATAGTATTACATAATTCTTGTTTTGTCAAGTATTTTATTAAAAAAAGTAATGCTCATGATAATTTAAGTATTACTAGAATTAAATTCCAAATCACAAGCACCAAATAACAAACAAATCCTAAATCCTAATTACCTAAATCCTAAACAAATTCAAAATTCAAATGACCAAATACTTAAACAAGAATAGTTTTTAATTGGATGTTTTGAATTTTGGTCATTTGGTCATTGGGTATTGTTTGGTTATTGGAATTTGGGATTTGGTGCTTTTTTAACCTAGTTCCTAGTTCCTAGTTCCTAGTTCCACTTACATCGTCATGCTGAAATTTGCCCGCCCCCTCCGACTTGTCGGATCTGGGGGTTCAGCATCTTCAGCCAGGCGTCTGATTAACATTGATGGCTCACCACCCACTGAAGATCCCGCTCTTTCTCACGAAAGGGCGGGATGACGAGGTATTGACCTAGTTCCTAGCTCCTAGTTCCTAGTTCCCTTTTTAACTTTCCACTTTCCACTTCTTTTTCACTTTTCACTTAAACTTTTCACTTTTTAGTTCCCGTTGTTTGTTGTCAGTTGTTTGTTGGAAGTTGCTATAATAGCTCATGACTAAGCGTATCTTCATCGGCGTGGCCTGGCCTTATGTCAACGGCCACCTCCACGTCGGCCACATGGGTGGCTACCTCATCCCGGCCGATATTTGCGCCCGCTATCACCGCCTCCGCGGTCACCAAGTCCTGATGGTTTCCGGCTCTGACTGCCACGGGACCCCAATCACCGTCGAGGCCGACCGCCGCCAGATTTCTCCGGCCGAAGTCGTGGCCCTTTACCACCCCCAGCACCAAAAACTCTTCCGCCTTTACGGCATTTCCTTCGATCTTTACACGAAAACAACCACCCGCAACCACCGCCAGGTCGCCCAACAAATGCTCCTCGACCTCGCCAAAAACGGCTACCTTTTGCGCCAGGAAAGCCAACAATACTACTCCCCTTCCCAAAAACGGTTCCTTCCCGACCGCTATGTTGAGGGCACTTGTCCTTATTGCGGCTATGCCCATGCCCGGGGCGATCAGTGCGACCAATGCGGCCGGGTCCTTAGCGAGGGCGAATTGCTCCATCCCAAAAGCAAGCTAGACCACCAGCCAGTCGTCCTCCGTCCCAGCGAGCACCTTTACCTCAACCTTCCCAAATTTGCCCCTTTCCTCCACCGCTATGTCAGCCGCCACGGCCCCCATTGGCGCCCCTGGATTTACCAGGAAACCAAAGGCTGGCTCCAACGCGGCCTTCAGCCCCGCTCAATAACCCGCGATCTTGATTGGGGTATTCCTATTCCCAACGACCAACTGCCCGCCAAGCTCCGCTTAAAAAATCCCAAGCACAAACGTCTCTATGTCTGGTTTGAAGCGGTTATCGGCTATCTCTCGGCCAGCATTGAATGGGCTCATAAAAAAGGCCAACCCAAGCTCTGGCAAGACTTTTGGCAGGGGGAAAAAGATTTAGTCCATTATTATTTCATGGGCAAAGACAACCTTGTTTTCCACACCCTCTTTTGGCCGGCTCAATTACACGGCAGCAATCCCCAACTGCACCTGCCCGATTTTCCGGTCATCAACCATTTTCTCAATTTCGAAGGCCAGCAATTTTCCAAAAGCCGGGGCATCACCGTTGACGCCGCCCAAGCCGCCCACGATTATGGGGCTGACGCCCTCCGCTTTTATTTAACCTATATTGCTCCAGAAACCAGCGACAGCACCTTTAGCTGGCCGGACTTTTTTGCCGTCCATAACAATATCCTCATCGGCACTTTGGCCAATTTTATTAACCGCAGCCTTCACCTGGCCCAAAAAGCTAAAACTTGGCCGGCGCCCGATTCCCAGCGGCAAAAGCAAATCCAAAAGCTAATTAACCAGGCACAAAAGCAACTGGAAAATTGTTCGCCGCGCCAGTACCTTCAGGCTGTCCTCCAGCTTGCCACCCAAGGCAACCAATACCTTAACCAAGAAGAGCCCTGGCATCAACCAGCCGCCAGCCGGCAATTTTCCCAAACTATCGGCAATACATTAGCCTTCGTCTTAGCCATTCAGCTGCTGTTAATGCCCCTCTTGCCCACCACCAGCCAAAAACTAGCCAAAATGACCGGTGTTAATTTTAGCCATTGGCCTGACCATATTCCGTTGAAAAAAGTGTTTTCCAAAATCAGACTTGGCAAAATCCAACCGCTCTTCAAGAAACTAGACGCCAATAAAGACTAATTTTTGACAACAATCTCTGCCTATGCTATCCTAAGTTAGGCTGGGAAAGCATCCAGAAGTTGAAACTTTGCCCTGTTTAGAAACTTGGCGCCAGTTGTCCCCGAAAGCCAAACTATGGGCCACCACTCACATTGGCGAAGCAGATACCAACCACATCCAGGAGCTCACATTTCCAGACAACAATGGCGTAGAGATAGCAGAATTATTGGTAAAAGGAGGTATTTTAAGTAGAACACCGGAAGGATATCGATTTACCGAAGAATGCCTCCCTATTATTCAATACCAACAAGAAACATTACGGCTAATCAGAATAGCCCTCCTTTTCTAAGGCCACAGGTG
>WFSR01000050.1 GCA_015485895.1 Candidatus Microgenomates bacterium | reverse complement strand
TGTTAATTGGGGCCGCTGGCGGTAATTGGCCGGTGTCCAAACCGGTTGGGCGTAAGGGGCTCGAAAAACATCGTAGCCGAGCAAATCATCTTCAAAATCCAGTCGCAACTTGCGCAGCCAGGGGGCAAACTTTTTCATGATGCTGGCCGGCCGCTGGCGCAAAAGGGGATCATCCTCACGATAATAGCCGCCGGCATAAACTAGATGTTCTTGGTGGTAATGCTCTGGGGAAACAAAATTGGTTTGTTCAACAACAACGACAAAAGGAAAAAGGGGGTTGAGAATGTTCAGCCAATAATAGTTTTGGGGTAAGAAGGGGCGGTGGAGGCGGAGGACCAAAGTCAAGGCCGCCCGGGTCGGCCACTGCTGGTAAAGGCGAGCCGTTCGGGCTGGCAGGTAGCGAGCCAAGAGCTGGCTGGCGACTGGGAGGGGCAAAGCCAGAACCAGATGGGGAGCAAAAAAACGGCGCCGGCCGGCAAAAATCTGCCACCCGTTAGCCTGTGGCTGGAGGCGGGTCACTTTCTGATGCCAGATAAATTCCACTCCCTGGCGGGTCAACTTTTGGCTGATTACCCGGGCAAGATGGGCAAAGCCGCCCCGGGGATAGCCCAGACGGCGGGGGCGCTGGTGGATCCGGGCGGCCAGCCAGGCTAGGCTGATCTCTGGCCACTGGTCGCCAAATTTGGCTGCCAATAATGGTTGCCAGATCTTTTGGCTAGCCGTTTTCCCCAGCCAAAACGGCAATTGCTCTACTCGGGCCCGGGCCCACCACCGGCTGGGTAGAGTTCGAAAAAGCAAGGTCCCGGCGGCAAAATGAAGTTTGGCCGGGAGGGAAAAACTGGGTAAATGCCACCAATCGGCCAGGCTATTCAGGGGCACCAGCCGACCGTCGAGGAGGAGGCCAGTTTTGGCGGCCTGGTAATCAACCACCACCTCGGGGGCAATTTTAGCTAGCCAGCGGCGGAAGGTTTTGTCGCCAAAAAGGTGGTGGTAAAAGTATTCTAGCGGCCATTCCCAGCCGGGCTGCTGGTAACCAGCCGCCAAACCGCCCGGTTGGTCACTACGGTCAATAACGGTTACCTGCCAGCCTTTGGTTTGGAGAAAAGACGCCAGGGCCAGGCCGCCAAAACCGGCCCCGATGATCGTCACCTGAGGTTTTCTAGCCATTTTTCTTTAGAGGCCGGCCACAATGCTCTTGGGAAAGGCGGACAACCTTTTCCCGTTGTTGATTAACACACTTGGGCAATGGTAGGGTAGTGGCGTAAAACGGTTGGGAAGTCTGGCCGTCAATGGAAAGCTTGACTAAAACTTGATACCGTCCCAAGCTAACCAAATCCTCGGCACTAAAGTTGCGGCCAAATTCTCGCTCCAATATCTGGGCGTCTTTGGCTCCGACTAAAAAACTAATTAGACTGCCAACATTACCGAGAATGGCGTCTTGAATCTCCTGGTCAAGTTGGGCCATGTATTGGTTGGCAACGGTTAAATTGAGACGATACTTGCGAGCTTCGGAAAGAATTTTGATGAACGCCCGGGTAGCAAAATTTTGGAACTCGTCAACATAAAGGTAAAAAGGCCGCCGCTTTTCTTCCGCCTGGTAAGCCCGGTTCATGGCGGCCAGCTGAATTTGGGTAATGATCATCGCCCCCAAAAGGGCCGAATTGTCCTCGCCAATCTTCCCCTGAGAAAGGTCGACCAAAAGAATGCGCCCCTGATTCATAATCGTTTCAATTTTGACCCGGCTTTGCGGCTCGCTAATAATCCGGCGAATAAGAGGCGAGCTGACAAATTGGCCCACCTTGTTGAGGATAGGCGAGATAGCTTCCTGGCGGAGGCGGTCCCCCATCGGCGCAAATTCATTTTTCCAAAAGGCTTGCATAGTCGGGCTTTTGATTTGGCTTAAAATGCGGCGGCGGAATTTAGTGTCCGTCAAAAGGCGGGGGACATCGGCCAGAGTTGTCCCCGGCACCGCCGTTAAGGTTAGAAGGGTGTTGCGCAAAATGTGCTCCAGGCGCGGCCCCCAAGAATGGGCGTAAAGTTTATGGAAAATGGAAACAATCCCGGCCGCCACTAATTCCTGCTGGGCCTTGTTTTGGACCTCCAAAAGATTGAGGGGGTAGGTATAATCGGGATCGGCGGGGTTGAAATAACAAACTTCGTTAAGCCGTTGGCGGGGAATGTATTGGAGAAGAATTTGGATGAGGTCGCCGTGGGGATCGATGACGGCCACTCCCTTGCCCTTGCGAATATCTTCAATGGCCATGTTGGCAATTAAGGTTGATTTGCCGGTACCGGTTTTACCAATGATGTAAACATGGCGGCCGCGGTCTTGGCGCTTGATACCAAAAGTAGCTAGTTTGTTTTTGTATTCCGTTTTTCCTAAAAAGGTAACTTCCTGGCGCTCTTGAGGAGAAAGTTTATCGGCCACGGGCAAATTTTCTGGCGGCTCGCTGACTGTCTGCCGTCCCCAGGCAATATTGGGCAAGGTGATTTGTGGGCCGGGCAAATGCCAAAGAGAGGCAATTTCTAGATTGTTGAGGATTTGGTGCCGGCCGCCGGGCTGGCGCTGCCAAAATTGGCGGCACAACGAATTACGGCGCCAAAACGGCGGCTGTTTGGCCAGTAAATAATTGCCCTGGGGCGAAGAAAAGCTGCCAAAGCTTCCAGCTAAAGCTTCTAAAGCCGTCTCATTGTTGCTCGCCAAACGAAGAGAGACGTCAAAACCAGGCTGGCTGGCCTTTAACTCAATTTGGGCTTTTTGGGGATGAGGCAGAGCCCGGCCGCTGGCATCCTTTCCCCCGCCGCTGCTGGCCAGATGTAACAATTGTTGCTGCCAGGATTGCCGCCGGGGGCGAAGAACCAGCTGGTAAACAATAATGTCGTCCGGCTGGGCATTTTTGGCCATCGTTGCCAAAACCGTTGCCAGGGGATCGCTGTCCCGAAATTGGTCAGCAGTTTTCAGGGGCAAATACCAGGCCCGACCTAATTTCAATTCCCGCAAGGGCCAGTGGGGATTGGGCTCGGGCGGCAGATAGTCTTTTTCCCGGATTACGACTGCATCCCGATACTGGGCAATTAGCTGCGATTGGAAAAAATCCTCCCGTTGCCGCGGCACCCAAGCCAGAAAGTGAATTTGTTGTTGCCAGCAGGCAATTTCCAAGGCTAAATGTTCCGGCCGGCGCCAAAAAAACCAGCGGCGCTGGAACCAGGCGAGATTAACCAGGAGCAATTGGGCCGGCTCAAGGGAGTATTCATTACCCCGGGGAAGGCGAATTTCCAAAAGCGACAAAGCGTCCATAAATTATTGTAACATCAAATTGGAGCTAGGAACTAGGAGCTAGGTTAAAAGGGACTAAGGACTAAGGGCGAGGTACAGCTGGCGCTGTGGGACAAGGGGCGAAGGGCGAAGGGCGAAGGAAGTGAAACAGGAACTAGGAACTAGGAACTAGGAAAAAGCAAAAGCCCTAAAAGGGCTGCCTAAAGACGAAAGCTTAAAGCTGAAAGCCTAAGGCTCTGATAAGGAAGAAGAATTAATGTGATGGAGTAAAGGGAACTAGGAACTAGGTTATTGGATGATAGATGATAGATAATGGTATCCCCCTCGTCATCCTGAAAGCCCCGAATTCTGTCAGCCCCGGGGATTGACAGAATTTTATTCCCAAGTGCAGATGGTACAATAATTTATGGATTTGATAAAACCCTACCGACTATTTCTTGAAAAATTCCTGGGTTTCAAAAGTATTTCCACCGATCCGGCATACAAAGAAGCTATGCTAAAAACGGCCCGCTTTTTAGGAGGAACTTTTAAAGGAAATGGATTCCAAACAAGGTTG
>WFSR01000049.1 GCA_015485895.1 Candidatus Microgenomates bacterium | reverse complement strand
GAAAAGGGCCGAGGAATCCCCCTCGGGCACCAAAGAGGCTGAGGGAACAATTTTATGCCCCCGCTTTTGGAAAAAAGCAAAATAGACATCCCGCAGCCAGCGGGCAGTTTTCTTCTCCATTGCTCCATTATAGCAGAATTAAACCTTAATACTTTATTATTTCTTGCATTTTTGTTGTTACCATATTATGCAGACCAACAAATTCAAAAATCCTAAATCCTAATGACCCAAATCCTAAACCCCGACGTTCACTGGGGTAAATCCCAAATTCCAAGCACCAAATTCCAAACAAATCCTAAATTCAAAATCCTAATCCGCCAGCTGGCGGACTAAACAATATCAAATGTTCAAAATTCAAATGACCAAATACTTAAACAGGATGGTTTTTAGACTTCTGTGTTTTGGTCATTTAGTATTTGGTATTTGATATTGTTTGGGATTTGGAACTTGGTAATTTTTATTCCTAGTTCCTAGTTCCATTTACTCCATCACACTAATTCTTCTTTCTTATCAAAGCTTTAGGCTTTCAGCTTTTAGCTTTAGCCTTTAGGCAGCCCTTTAGGGCTTTTGCTTTTTCCTAGTTCCTAGCTCCTAGTTCCTAGCTCCTAGTTCACTTCCTTAGCCCTTCGTCCTTAGCCCCTAGCCCTTTTTGACTTAGTTCCTAGTTCCAGTTTCTAAGTTCCTATTTCTTCTTGAGGAAAAAGCGGCGGGTGGGTTTTTTGCTAACCGGCAGGGCCTTGCTAACTGCCAAAAGCGGTTTCGCCTTCTCTTCAATCTTTTTCTTTTTTTCGGGAGTCAGCCATTTTTCACCCCACCGGACCAGCCATTGAACCACCGACAAAATGCGGGCCGAATTTTTCACCTCCTGAATTAATCCTGGGAGGCCGGTAATGCTGCTCTCGATAGCCGCTAAACTGCGATCAGCCCGGCCGCTAATTGCTTCCCACTGGCGTAAAAGACGCCGCAAATCCCGAAAAACCAACATCAACCAAACCCCAGCCGCCAGAAATACTAAAGTTAAAATGGTGATACTAATAACCAACAATGTTTGCACCATCTTAATTCATTTTAGCAGGTTAGGGGCGAAAAACAATCTTTTTTCTCAATCTTATCTTCTTCCCAGCTGGAGAAACCGCTTCTATGCTTAACCAATTATCACCCTTTACCAACATCACCTTTTTTTGAAAATGCCCTTTTTCGTCTAAAAGCAAAGGCTGACCGTTAAAACGGAGAACAACCGTTCGGTACGCTCTCCCTTTAATTATCAAAGTTTGGTTAGAAGTTATTGCCGGCAAATAATTGAGATTAACTGCTGGCGGTCGTTGAAACCGATAGTATTCAAAACCAAGATAAATCACCAGGAGCAAAACAAAACCGACTAGAAAAAGCGCTTGCCAATTAGCCAGCAGCTTACTCCACGATGAAAAAAAATGCTCCTTTAAAAAAAATCGCTCTGTTTTGCCGCCCCGGAAATCACGGCGGAATAAAGCTAAAGCGTGATCACCGTTTAGTCCTAGCCAGCGAGCATAATCACGAATGTAAAGTTGACGATATCCGGCAGGAATCTTTTGAAAATCACCGCTCTCGATAGCTCGCAAATAATGTTCCGGAATAGCCAAACTTTCCGCTGCCCGGTTCAACCCTAAATGCCGGCGGCGACGATGCTGGACCAAAATCGTTGCCAAACTTTCCATTATTCAGTTAATTCTTGAGGCAGTTCACTAACTAAAATATCCCGCGGCTTGGTTCCTTTTTTAGGGCCAACAATGCCAGCGGCGGCTAATTCATCCATAATCCGGCCGGCCCGGGCAAAGCCAACATGAAGATGGCGCTGGATAAGAGAAACCGACGCTTCCCGATTTTGAATAATTATCCGGGCAGCAGTAGCAAAGAGCTCATCCCGTTCTTGGCCATTTATTACCACCCGATTAGGAGCTGTACTTGACTTTACTGGTTGGCGCAAAACTCGCTGATCATATTCTACTTCCCCTTGTTGACGCAAAAAGTCTAAGAGTTTTTTAATCTCACCATCAGAAACAAAAGGGCCCTGCAATCGCAACGGCTTAGCCCGATCGGGGGGCAAAAAGAGCATATCGCCACGTCCCAGCAACTTTTCTGCCCCAGCGGTATCTAAAATTACCCGGGAATCAACTGCGCTGGCAACTGCGAAGGAGACTCGGGCCGGCACATTTGACTTAATCAAGCCGGTAATTATATCCACCGTCGGCCGCTGGGTTGCCAAAACAAGATGAATGCCAGTAGCCCGGGCCATTTGCGCCAAACGAGCAATAGTATCCTCCATTTCCGCCGGAGCATAAAGCATCAGATCGGCCATTTCATCGACAACAATAACAATGTAGGGTAAGCGCTGAATACCAGCCAACTCATTGTAATCATCAATATTCCGCACTCCCAGCTGGGTAAAAGTTTCGTAACGTTCCTCCATCTGGTGCACCGCCCATTTGAGAGCCGAAATAACCTCACCTGACTTATGAATAATTGGAGTTAACAAATGAGGCACCCCTTCATAGTAAGCCATTTCTACTCGTTTAGGATCCACCAAAATTAACCGCACTTCATCAGGATTGGCCCGAAAAAGAAGGGTGGTAATCCAGGAGCGGAGAAGAACACTTTTGCCCGACCCCGTTTGCCCAGCAATTAAAATATGAGGCATCCGAGCGATATCGGTTACTACTACCTGGCCGCTAACACTTTTGCCGACCGGGACCGCTAACTTTGATTTCATCCGCTGCATCGCCGGCGAGGACAAAATACTCCGCAAAGGAACAATTTCCGGCTGGCGATTAGGAACCTCAATCCCCACCAAAGACCGGCCGGGAATTGGTGCTTCAATACGAATCTGGCCGGTGGGAGCAGCTAAGGCTAAAGCTAAGTTGTCTGCCAAAGCCGTCAACCGTGACAATTTTGTTCCCGAAGCCACCTCTAAAGCGTACTGTGTTACCGCCGGACCAAAGTTGGTTTCTTTTACTTTAGCAATAATCCCAAAAGAATCGAGCGTGCTTTCTATTTTATCAGCATTAGCCCGAACATTACCCCGATCTGCCTCTTGGGGAATTGTTTCATCAAAAATCTCCAGCGGCGGGTACTGCCAAACCCGTTGCCGTTCTCCTTGGGTCAGGAGCTTACTTTCTGCTGGTAGTGCTGCTGTGGCCGGCTTTTTTAAGACTGGCGGCGGCCCCTCAGGAACCTCTTCCATTTTAGCCGTAACTTTTTCCTGTGTCCGACCTATCGGTAAAGTCGGGGTTGTTACTAATTGGTTACTAGTTTCATCTTTAATCAATTTTGGCTTCTTCACTCCTGGCCGATGGACCAACCTAGCAATCGCTTGAAAAATCTGCCAAATCCAAAGAAAGATATTTTCCAATGAGGTATCAAAGAGAACTAAAAATCCCACCAGGGTGCCAAAAGCAAAAAAAATAATCGCTCCCGGGGTTGTTAGCCAAAAAGCCACCTGGTGCCAAAGCCAATCCCCAAAAAGACCGCCCTTGAAAAGCCCCGCCAATGATAACCAGGCGACACTGGCACCCAAGCTGATATGCCAAGCCGCAAGGAGTGTTTTCAAGGGGAGAATCCAAAAACCATAGCAAAGTAAAAGAAACGGCAAAAGAAGACTGAGGAAGCCAAAATGCTGCCAGAGCCAAAAATTTACTTCACCCAGAACAATACCCTTTTGGAAAAAAGAAAGGGTAACCAGAAAAGCTGTTAAAAGAAACCCGCTGCCGACAATAGAAAAAACAGTCTTTTTTTTGAGGCCAAAACTTTTTTTCCGTTTTCGATGATATTTTCTACGCCGTGCCATTTCAAACCTTCATTAATAATGGTAACACCATCGGTTGGCGGCCAGTTTCCCGATAAATATACTCCTCAACCGCCGCTTGCACCCGTTGTTCCACCAAAGCAAAATCCTCCATCGCCTCAGCGTGGTAAACTTTGTGGAAAATTTGGCTGGCTAAATTGCCAATCGCTCGCAAAAAATCCCTGTTCTCCTTTTCATAAACAAAACCGCGGCTCATAACAGCAACTGGCTGGATTAATTTCCTCTGACGGCCGTCATAAATCATAACCAAAGCTAATACACCCTCTTTAGCTAAAACCCGCCGGTCGCGCAAAACAATTTTACCAACGTCACCAACACCAAGCCCATCAACAAAAACTTGGCGCAAAGGCGGTTTCAATTCTTCAGTCGTCAACCCAAAACGGTTGTAAACTAAAACCGTGCTTTCATGAGGAAGAAGTAATTGCCTTTCTTGATAACCAATTTCCCTGGCTAATTGCAAGTATTGACGTGCCTGGCGGAAACTACCACCAATGGGAACGGCATATTTCGGCCTGGCTAATTCCAAAAGGAGAGCCAGCTCACGGCGGGCACCATGGCCAGAAACATGAAGGCGCTCGTTTTCTACTTCATGATAAATCACTTCCGCCCCCGCCTTGATTAAATTGTCAATCATAATGTAAAGCCCCCGGCTAGTCCCGGGAATATAATCAGGCGAAGAAAAAATAATCCGGTCATGGGATTTAATATGAAGACGGTGCTGGCCGCTAATTACTTTATAAAGTGAAGAGCCAACTTGGCCTAAGCTGCCGCCGATAAGAAAAGTAACCTGACGGTCAGCCAATTTTTTAGCCCGGCGCGGGTCGACAAAATCTTGATCACGCACTTGCAAATAGCCTAACTTTTGGGCTAATTTGACATTCCTCTCCACCGACATTCCCACCAAACAAACTTTACGTCCCACTTCCCGGGAGACAGTAATTGCCTGTTGCCAGCGATAAATATTAGAAGAAATGGCCGTTACAAAAACCCGTCCTTTGGCAGTTTTAATTTGGGTAGCGAACATCGACGCCAATTCCCGTTCTGAAGGCGAAACTCCCTCCCGTTCCGACCCCAAAGAATCGGAAAGCAAGCCTAAAATTCCCTCATCGCCAAAGCGGGCAATGCGGGCTAATTGACTGGGCTTATTATCCAGCGGATGAGGATCAAATTTGAAATCCGACCCGTGATAAAAATTACCTACCGGCGTCCGGAGAAAATAATGATAAGTATCGGGAATTGAGTGAGTCACCCGAACCGGTTCGGCTTCAAAAACTCCTATGCGCACCCGATCCCCAGGTTTTATTTCCTGAACTTTGACGCCCCCCACGCCAAATTCAGCCAGTTTTTCCTCCACCAAACCTTTTGTCAGCCGGCCGGTAAAAATCGGCACCCGGCGCTTAAATTTAGTTAAGAAAAATGGCAAAGCGCCAATATGATCCTCATGGCCATGGGTCAAGAGAATGCCCACTACCTTCTCCTGACGTCGCAAAACATAAGTAAAGTCGGGAATAATCATGTCTACTCCCAAAGCATCACCACCAGGAAAGCCAACCCCCACATCAATAATTAAAATTTGGTCATTCTCTTCCCGGCCACCTGGCAAATAATGATAAACGAACATATTTTGGGTTACTTCTCCAAAGCCGCCCAAACTAACAATTTTTAATAAATCGTTCATAATTCCTCCTTACCAACTTGGTAAAAACTTTTTAATATTTTCTGGGGTAACAGCCACTTTTTTGTCCCGGCCGCTAACAATTAACATCGCTGTCCGGCGGCAAATCCGCTCAATGTTCCGCTTCAAGGTGCGTACCCCGGCGTCAAAGCCCAACGGGCGGACAATAAGCGGCCAACAAGCATCGGCAATAGTTAGTTCCCCCAGCCGCAAACCTGATTCTTTCATTGCCTCAGGCAAGAGATATTTCTTACCGATAACGATTTTTTCCTGATCCGAATAGGAAGGCATTGATAACGGTTCAATCCGGTCCATAACTGCAGTGGCAATCCGACTGGTATTATTGGCCGTGGCTACAAAAAGGACCTGCGATAGATCAAAAGGATAATCAATAAAATGGTCCATAAATTGCTGATTTTGCTCGGGATCCAAAAGTTCAACCAACACCCCCATAATTGTATTCAAAGCATCATCAGCAACCCGGTCAATTTCGTCCAAAAGGATCACCGGATTGCGTACTCCCACCTGGCGCAAGCCACGGATGATCCGCCCCGGGCCGGCATAAGGATAAAAGCGCGATTGGCCCCGGAGATAAAACGGGTCACCCAAGCCTCCAAAGGGAATACGGATAAATTTACGCCCCAAAGCCTGAGCAATTGCCGCCGCCATCGTGGTTTTACCAGTACCTACCAAACCCACAAAACAAAGGATTGGCGCCCGGCGGGTATCGCCACCCCGTTGTTTTTGGAGAATCAGGACTGCCAAGTATTCTAATATTCTCTCCTTTATCTTGTCAAGGCCATAATGACTGGCATCCAGAGACTTACGGGCTCGTTCCAAGTCGAGAATATCCTTGCTTTGCCGATTCCAAGGCAAATTAAGCACCCAGTCAAAATATTTGGCCGTCCGCTGGTAATTCAAGAAAAAGCTTTCCGTACCCTGAAGGATAGCCAACTGATCTAACATTTCTGCCAAACGCTGGTGTAAGTCAGCCGGAATTTTTGCCATTTCCAGCTGGCGGCGCAAATTAGCCAAAGGGGTCGCTCCGGCCGCTAGCCGTTGGGTTGAAAAATCGTTGCTATTCTTTTCCCCCAAAGAAGCATCAGCTCCCGGAGACATGTTTGTTTTTCCCTTCATCTTTTCTTTCATAATAACATAATAGTTCTGAGCTTGAGGCTCAGAAAATTCCAAATACCAAATTCCAATAACCAAACCCCCGACGGACGTCGGGACAAATCCTAAATTCCAAGCACCAAATTACAAACAAATCCTAAATTCAAAATCCTAATCCGCCAGCTGGCGGACTAAACAATATCAAATGTTCAAAACTCAAATGACCAAATACTTAAACAGGATGGTTTTTAGACTTCTGTGTTTTGGTCATTTAGTATTTGGTATTTGATATTGTTTGGGATTTGGGATTTGGAACTTGGTAATTTTTATTCCTAGCTCCTAGTTCCATTTACTTCATCGCACTAATTCTTCTTTCTTATCAAAGCTTTAGGCTTTAAGCCTTAGGCAGCCCTTCAGGGCTTTTGCTTTTTCCTAGTTCCTAGCTCCTGTTTCACTTCCTTAGCCCTTCGCCCTTAGTCCTTAGTTCGCAGCGCAGCTGCTCTTGCCCCTAGCCATTAGCTCTTAGCCCTTTTCCACTTTACACTTGAATTTTTCACTTTCTGAGCTTCCGCTTCCTTCCTGCTATAATTAAGGTAAGGAGGGG
>WFSR01000048.1 GCA_015485895.1 Candidatus Microgenomates bacterium | reverse complement strand
GCTACAATTATTACAATCCTTTTCATCTTCCTCAATTTATCACAGCCGTAAAGCAAAAGTCAACGCTTGCCTGTGCCCTGTCCAGGCGCCGAGCATCCATTCGCATTTGTTAGCTGGCAGAGTCGGGAAAAATAGCCAGCAAATCCTAAATTCTAATGACCCAAATCCTAAACAATTACCAAATGATTAAATGACCAAATGACCAAAACAAAGAAGAAAAAGAAATGTTTTGAACATTTGGATTTTGGTCATTTGAATTTGTTTAGTCCGCCAGCTGGCGGATTAGAATTTAGGATTTTGGTATTGTTTGTGATTTGGTTATTGGAATTTGGTGCTTATTCGACCTAGCTCCTAGTTCCTAGTTCCTAGTTCCTGTTTCACTTTCTTCGCCCTTCGCCCTTCGCCCCTTGTCCCACAGCGCCAGCTGTACCTCGCCCTTCGCCCTTTTCTTACCTAGCTCCTAGTTCCTCCAACCTAGTTCCTAGCTCCCCTTTACACCCGGCAAAATTTTTCCTATCCTAAAGTAGGATGACATTGGCAAAGGCCCTCCGCCAGGGCCCGTTGTTTGCATTCAACATCGATAGCTTTCTGACTCTAAAGGCTGTTGCCGCAGCCGTTGTGGAAACCCGGCAGCCGACGATTGTCGCCGTTTCCGAAGGCGAGGCTGAATTTTGGGGCCTGCCCCGTTTTCAAACTTGGGGATTGTCCCATTTCCAGGCTTTAGTAGCCAGTTACCGCCAGCAAGGTTTACCTCTTTTCCTCAATCTCGACCACGGCCACTCGCCGGCTCTCATCAACCAAGCCCTTAGTCTAGGTTTTGACATGGTCCACCTCGACGCCAGCGACCTTCCTCTTCGGGAAAACATCCGCCGGGCTCGCCAGCTGGTAACCCGGGCCCACCGGCAAAACACCCTGGTTGAAGTCGAACCTGACAGTGACCAAGTTTTCACCAACCCCGACCATCTCCGCCAAATTTGCCAAACCGGGGCTGACCTTGTCGCTGTCTTTAGCGGCAACCGCCACGGTTACCGGCCGCGCCATGCTGAGTACCTCGACCTCGGCCACCTGGCCCAACTAAAGGCCGCCAGCCCCTGTTGGTTAACTCTCCACGGTGGCTCTGGCGTTTACCGCCCCCACCTCGAAGCCGCCTTTCAAAAAAATCTCATCCGCAAGGTTAACGTTAACAGCCGTCTCCGTTGGCTTTTCCGCTATTATTGGCAAAAAAGCCTCCGCCAAAACAAAAGCTTCCGCTACTACCAATTGGCCCGGCCGGTCGTTGCCGCCCTCAAAAAACAAATCCTTAATTATTTCCGCCTCCTGCCGTGAAGGAATACGATTTCCTGGTTTTCGGCTCGGTGACCAGCGACATTTTTCTCAGCTCCCAACAATTCCGCCTTCTCTCCGGTCACAGCCTTGGCGCCAACACTGCCATTTGCACTCTTTATGGCGAGAAAGTGGAAATTCGCCAGCGGTTGATTAGCAGTGGCGGCGGGGGGAGCAACGTTGCCGTTGGCCTCGGGCGGTTGGGGTTAAAAACAGCTTTAGTGGCCCGCCTGGGCAACGATTGTTTTGGCCAGCAGGTGGTCCGGGAATTAAAAAAAGAAAAAAATCTTGACTGCCGTTACCTGGTTATCAAGCCCGAAGCAACCGACCAGTCAGTAATTTTAGTTGGCCCCACTGGTGATCGGACCATTTTGGTTTTTCGCGGTCAGACGCGGTTGGAAAAAAAGCACCTTCCCCGGGCCCGGACCAAAAATTATTATCTGGCCTCGCTGGAGGGCAATTTGGAGCTGGCGGCAGAAATTATTAACCGGGCTAAAAAAGAAGGCCGGCTAGTTTTTTGGAACCCCGGCCAACGGGAACTAGCCCACCGCCAAGAGGTGCGTCAATTGGCCCAAAACACCGTTCTTTTTCTCAACCAAACCGAAGCGGAAGAACTTTTTGCCGCCCAGGGAGCCCAATTGGAAAAAAGCCTCCGCCAGGCCCGAATCCCAATTTTGGTGATAACCCAGGGAGCGGGCGGAGCCACCGTTTTTTGGCAAAAAAAGCGCTATTACCAGCCGGCAATTATCGTGCCCGTCCGGGATACCACCGGGGCTGGCGATGCCTTTGCCAGCGCTTTTGCTGCTGCCCTTAGTTTAGGCCGCCCGCCCCAAGAGGCTTTAGCTTGGGGATTGGTAAACTCGGCCCAGGTGGTTAGTTATTGGGGAGCCAAAACCGGCCTCCTTTCCCGGCAACAATTATTGACTCTCGGTCGGCGCTATGGACGCCTCTAAAACTGATGGCCAGCTTGATTTTCTCTCCCCGCTTCAGGCTGCCCAACAGGCCCGGCGGCGGCGGAAAATTTTGGCTTGGCTGCTCTTTTTAACAGTCACTCCAGCCCTAATCCTCCATCTTTTGGCAACTTATCGCCAATCAACCAAGCCAGCGCCACCCGCTTCGCCCCTCCTTCCCTTGCTCCGCCCCACCTCCGACCACTGGGCAATTTGGCTCACTGATCTTGACGGCTCTTTTCACTGGCAATACCAGGCTCAACAACCAATGCCGGCGGCGTCGCTGATAAAACTGCCGGTAGCCGTTTGGTTGGAAAGGCAAATTCAGGCGGGGAAAATTTCCGGCCAAAAGTTGGTCACTCTCCATCAGGCTGACAAGCAACCGGGCAACGGCGGCCTCCGCGAGGCTCCGGCTGGGCGGCGCTATTCCCTGGAAACCCTCTTGCGACTCAGCCTCCAGCAGTCGGACAACACCGCTTTTCATCTCCTTTGCAACCAACTTGACCGGCAAAAGTTGGACAATGATATCTATGCGCTGGGATTAAAAAATACTTCCTTCAGCCAAGACCAAACCACGGCCGCTGACATTGGCTATCTTTGGGCAAAACTAATGCCCGACAAATTTATCGGCTGGCTGGAAAACACCCCTTTTAATGATTACAGCCCGGCTAAATTGGGGAATATTAAAGTGGCCCACAAAATTGGCCGCGAAGGGAAAATGGTGGCTGACAGCGGGATTATTTTTTTGCCCCACCACCGATTGGTTTTTGTTTTTATCGGCCGCAACCTGAACCCTGAAGAAGGCATTAAGGTTATCCAAAACCTCGCCTCCGCCAGCGCGATATTGGAACTAGGAACTAGGAACTAGGAAAAAGCAAGCCTTAAAGGGCTGCCAAAAGCCGAAAGCTTAAAGCCTTTCTTGCGTCATCCTGATTTTCACCGACGGTCAGTCGGGGAAAGTTCAGGATCTTCAGAGGGTGTATTCCCAATAATGATGGTACGACACCCAGCTGAAGATTCTGAACCCCAGATCCGACAAGTCGGAGGGGACGGGCAAATTTCAGCATGACGAAGTAAGTGAAACTAGGAACTAGGGAAATTAAGCACCAAATTCCAATAACCAAATCACAAACAATACCAAAATCCTAAATTCTAATCCGCCAGCTGGCGGACTAAACAATGCTCAAATGACCAAGATTCAAATGTTCTAAACAGTCTTTTTCTTTTTTCTTTCTCTTTTGTTTTAGTCATTTAGTCATTTGGTAATTTGGTTATTGTTTAGGATTTGGGTCATTAGGATTTAGGATTTGCTGGCTATTTTTCCCGACTCTGCCAGCTAACAAATGCGAATGGATGCTCGGCGCCTGGACAGGGCACAGGCAAGCGTTGACTTTTGCTTTACGGCTGTGATAAATTGAGGAAGATGAAAAGGATTGTAATAATTGTAGC
>WFSR01000047.1 GCA_015485895.1 Candidatus Microgenomates bacterium | reverse complement strand
TCTGGAGCAAACCCGAGAGTAGCCGCCGATAGCGCTTCAAAATTAGCTGGCTCTGGTCCCGGGGATGGAAAAAAGCAAAGCGGGAGCCGACTAATTCCTGGTGGCGGTGACGGGCCATATAAAGGCGTTGGACTTGATAGGCCAGCTTTTCTCGCCAGCCCAACGGTTGCCGCGGTAGTGGCGGCGGGCAGGGATGTTTTTGGCAAAAGGTTTTCAGCCAAGTAGCCAAAAAATTAGCCAACCAATCACGATTGGCGGCCACCAACCGGGCATACCAGTTACCCTCATCATAAATAACTTTCATTTGGAGAATTTCCATGGCCACAAAAAGGTTCTGCTTGGCTGGGGGCAAACAGAGAGCGTCGCCGGCCAACCAGACATTGGGGCAAAGGCGATCGGCAATCCGCCGTCCCCGATGGAACGGCAAGCCAACTGGCCGCCGCGGCTGGCGGTGCCAGCGCCGCCAACCTTCCCACCAAAGTCGCGTCTGCCAAAGCCGGCCGGGGGCGGTAATGAACAAAAGATCTAAATCATCGCCCGGATAGGCATTTTCACTGGCCACGCTGCCAGTAACCGCCAAGAGCTTAATCCCCGGCAGCCCCCGGCCGGCGGGGAAAATTTTTTTCACCCGGGCCAACTTACGCCGGGCCCAAAAGAGCCCCCGCTGGCGGGGCCGGCAAGAACAAGAGGGCAAAAAATAAGCGCCGCTCCGTTCCCGGAGCCAGCCGCGGCGGCGGGCCAAGGCAATGACTTTTTTTACTGTTGGCCAGGAATAAGCTCGAGAAGACAAGAGGCGGTAGTAAATTTCTTCCTCCCGAAGGGGAAAGCGGAAGAGGTTGCTATAAGCGACGGTGGCCAAAACGGCCTTAACGGCACTCATCAAGGAAGGCGGTAACGGCTGCGAACCTGGTTAATGCCTTGTAAAAGCGTTTTTATCACCTCGTCATCGCTTTTGCCTTGGTTAAGACCATTGATGGCATCGGCAAAATATTTGCGCATCGCTTCGTTTGGCCCATTGTCGTGAGTCGCCGAGGCAAGGTACCAAACATAGCTGGTATCGGCCTGGTTAATAAACGGCCGCAAAAGGGGGTTGGCACCTAGGCCCTTGGCTAAATCACGGCGGGGATAAATTTCCCCAAAGGCCCGAATTTGACTTTCGGCCTGGTAAAGCCGCTGGAGACCTGCTTTGGAAGCCAGATATTGCAAAAATTCCCAGGCCTGCTTTTGGTGGGGTGAGTGGCGGTTAACCCCTTCAACCCAAAAAGTAGCCCAGTTTATCTCGTTTAATTTTCCCGATTTTTCCGCCGCGGCCATATCTACCCCAGCGGTATTCTTCGGCAATTTAGGCACCGGAGCGGTCGCAAAGCGCAGCTTGGGATTCATATCTTGCAAATTAAAAATGCGCCAAGAAGGGGCAAGGTAAAAGACTAACCGTTCGCTGGCAAAGGCCAATGTGGATTTGGGCAAGGTCGCATCCCAAACATGATCGCGGCGCGAGAAAATAGTGTAAAAAGCTAACGCTTCCTGCAAAGATTGGCGGCTTTTTTGGGGATGGTGGAGATCAACCCCATTCTGGTAAAGCATCAGGCCAACAATATCGCTCCAGTGGTCAACATTACTCGCTGTTCCCAAAGCGACCCCGGCCACCTTAATCCGCTGGTTGGGATCCCGAGTGGTTAGCTTTTTGGCCATTTCCTCCAAACCCCACCAAGTTCGGGGTGGCTTTAAACCCGCCGCCTGGAGAATCTTCTGATTGTAAAACAGGGCCAGGTTATCAACCATCAACGGCAAAGCAAGATAATGACCGCCCATTTTTAGGCTGCGAGAGACAACCGAAAAGTAATTATGGTCTAAATCTAGAGTTTGCTCAACCGCCGCTGGGACAGGGGCTAATTGATCGGCAAAAACTGGCAGCCAGGTCACATGGAGACGAAAGATGTCCGGCCCTTGGTTGCGGGCTAAACTATTTTCCAACCGCGCCTGATAATCAGTCGGGTCGCTAAGCCGATAGTTAATTTTAATATTGGGATGAGTTTTCTCAAACTCAGCAATTACCCCCTGAACCACTCCAGCCGGTTCCCATAACCCCCAATAGGTTAAAGTTACCGGTTGGCTAGGCTGGCGGCGGTGGTGAAAAAAGAAAAAAGCTAAAGCTAAAAGAATCACTAGCAAAACACCCCCGGCGACAATCAAAACCAACTTATTTCCCCAAAAAGGCTCCGGGGGTAAAGTTGGACCGGTCGTTTCCTCCGGCGGCGAAGTTGGTGGCAAATTAGGAGGAGGTGAGCCTGGTTGGGGCGCTTGATTTGAGGAGAAAGCATGGTTAGGCGCGGGATTGCCAGCAACATTAGCTGATGGTGGTGTTTCTTCAGCACTAGTAGAAGAGGGGTTGATTCTAGGAACTACCGCCTGCATCGCCATATTCAATAATAAAGCACCAGCCCCTAATTTGTCCAATAAATAACTGCCAACCAACAACTAACAACTAACAACAAATTGGGACTTGGAACTTGAACTTGGTAAGAAAAGGGCGAAGGGCGAAGAAAGTGAAAAATGGAGCTAGGAACTAGGAGCTAGGTGTTGAGTTTCAAATGAATATGAACACTTAGTAGTCCAAAATTCTATTAATTAGTCGCCTTGGACCCTGCTAGCAAATCGCGCCTTGCCAGATAGTCGAACCAGGTATCTGGTTGTTTGTCTGCTTCCATTTTCCTATATCTTCCCACAAATTCTCTCCGTTGCTTCCTCTCCTTAAAAGTTTTTTTAACCACATGTTTGGATAATTCTTCTATCACACC
>WFSR01000046.1 GCA_015485895.1 Candidatus Microgenomates bacterium | reverse complement strand
CGCTCAGAATGACACGGTTTTGATATTTAATCATTTGAATTTTGAACATTGTTTAGTCCGCCAGCTGGCGGATTAGGATTTTGGTAATTAGGATTTGCCCCGATGTCCGTCGGGGTTTAGGATTTGGGTCATTAGAATTTAGGATTTGTTTAACCTAGTTCCTCCAACCTAGCTCCTAGTTCCTAGCTCCAATTTAATTTTTCACTTTCCACTTTTGCTTTTTCCTAGTTCCTAGTTCCTAGCTCCTAGCTCCATCTTCTGTGGATGCGGCAGGATTCGAACCTGCGGCCCCCGACTTATAAGATCGGTGCTCTAACCACTGAGCTACGCATCCCTAGTTAATTATACAACCTGGTGTATCATAGAGTATGCGCTGGTCAACTTTTATTCTCATCTGGGTCATTGGCTTCCTCGCCGCCGCCCGGCTAATAGTTATTTATCACAATGTCCATTGCCAGCCCCATCTCCCCCAAGCCCAAATCCAATACTGGGAAGATATTGTCCGCCAGCACCCCCATTATGCCGATGGATGGGAAAAATTACATGACTTATGGCAAGCTGTTCATCCCTCGTTAGCTGAATATTGCCACCAACAAGCTGTTGCCAATGCCCCCTGGCGCTTTGCCAATTAAGAAGCTTTTTCTTCTCCGCCCGCTTTCTCGCTTTCTTGACCAGCTTTGTTCTCTCCACCTTCTTTCGCTTCACCTTCTTCGGCAGGTTTTTCTCCCTCACCCGCGGCCGCTTTGCCTTCCTCACCTTCAGCTGCCTCAGCTGGTTTTTCTTCTTCTTTAGTCACCGCTTCAATCTTGACCACCACCTGGTCTTCTCCAGCTTGAGGAACAACTTTTTGGCGGTCAATATCCAAATCCTTGACGGTAATTTGCTGGCCAACCTGGTCTAGTTTGCTAACATCAACACCGATTTCTTCGGGCAAATCTGTTGGCAAGGCTTCAACCTCTAATTCGTTAATTACCTGGACCAAAACTCCCTCACCCCGCTCGACTGCCGGCGCCTCGCCGCGGACCACGACCGGAATCTCTGCCTTGACCTTTTCGCTCAAGTCAACCTGGTAAAAATCAAGGTGGAGTAATTGGTCGCTAACCGGATCATATTGGGGATTTTTCATCAGCGCCGGGCGCGGTTTTTTCTCACCGGCAACTAGAATATCAACTACGTTGGTTTCTCCATATTGGTCCAAAAATTTTGCCGCTTCTGCCAGGTCAACCTGAACCATCAACGACTTGATGTTGTGGCCATAAATATTAGCCGGCAAAATACCTTGACGGCGGAGTTTTTTGACCCGGTGACCCCGCAGGCGGCGCTTTTCTACCGGCAACTGAGGGTGGCTACTTTTCACCGCCGGCCGAGCCGTTTTTTTGGTTTTAGGAGCCGCCTTCTTGGCGCCTGTTTTTGCTGTCATTGTGGTCTATTCTACCCAACGCCAAAAGATAAATCAAGGGGCAGGTGTGCTATACTAGCATTAATATGCCAAGGAACAAGACAACTTTTAATCAACAGTCTGGTGACATCTCCCTTAAGCAGTCCAATAGCGCCCCTTCTCTTCCAGAGAAAGCACCAGTCCAAGAAAAAAATCTAAACAAGTGGTTGATTGCCAGATTGGCAATCTTAGCCTTCTTGATTTTAGGAATCACGGGCTTTTTAATTCATAAGCGCTTTCGATTAAAGCAGCAGCCAGGCAGAGTATTTACAACCCCGCCCCACGCACCAACAACTGCCTTTTCCTCACCATCCTCTCCACGACCAACCAACAAGTCAATTGTAAAATGGAAAACATATATCAGCAAAGGCAACATCTTTACTATCAAGTATCCGGCTACTTGGCACCTTAAAGTTATATCGCCTATGACAATATCAACCGACCCGAATACTAATGACCAAGGTTATTTCGGGACTATAGAATTCTCCGGTCCTCAGGGCTACCTGCGCATCACTTCCGGCGACGGCTTTGGCGGAGCCCTGTGTTCTACATCGGGGGGAAAATTAGACACCTTCACCATCGGCCAGAAAGAAGTTCGCTTATGCCACCAACAACTAGAAAAAAACAGGCACTTTTGGAACGGAGATTGTGGCGATTGTTCAGTAATCAAACTGAATAATTCAAAACTAACCGGTTATGTTTTTAGTTCCGAATTAAAGCTCCCATATGATGTTTCTTATTCCCTCTTAAACCAAATTCTTTCTTCTTTTAGAGTTCCAAAATAAGATCCAAAAGAGTTCGCAAAAGCATTGGCACAAAAATTGACAACCCCGTTTTCTGGTGTTATCATTCCCTAATGATCCACATATCGTTGCTTTTGGTCTACAAGGTACTTCTTTTCCTCGGCGCTATTAGCGCCATCCTTTTACTGTGGGTTTGGCATCTTTATAACCTGCTCATCCACCGT
>WFSR01000045.1 GCA_015485895.1 Candidatus Microgenomates bacterium | reverse complement strand
TAAACGGCCCAAAAATCGCGGATAAATTCCGGCGGTCCCCAAAGGGCGCGGTGTTTTAACTCATAAAAGCCGCTTTGGGAATCGCCAACAACTACTTTTATGCTAGCAATCAATTCTTGGAATGCAGCCCCTTTCTTTTGTCGCCAGAGGGAACGGGCCCGGACTGTTAGTTCCATTAGTAAGGGTGTGGGTACCCAAAAATTAGCCGGCCGGAAAGTTTTGTCGTTAAAGCGGCCGACCCAGGCAATGATCTTTGTTTTTCCGTTGAGAATAGCCTGGTTCAAACGGCCGTTGCCGTCGTAAACTACCAGGTCAACTTTACCATTCCACTTCTTTTCGGTAACAATTATGGGAAAATCCCCAAACCGCTTTCGGGCTTTTTGATAGGCGGCCGCCAAAGGTTTTTCTTTGGCCAAAATATCTCGGCGGCGATAAAGCTTTTTTACCGCCATAACCGAAGAGTATTTTTCCCCGCCGGCGGGATGAAAAGGGGGCCAAGAACCGCCAAAATAAAGCTGATCCACCAAAAGTTCTTCTTTCTGCCAGGTGATATTCTCGGCGCTGATAAAATCCAGGAGGCCGATTTTGAGCTTGAAGCCCATAGCTATACCCCAAAAGCCATTCCAGAAGTCGCGGACGGGGTAAAGATAGGGTGATTGGTCAAACCAGCGCTTTATATCTTGGTCTATTCTTAGCCATTGGTTTGAGCTCAGGCTGCTGAGATATTTTCTCAACTCGCGGCGCAAATAATCATTGGCAACCTGGCGGCGGGTCAAATCATAAATATGTTCCGGATAGACTTTTTTAGTTGCTAAAACTGTCATTGGCCTATTTTAGCACGCCCCTTGTTGGTTGATTTATTTGGCCTGGTGGGGCCAGATTAGTATCTGGGAAGATCAGAATTTGCGACGTCTCCCGAGGTGTCAAGTGTATTCCACCTCCCAGGTGGAATGTACACTTTTCTTTTAACTCTTCTATCTTAACATTTTCTTCATTGGTTAAGGCGTAATGGATTGTTCTTGGTCTGGTGCTTTTCCTTTTTAAATTTCTGATTGAATAATGGAGACGGCTATAGATGCTTTTGCTCTGCTTTAGCCATCGGTAAACAGTAATTCTGCTTATTCCTGGTAAGCGAGATATCTTGGCAACAGATCCAGTCTTATTGTATGTCTTAATTATCTCTCTTGGATCTACTCTCGTCATATTTTCACCGTTGTAACTAAGTATTACAAATGTGGTGAAGTATTAAGTTCCTGAGATAGAAGATAGGCAAGTGTGGTATAATTAAAGCTATGAGTGGAGAAAAGATAGGTCCAGAGGAAAAATTTTCGGTAATTGAAAATGGAATAATCGAGAATGGTTATCCGGCGAAACTCTGGGAATCAGTAAAAACATTTGCTTTATCTTATTTACGAAAAGGAAGGCCGGATTTTGACGTTCCCCATACTAAGGCGGTAGTATATTGGGTCTATCGTCTAGCGACTGATTACAATGAAAAAGTTAGAGCAGGGGATATTGGTGGAGAAATGGTTGATAGTGTCGTGCTTATAACAGCAGCATGGCTGCATGATATCGGTTATTATGGCGAATTTAATGATGTTGCCAGTTTAGGACAAATTAGCTCAAAGAAAGAACGCCATATGATTGTCGGAGCGGAAATGGCCGATAAGTTTTTACATGAGCGAGCCTTTGATATATTAAGCGAAGGGCAAATTAAACAAATTGTCCATTTAGTTAGGGTTCACGACAATCTTGAGGAGACAAAAACAATGCCGGAAACGATCCTTTTAGAGGCAGACACACTTGGGGCAATGGATACTGATTGGGTGAAACCAACATTTAGAGGACGAGAGGCGTGGGATTACTTAAATCGTGAGCGAACTAGAAAGAGATGGAATATGTTTCGAACTCCCTTGGGAAAAGAAAGTCTTAAGAAAGTCGTTGATCGTTTCAAGCAATTCGCTTTTGCCAGTTAATCTTTCCCAAAGACAAGGTGGTTTTCATCTCCCGGTTGGAATATAGAAGATAAGAGGTAGTCCTGCCTAATTGGAAAATCGGACCGAAGTTAATAATACCCTTATTTATTATCTTCTTTGGGTCATTTTGAGTGGGACGAAGTCCCCCTTGCAATCGGGGTAAAAAAGGTTTGTGGGGCTGGTGCCTGGGAAACCTAGATTTTACGACGTCTCCCGAGGTGCAAAGGGTACTGCACCTCGGAGGTGCAATGCACTACGCACCTCGGGATTTTTGTTTATCTTTATGCCTAGAGGGGGGCTAATTTTGTTGGAGGAGATTGGCCAATTCCCGGGCGTTTTTGGGGGCAAAGGCATCGGGGTCGTTGTTGAAGTAGGCAAAGACATCGCGGCGTTCCAATTGCTGGCGGATAATTTCGGCCCAGGCGGCCAGCTGCCCCCGGCTGTATTCGTAGTTGTAGAGGATTTCTACCCCGTGGAAGCGGAGGTAAACAAAGTCGGCGGTCGGTTGGCGCGGCGGTTGGGGAAAAGCTTGGGCATCGTGCCAAACTAGGCTGGCGTTATGTTGGCGGAGAAGTTGGTAAACTGGCGGCTGGAACCAGCTGGGGTGGCGGAATTCAAAAGCAAAGCGCGCCGTTTGGGCGTAACGGTCCAAAAATTGCTGCAAGCGGTTAAAATTCAATTGAAAGCTGGGCGGCAGTTGCCAAAGAATAACGGCTAATTTTTCTCGGAGTGGCTGGACAGCTTGCCAAAACCATTGCCAAAGGGGCGGGTCAATGTTGAAACGGTGAAAGTGGGTCAAACGGCGGGGAGCCTTGATGGCGAAGCGGAAGTCGACCGGAGTGCGGCGGTACCAGTTGGCAAAAGTGGCCCGGCGGGGGAGATGGTAGAAGGTGCTGTTGATTTCCAAGCTGTTGAATTGCTGGCTGTAAAATTCCAACCACTGGCGGGGCGAAAGCTCCCGTGGGTAAAATTTGCCCCGCCAGTCGGCGTAGCTAAAACCAGACGTGCCTAGGTAAAGTTGCCCCATGCCCTATTCTATCACTCGTTCTTGAGGGCGCTGGCGGCTTCCTCGCGAATCATTGGGCTGCCGCACTTAGGACATTTCATTTGGTAGCAAGGGACGCCTGCTTGGTGGGGAGCTTTGTAGCCGCACTTGGGATTGGTGCAGACACAATAGCCACCCGGGCCGGCGCCAAAACCGCCTTGCCCACCGCGACCAAAACCGTTCATTTTTGCCTCACCTCCTTCCAAACGAATTTCTTGACCAATAACTAACGCTTGGGCCACTTTGTGCCGGGCGTGCCGGAGGAGGCGTTGGAAAGTGCTCTGGGAAATACCCAACCGGCGGCTGGCAGGAATTTGCTGCCAACCGGTGAAATCAGCCAGGCGCAACGCCTCAACCTCGGCCCGAGAAAGGACCACCGCCGGCCGGTGCCGGCAAGCAACCGGCTGAAAGCGACGGATTTCGGGCCAAAAAGCAACCCGACAATGTTTCCGATGGCGACCCATATTTTGAATATATACCCAAAATGTGAATTTGTCAAGAGGAGCTGGGGAAAGTGAAAAGTTTAAGTGAAAAGTGAAACTAGGAGCTAGGTTGGAGGAACTTGGAACTAGGAACTAGGTTATAAAAGCACCAAATCCCAAATTCTAATAACCAAACAAATCCTAAATTCTAATGACCCAAATCCTAAACAATAACCAAATTACCAAATGACTAAATGACCAAAACAAAAGAGAAAGAAAAAAGAAAAAGAAATGTTTTGAACATTTGAATTTTGAACATTTGATATTGTTTAGTCCGCCAGCTGGCGGATTAGGATTTTGGTAATTAGAGTTTGTTTGTGATTTGGTGCTTGGTACTTGGAAT
>WFSR01000044.1 GCA_015485895.1 Candidatus Microgenomates bacterium | reverse complement strand
GAGGTAACCGCTAAAAATAAACAAAAGCAGTTTCTGGGTGTTGATTTTCATTAATTGGACTAACTCCTTTCTTGGCTTTATACTAAGGTATGGCTAATTTCTTTGCAAGTTTTGCCGGTTATGATTTGGCGGTGGATTTAGGCAGCCAGACTACCCGAATTATGGTGCGGGGCAAGGGTTTGATAATCGAAGAGCCGACGGTCATTGCCCGCCAAAAAAAGCGTTTTGGCAAAGGCAAGGTGGTGGCTTTTGGCCAGGCCGCCGCCCGAATGATTGGCCGCCAGCCGGCTAATTTGGAAATTATTTTCCCCATTCGCCACGGAGTGGTGGTCGATTTTGAAGCTGCCTATGCTCTCTTGGACCATTTCCTAGAAGTTATCCGTGATTTGCCCCGCCGCTGGCCCCAGTTGTTGGGCCCGCGGGTGATTGTCGGGATTGGCAGTGAAGCGACTGAAGTTGAACGGCGGGCAGTTAAGGCACTTTGGCAACAACTGGGAGCCCGCCAGGTGTTTCTTGTTAACAAACCGCTGCTTGCCGCCATTGGCGCTGGCTTGGCTATTGAGGAAACAAACGGTGGTTTTATTGTTGATTTGGGGGCGACGACGACGGAAATTGCCGTCATTTCCTTAGGAGGTATCGTGGTCGGCCGGGCTTTGAAATTGGGCGGAGAGACAGCCGACCAACATTTGCTTAACTTTTTGCGGCTTAAGTATGGGCTTTTGCTGGGAGCAAGCACGGTGCGCCATTTGAAAGAAAAAATTGGTAGCCTGACGCCCCAAAAAAAGAAAGAAGAGGCCAGCTTGGTGGTCCGGGGTCGGGATTTGGCCAGCGGTTTGCCGCGCAGCTTGCGGTTGCGGCCGGTGGAAATCCGTGAGGCTTTGGTGCCCCTGGCCCAAGAAATAGTTTTGGCAATCCGGGAAGTTCTTGAAGAAGCGCCGCCAGAATTGACGCCCAACTTCTTGGAACAAGGATTGTTTTTGGCCGGGGGCTTTAGTCAGTTGCCGGGTTGGCCGGAGATGGTTTCCCAAGAGTTAAAGATGCCGGCTTGGCGGGTGGAAAAACCTAATTTGGCTTTGGTGCGCGGCGGCCTGGCGCTTTGGAAAAATCCCCAACTCTTGGCAAAAGTTAAATTGGTGGCCGGCTTGCAATGAAGAAAGAATGGCTTTGGCTGGTGGTTGCTTTAGTGCTGGCCATTTTGGGGCATTTGGCCGGCCGGGAAGTTTACTGGCCGCGGCAATGGCTAGCCCCGCTGGCGAAAGAAAGCCGGGCGCTTTTGGGTTTAGCCCAGAAGGATCAAGGGAGAGAAATTTGGCGCCAGCAGTGCCAACTGGAAATAAGCCGGCTGGCGGCCGAAAACCAACAGTTACGCCAGCTGATGGCCGCCGCCCCGGCCTGGAAGAAGAAAATAATCCCTCTAACGGTCATCGGCGAGAGAGGGGGGGAGTTAACTTTGGCTGTTCCGGCAGGAATGGCCGTGGCTCGCGAACAGTTAGTGGTCGATAGTCGGGGATTGGTAGGTAAAGTAACGCGGGTGAAAGACTATCGGCTAGAGGTGCTAACGCCTAAAAATAGCCGGTTTCGCTTGGCGGTGGCTATTTGGCGGCCGGGGCGGCGGCCGGGGGAGGGGTTGATTGCCAAGGGACTTTTTCAAGGCGGCCGCCAGCCGGCGGTGGTCGAAATTGACAAGGATGCCGGGGTCCAACCGGGTGATCTGGTGGCCCCATTGGGATATGGGGGGCAATTCCTGTTGGGCAAAGTTGCTGCCGTTAGCCCGGCTGAAGGTGCTTTCCGCCAGGCTCGAGTAGCCCTCATTTCTCACCCGCCCTGGTTGGTGGTGGGAGTGGTCAAGGGGGGCTAGGATAAAAAGGACTAAGGGCGAGGTACAGCTGGCGCTGTGGGACAAGGGGCAAAGGGCGAAGGGCTAAGGAAGTGAAAGTTTAAGTGAAAAGTGAAAAAGAAGTGGAAAGTGGAAAGTTAAAAAGGGAACTAGGAACTAGGAGCTAGGTTAAAAAGGGCGAAGGGCGAGGTACAGCTAGCGCTGTGGGACAAGGGGCAAAGGGCGAAGGGCGAAGAAAGTGAAAGTTTAAGTGAAAAGTGAAAAAGAAGTGGAAAGTGGAAAGTTAAAAAGGGAACTAGGAGCTAGGAACTAGGAAAAAGCAAAAGCCCTGAAGGGCTGCCTAAAGATGAAAGCCGAAAGCCTAAAGCTTTAATAAAGAAGAAGAATGGAGCTAGGAACTAGGAACTAGGTTGGAGGAGCTAGGAAGAATAAGCACCAAATCCCAAATGACAAATTTCAAAACTCCCTCTCGTTAGGGGCAGGCAAATCCAAAATCCTAATGACCTAAATCCTAAACAAATTCAAATGACCAAAATTCAAATGTTCAAAACATTTCTTTATCTTCTTTTTCTTTTTCTTTGTCTTTTGTTTTATTTTGGTCATTTGATCATTTGAATTTTGAGCATTGTTTAGTCCGCCAGCTGGCGGATTAGAATTTTGGTAATTAGAGTTTGCCCCGATAAATGTCGGGGCAGGGTGCTCGTCGTTTTGACCTAGTTCCTAGATCCTAGTTCCTAGTTCCAAAGTGCTAGAATGAAATTATGAAATGGCAAATGGGGGTGGCCGGGATTTTGTTGAGTCTTTTGGGGGCCATTTTTCTCGTTCCGCCGTTTTGGTGGCTCCTTCTTTTGCTTATTTTGAGCTGGCATTGGCGCGAAAACTATCTTTTAGAGCTGGCCTTTTGGCTGGGATTTTGGCAGGGCTGGTGGCGAGGAGTTGGCTGGGACTGGCTTTTCTTTTATGTGCTAGTTACCTATTTTAGTCTTTGGCTATGGGGGAAGAAAAAGAATTCCAGCTGGCGCATTTCCTGATTTGGTTGATTCCCCTCAGCTTCCTTTTGCTTTTGGTCCGGGCGGCTGATTGGATGATTATCCAGGGTCAGTGGTTCGCCTCTTTGGCGGCGGGCAACCATTTGCGTCGGGAGAAAATTTTGCCTTTGCGGGGAGAGATTTTGGACCGCCAGGGACGAAAAATTGCCACCAATAAATTGGTTTTTTGCCAACGGCAAAACGGCCGCTGTCATTATTTGGACCGAGACCAAGCCTTGCGGCTCCAGGCGGCGGGCAAAATTATTGAAAAGCATTTTTGGCGCTGGTATCCCCTTGGAGCGGCAGCGGCCCATCTTTCTGGTTATATGACGGCAGCCGGGGCGGAGGAAAAATTGACCTGTTCGGGATTTCGGCCCGGCGATGATGATGGCCAACGGGGGCGGTTGGGGTTGGAAGCGATGGCCGATTGCCAGTTGCGAGGCAAGCCAGGCTGGCGGCTTTTGGAGGTAGACAAGGGAGAACATATCCGCCGGGAATTGGGACGGCGAGAAGCCCAACCGGGACAAACGGTAACGACAACCATTGATGGTTGGTGGCAAGAAAAAATTGCCCAGTTAATGGCCGGTCGCAAAGGGGCGGTGGTGATGTTGCGGCCGAAGACGGGAGCGGTTCTTGCCCTCTATTCAAGCCCATCATTTGATCCCAATAAGTTTAGTTTTGAGCGTGATGACCGGGCTATTAACCAATGGCTCCATGATTGGAAAAACACCCCTTTACTGGACCGGGCTATTAGTGCTTATCATCCCGGGTCGGTTTTTAAGATGATAACTGCCCTGGCGGGTTTGGAAACGGGGAAAATTACCCCGCAGACAATTGTTGAGGATGTCGGGGTTTTGCGGGTGGGGAAGTGGGAATATAGCAATTGGTATTGGACGGAGTATGGCCGGCGGGAAGGAAAAGTCGACTTGGTGAAGGCCATCCAGCGGTCCAACGACATTTATTTTTATAAGGTCGGGGAGTGGACGGGGATTGATAATTTATTGGCTTGGGCGCGGAAATTTAAGGTGGGCCAAAAAACGGGTTTGGGGTTGCCGGGGGAGAGTGGCGGTTTCCTACCAACGCCGGAGTGGAAAGAAAAAACCCGCCACGAAAAGTGGTTTTTGGGCAATACCTATCATCTGGCCATTGGCCAGGGCGACTTACGGATGACGCCTCTCCAGGTGGCTTTGGAAACGGCAGTGGTCGCCAATGGCGGTCATTGGTGCCGGCCCTATTTGTTGGCCAGCGAACAACCTCGTTGCCAGAAATTGCCTATTCATCGGCAAAATTTAGAGGTAGTGAAAAAGGGAATGATTGCTGCCTGTTCACCGCATGGGACCGCCTTTCCCTTTTTTCATTTTCGGCCCCAGGTGGCTGGCAAAACGGGAACGGCCGAAGTTGGCGATGGGAGCGGCGATAGCCATGCCTGGTTTACCGTTTTTGCCCCGGCCGACGACCCCCAAATCGTGGTGACGGTGTTTATCGAACGGGGCGGGTCGGGGGCTTATCAGGCGGCCCCAATTGCCAAGGCTATTCTGGCCGCTTATTTTCAAGGGGAGGGAACTGGG
>WFSR01000043.1 GCA_015485895.1 Candidatus Microgenomates bacterium | reverse complement strand
TTTATTAGAACCAATTTTGCTTTTTTCTCTGCAGTCTCTTATGATATTAATGTGAGACGCCCAAAAATACCAGCCTTTGAGACTTTCCGTGATTTAGATTTGTGGCAAAGTTTTATCAAGGAAAAGCTGGCCCCTTTTGAAGCCGATATCTCCGATTATTTGAAATATTGGTATGTTGAAAGCCGGGACAACCACGGCGCTTATCCCAGCCAGGGCTTGCTTTCCACGCCGTTTGATTTTCTGCCGACGCTTGAAGTGGGGATGCTTCCCCTGGAGGAAATGCTGAAAATATTGAGAGTGCGGCAGTATTTTTTAGAAGTGTTCAATCACCCCCAAAGATTGCAGTTTCTGAAGGCGAAGCAAAGGCAGAAATTCCAGCCGCCACGACAGGTAAAAAGCAAAGTCATGGCCAAGGCGCTCAAGGATGAAATAGCCCTGTCGATTTCCGATTTAGGGGTAGCGGTCACCGGTTCCCAAAACAAGCGGGTTTCCCGTGCCCAACGGCTCTTGCAGGGGCCATTCGTCAAGCTCGGCCGTTACGCTCGGTCGCCCTTGGTTGGCTCGGCCATGCCCGATGTTTACGGTAGCGTTTATGCGGTGGCGACTATGGCCCAATGCTTCAGTTTGGTGGGCGTGCCCAGGAATGGGCCCTTTCGGCAGGTAAAGCGCCAAGTTGATTTGGTTCGGGGAGTTTGGCGTGCCCTTGAGGCAAGCAAGGTTTTAATTGGCCGGCCGGCGGCCGGTAGGAATTTTTTGCTCAAGCAATGGCGGGCCAATGTGATGGGGGTTTTGGAAGCTGAAATAAAGCCGGCTCTTCTCCGTGCCCAGGCTTTAGCTAAGGTCGGGGTGAGGACTTTTCGCATTTATTCTCCTGAACCGGGCATCAACGCCCTCAAAACCCTCCAGGCTCTTCGCCGGCATTTTGGTAATGAAATAGAAATTTTTGTCGGCCAGGTTGTTGATGTCCTGCAGGCGGAGCAACTGCAAGCGGCCGGGGCTGATGGCTTATATATTGGCATTGGCGGCGGCGGCCGGTGCACCACCGGGGTTAGGAGCGGCTCGGTTATCGATTGGCCAATTCTTTTGTGGCAACTGCGTGGCAAGGCCAAGATCCCCATTATCGTTGAAGGCGGCGCCAGCGACCATATTGCCAGCACTTTGGCTTTGGGAGCAAGCGGCATTGGCGTTTCCCGAATAGTCGCCGGGGGGACGATAGAATCGCCGGGCGGGATGCTTTACTGCATTGACCGGCACGGCCGTTATTTCAAACCCTATGGCGGTGAAGCCTCGGCCAGGAGCAAATACTTGGGCAAAAAAATGCTTCCCTTTGGCATACCCTCTTTTGTTGAAGGAGAAACCGGCATGGCGGTGATGAAACATTTACCTTATGGCCAACCGACGATACCCTTCAATTTGTTCAGCCTGACTGAGGACATTATCCTCTCCCTGGTTTTTAGGGGGGTGACGCAAATCAGTCAACTTCATCAAATTAACCCTTCTCCTTTGCGGCTGAAAACATGGTTGGGCAATCAGATTCAACAGCCCCACTGACCGGAAATAATATTGGCAATGTTGGCAGGTTGTTAGTTGGCACAGTTGACATACTGGTTATGGCTTTGCTATACTCTTAATAGTTAAAGGAAAGAAAATAGTAATTTGATAACTTTTAAACATATCAGAATATGGCGCAAGATAAAGCAATAGATAAAAAACTATCATTGAGCAATTTACCCGACCTGCTAACGGTTCGTGAGGTGGCCCAACTTTTGCGGGTTTCACCGCTGACGGTCAAACGCTGGGGTAAGCGGGGCAAGCTGCCGGCTATCCGCATCAACTCCCGCGGCGACCGGCGTTACCGCAAAGAGGCTGTTCTTTATCTCCTTGGCATCCAGCCGAAGGAGGAGTAAATGGGGAGAGCAAAGCCGGAATATTCAAATTCCCAAATTTGCCAATTTACAGAGACGGACAGGGGGATGATAGAAAGACTCAGATGTCTACGGGACGGATATTCAGATGAAATTCCTGAGGAAATTTTACATGGTCAGGGGCGTTTTAAAGTGAGAAGGAACTGGTGGCATGGCCTTATTGGCTATTTAGAAAGAGGCTTAGAATACGGCGACATTCCTAAAGAATTTGGAGAAGAAATAGAAGCATTTGTGGAGCGCTATACATCTGAAGAATTTCATAGGCAACCCCTGACAACTTCTGATGATATCAGCCGTGCCAATAGCCTTTTGGATAAAATTCTGGATGGAACGGAGTAATTCTTGCCAACCCCGGCAAGGGGAACACCGGTGAGTTGCCAGACAATAACAAATAACAAATAACTTGCCGGTAATTGAAGCTTGGAACTTGGAGCTTAGCACCTCGTCATCCCGCCGCCCTTGCGTGCAAAGGCGGAATCTTCAGTATGTGGTGAGCCAACAATGTAAATAAGACACACGCTGGAGATGCTGAACCTCGCCTTCGGCAAGATCAGCATGACGTGAAGAAAAATGTCATCCTGATTTTCCCCGACGGCCAGTCTGGAAAAGTTCAGGATCTCCAGGAAGTGGCGAATTAACAATGTAAATCAGATGCTCAGCTGGCTCCTTAGAATGCTTGTGCTATCATATAGGAGATGGAAAAATATCGGCCTTGGTTAGTTTTCTTGGCAATTTTTGTTTTTGTTGGTGTTGGCGTAGTCGTTGCTAGCTACTTTCTTCGTGGTTACCGTCTTGACTGGCGGCGGGGGCTTTTGGAACCAAGTGGCCTCCTGGTTGTCAATTCTAACCCTAAGGGCGCTTCTGTTTTCATCAATGATAAGTTGGTGACTGCTACCGACGACACCCTCAATCTTCCTCCTAACCGTTACCGGCTTAAAATCGTTAAGGATGGTTACCTGCCTTGGGAGAAAACAGTCAATGTTAAAAAAGAGATCGTCAAACAAATAAATGCTTATCTGTTTTGCAGTACTCCGGATCTCAAGCCTCTTACTTTTACTGGTGCCATTAATCCCCAGCTGGCGCCAAACGGTGGTCGGGTAGTCTATGCCGTGGCATCAGCTTCTGCCCAAAGCAAGAATGGCATTTGGGTGAATAACCTAAGCCAGCGTTCTCCTTTAGATATCGTCCGTAGTAATTCTCAACAATTGACTCGTCGCGACAACCAGCACCGCTGGGAAAAAGCCCATTTTGTCTGGAGCCCTGACAGCCAACAGGTTTTGGCTTACTTTAGCCGGGCCGGGACAGTTGCTGCCGCATATTTACTTCCCGCAAGCCGCTTAATTAGCAATGATCAGCTTCACGATGTTTCTTTTCGCCTTCCTTTTATTCTCAAAAAATGGCGTTTTGAAAAAAATCAGGAACAACGACAACAATGGGCATTATTCCCTGAAGGATGGCAAAAAGTGGCTAGTAAAGCGGCTACTCTAATTACATTCTCGCCCGATAGCGAGAGTGTTCTTTACTTGGCTACTAGAAAAGTTACCCTTCCTGCTAATCTTAATCCCCATCCCCCGGCTCGTTCCGACCAACCGGAAACGCGCCAGATTAAACCCGGCTACATTTATGTCTATAACCGCAAAGAAGATACCAACTTTCAGATTGGTAGCGCTGATGATTTAGGAGTTGACCAACAACGTCTCCAGCCAGCTAAAACTCTCCTTGAGACGTTAGCCAGATTTAATTATCAGCCGGTGCGTTGGTTAACAGCTCACCATCTTGTTTTTATCAACCACCACCAGGTTATGGTAGTTGAGAGTGACGGCCAAAATAAGCAGGCACTTTTCAATGGGCCTTTCATTGACAGTTTTGCTTACCCATGGCCGGATGGGGAAAAACTATTGGTTCTTACTTCACTTTTTCCTCATCGCCCCCCAAATCTTTATATTGTGGGCATAAAATAAATAGGTAATGATCTGAGTAGGTGGCCGTCAATGTTAAGAAGAGAAAACTGGTTACCTGGCAATTTTCTGGTCTTGATTAATCATTTTATCAATAATCCGCCAGCGGCGCTTTTTTTCCTTGGGGGGAATATCGTCAGGGTAGATTTTGCTAGCTAAGGTCCCCGGCCGCGGCGAATAGCGGGCTACAAAAGCTCGGCTGAAGCCTACCTGACGGCAAACTTTAATGGTGTTTTGAAATGCTTTTTTGGTTTCGCCGGGAAAGCCGACAATGATATCGGTGCTAATTTGGGCATCGGGAATAGCTTGGCGAATTTTTTGGACCAGATCAAGATAATCTTGGGATGTGTAACCGCGCCTCATGCGCCGTAAAATTTCATCATCACCTGATTGAAGGGGGAGGTGAATTTGGCGGCTGATGTTGGCATGGCTGGCAATAACTTTGATGAGGCGATCAGAAAAATCCCAGGGATTAGCGGAAAGAAAGGCAATTTGTTCAACACCGGAAATTTCGGCTACGGCAGCCAAGAGTTGGGGAAAAGTTTCAATAGGCTTTTTGCCCTGCCAGCTGTTGACATTTTGGCCTAGAAGCATCAACCAAGTTTGGCCGCGGCTAAGGAGACAGTGAGCCTCGCGGAGGATGTCGTCAGCCGGCCGGTATACCTCACGGCCTCGGGAGTAAGGCACAATGCAATAACTGCAAAAATGATTGCAGCCGTTGGAAATGGGAATGTAGGCGTAACCGTCACGATGGGATTGGCGGGTTGGGGTGATTTCGAAGCCGGCTAGTTCGTTGTTGGGGATAATGGCGACATCTGAGCCGAGACGGCGTTGGAGCTGGCGCAAATTTTTGCCTCGGGGGTCGCGCCGCGCCCAACCAGCTAGGCAACCGGCGACGATGATTTTTGGCCGGCGGCCAGACTGGCGAATTTGGTTAATGAGGCCATAAACACGGTTTTCGGCCGACTGGCGAACGATACAGCTGTTGATGATAATTAGATCAGCTTGGTGCCAACCGGCGACTTCTTGCCAACCCTCCTTTTGGTAGCGGGCCCGTATCCGCTCGCTATCAGCGAAGTTCATCTGACAGCCGAAAGTGCGGATGAAGAATGTTTTTGCCATGGCCTATTGTAGCATCCAGTATATTTTGGAACTAGGAACTAGGTAAGAAAAGGGCGAAGGGCGAGGTACAGCTAGCGCTGTGGGACGAAGGGCTAGGGGCGAAGGACTAAGGACTAAGAAAGTGAAACAGGAACTAGGAACTAGGAACTAGGAAAAAGCAAAAGCCCTGAAGGGCTGCCTAAAGACGAAAGCTGAAAGCCTAAAGCTTTAATAAAGAAGAAGAATGGAGCTAGGAGCTAGGAACTAGGAATAACAAATCCTAAATCCTAATGACCTAAATCCTAAACAAAACCAAAATTCAAATGACTAAATGACCAAAACGGAAGACAAAGAAAAAGAAAAAGAAAGGTTTTGAACATTTGAATTTTGGTCATTTGAGCATTGTTTA
>WFSR01000042.1 GCA_015485895.1 Candidatus Microgenomates bacterium | reverse complement strand
GTGTTATACCACCATTATTAGGAATACACCTGCTGGAGATCCTGAAACGAGTTCAGGATGACAAGGTGTTAATAACCGTTAGTAGAGGGTGTAAATGTTTATTTGGAACTCAACAGTCAACCATCCCCACCAGAGTTTTCCCCAAAAAGTTTTCCACAATAACTCAAAACTAGCTCTGAGGGGCTAATTTCATACCTAAATTACACAGAGTATAAACTATAAGATATAGAATTTACAGGGGTCTAGAAACTATAGGACTTGACAAGTTTTTACCAGGGTGCTATAAAAGTGTATGATGAAAATGAAAACTTGGTTTTGGCAGAAAAATAGGCAAAAAGAGAAAAATATTGCCCAGGTTAATGTTCAGGCGCAATTAAGGAAAGCTGTCCAATTAGGGAGTAAATTGTTGTTGACAAGCTAAAGAAAGAGCATCGCTACCGCCACTCCAAAAACAGGCAGGAATGCGAATAGCAATGCCCTCTAAACTAATTATAGACAATTGCCCCCAAAAGTCAAATCATGGGGGTGGTGTGAGGGGCAGGCACAACACCCCCGCCAACTTGCATTGCCTCCAAACCAAAGAGAAGGTATAATAGCAAGATGAAAATATTCCCAAAAATAGCCATCGCTATTCTCTTGTTTATAGTCTTTGCTTGGGCAGGGAAACCAAAAGTTATGGCGGTAGCTAGCTACCCCCCTCTTTTCTTCACTCCATCCCCAACTCCAACCGTCATTGCTGCACCGCCAGAGATAAAAAGTAAGGCTCTCCGCAAAATAATTCTCCACCAACGCCTTGCTCCTCTGGGTCCAACCAATTTCCTCCGTTACCTTATCCGGAAAGCTGTCGCCCAAGGGGTTTCGCCAAGCACCATTATTCTCTTGTTCCTCTTGCCTTTGGTAGGAGCCCTAGTTGGGGTTCTTCAATATTTTGTCGGCCTCTCCGGGTTTGGTTTATTTATGCCAGCAATGTTAGCCGTTACCTTTTTAGCCACCGGTATTGTCGGCGGCCTCTTCCTCTTCGCCACCATTGTTTTTGTCAACAGTTTAGTTGGGCGCTGGCTTCGGCCGGTACGTCTTCACTACTGGCCACGGCGGGCCATCGTGCTCACTTTCACCGCTTTGGCCACCTTCTTAGCCCTGGTCGCCGCTCCCTATTTAGGCATTACCACCCTTTCTAAAGTCTCCATTTTCCCAATTCTCTTTTTCGTTCTCTTAGCTGAGGAATTTACCCGAACACAACTGGGGAAAAGCCAGCGAGCCGCCATGAGGCTCACTTCAGCAACTTTAGTTTTAGCAATCTTAGGGGCGATTTTAATGAAATGGAATCTTCTCCAACAGCTAGTCCTCCTCAACCCTGAGCTGGCCCTCCTTGCCGGCCTGATTTTCAATGTTATCATCGGCCGTTATTCTGGCTTCCGCCTTTTAGAATACCGCCGTTTTTATTCAATTTTCTCCCGGCGCTAAAATGGGTTGGCGGCAACAAATCCTGACTAAAAACGCCCGTAACTGGTACTTTTTGCGCCAAAATCGGGGGCGGCGCATTGCTGATTCAAAGTTGTTAACCAAGCGGCGCATGGAAAAAGCTGGTGTGCCGGTGCCCAAGATCTTAGCTTTGCTTAAAACAGAAGAGGATATTAATAACTTTGCCTGGGACCAAATCAACAGCGGCTTTGTTATTAAACCAATAAGTGGCTACGGTGGCGAAGGAATTTTAATCATCAAAAAGAAGGCTAAATGGGCCGGCGAATGGTTTTTGATGGACGGGCGCAAAGTTAATATTGGCGATCTTCGCTACCACACCTTAGATATTCTCCAGGGCAAATATAGTCTCCACAACTTCCCCGATCGGGTTTTGGTTGAAGAGCGGATAAAAATTTTACCAAAATTTTTGCGCTTCACCCACAGCGGCACCCCCGACATCCGGGTTATTGTCTACCGCCAAATTCCGGTAATGGCCATGTTACGCCTTCCTACCGCTGAGTCTAAGGGCAAGGCTAATCTCCACCAAGGAGCTGTTGGCTTGGGTTTGGATATGGCTACTGGGATTACCACCTATGGGGTGCGCCGCGACCGGCCTGCCAATACCATCTATGATTTCCGGCGGCGAAAAATGGTTAAAGTGAACGGCTTTCGCATTCCCCACTGGGAGGAAATTTTAGCCACGGCCATCCGGGCCCAACAGGCAGTGCCCGGCTTAAAATTTGTCGGCGTGGATATTGTTCTAGATAAAGATAAAGGCCCTCTAGTTTTGGAGCTCAACGCCCGGCCAGGCCTAGCTATCCAAATTTGCAATCGGGCCGGTTTACGGGAACGGCTCCTACGGGTCGAGGGTATCCATGTTCGCAATGTTCAACACGCCATCAATATCGCCCGCTCTCTTTTTGGCGAAAGCTTTGTCGATAAAGTCAACCCCGAAGGAAAACTGCGAATAATTTCTACTTTGGAAACGATTAAGATCAAGGCGTTGGGGCAACGGCAACGCACATCTGTTTTGGCTAAAATCGATACCGGTGCTTACCGAACCTCTATTGATCACGATTTTGCCAATAGCTTGGGACTTTTGAAAAAGGACAATATCATCGACTACCGCCATTACCGGTCTTCATTAGGGCAGCACCATCGCCGGCCAGTCATTGGCCTTACTTTTTGGCTTGGCCGGCAAAAAATTGTCACTGCCGCCAATGTAACCCAGCGCCACCATTTAAACACCAAAGTTTTGGTAGGGCGGCGTGATTTAAAAGGCTTCGTCATTCGTGTTGGTGACGAATGGGAAGAATTTAAAAACCAAAGGATTCGCCTCACCCCTGCCGCCAACAAAAACGCCGGTAAGAATTAGGCTCCAATTAGCTATATTACCAATGACTTATTTGGTGTTAAAAAAGCGTTTTTTGAACATTGAGAGGGGCTAGTTTTTTATCGATCCGCCTAGCTAATGAAGGAAGGCGATAAAGGGCTAAAACCTGACCCAGTTGGCGGAGCGTCTCTTGGTCCCAACGAGCCTGGCGCAACTTAAGCTTAATCTTTAAATTAGTCAAAATGGTTGCCAGTTGGTATGAAAGTTCGGCTTCTTTTTCTCCCTGCCGCAGTTTCTCCTGCCAACGAGGGGCAATTTGCGACAGGTGACGATAAATATTCTTAAGAGAATGGTAACGTTGCAGCAGTTGCCGGGCTGTTTTGGGACCAATGCCATTAACCCCAGGATATTCGTCAGAGCTATCACCAACTAGAGCTTTGTAATCAACAACCTGCCTGGGGCTAATTCCCAACTCCCGCTTTACGGCCGCCTTGTCAATAACCTCTAATTGGGCAATCCGCCGCCGCCAAGTCACAAGCTTAATATGCCGGGAAACCAGCTGCATCAAATCATGATCACCGGTAAGAATATAAACCCTATGTCTCTTGGCTAAGCGGGTAGCTAAACTACCAATAACATCATCTGCTTCCACGCCTGCTCTTATAACCTGGGGAATGTCAGCCTTTTGGAGAATTTTCTGAGTTAGGCGCGATTGTTTTTGCAATTCAGCCGGCATTTCTGGGCGGCGAGCTTGATAGCCAACAAAAAGTTGGTGGCGAAAATTGGGACCGGGATGGTCAAAAGCTACCCAAAGATAGTCTGGCTTCACCTGATCGCTAGCCCGCATGAGAATACTAAAAAAACCATAGACTGCTCCAACAGGGCCAAATTTATTTGTTAGCGGCGGCAGGGCATGGAAAGCCCGGTGAAGGACAGCATTGCCGTCAATAATCAAAATTTTGGCCATAATTGATTATCCCAATTTTTAGCCAAAGCTGCAAACAGAAGAACTAGGAACTAAGTTAAAAAGAGCTAAGGGTGAAGGGCTAAGGGCTAAGGAAGTGAACTAGGAACTAGGAACTAGGAAAAAGCAAAAGCCCTAAAGGGCTGCTTAAAGCTGAAAGCCTAAAGCTTTTATTAGGAAGAAGGATTAATATGAGAAATAATAAATGGAACTAGGAGCTAGGTCAAATAAGCACCAAATCCCAAATAACAAATAACAAACCCCCCTTCGGTAGGGGCAAGCAAATCCTAAATCCTAATGACCCAAATCCTAAACAATGCTTAAATGTTCAAAATTCAAATGGCCAAAACATCTTTGTTATCTTTTTTTTGTTTTGGTCATTTAGTCATTTGGTAATTTGAATTTGTTTAGTCCGCCAGCTGGCGGATTAGGATTTTGGTATTGCCTGCCCCGATGTCACGTCGGGGTTTGGAATTTGGTGCTTGCCTGCCTGCGCAGGCAGGGTGCTTGGAATTTAGTATTTCGTCATCCTAATTTTCACCGAGCATTGTTGACACCCGGCCTGCTAGGTGAGATAATAACAGTGTTATAGGATTGTAACTATGGCAGTGGCTAAAACGGAAGTAAAAGAATTTTATATTGTGCCTGGTAGGAGCGGACTATTGCCTCCCCGATGGACCACTCTCGTTAACCAACTAACTCAAGACTGGGCGGAAAATAGTTCAGAGAGAGGTCCTAAAATAACTTTTTGCCCCCCCAGGTTTCCTATTCCCCTAGTTTCAGCTACATTTTCCTTGCTTGAAAGAGAACCAACTACTTTTCTTTTTCCTTCTGGTACCGAACCTACTCTTAAGAAAATGTTTGAACAGTTTGGCAAAAAAGGTTGTTGTTTAACACTTACTCCCACAAATGCAGTGGTGGAGAAAATTGTAGACGGCGGGAGTATTGGCCTGAAAATTACTCCCCGGTCGGAAGAAGATTAACTGCTGGCGCTAGTGTAGCAGCGGAGGCTCCACTGCCAAAAAAGCAAGCAAATCAACCCCGGAATTGTTATACACAAGAAAAATTACTGGTGATTTAGCCATATCTACAGCCTTTGTCAACGAGCATCTATCATCGGTGAGCGAAAGTAAAATTTTCATGCTATACTATTCGTAGTATGAATGGGAAAGAAAGAGAAACTGCTTATTTGGTCGAACAAATTGCCCAAGCTGAGGGATTGCGAGTGGCGGCAGCGGCCGACTACGAACATTTTGATGACGCTAAGTTGCAGCAGGCCATAGAAGTTAGCCGCCAAGCTTTGGCAACGGTGAGCCCGGTTAAAGAAGCTGACTTGCCAAATTGGCCGGATCAGAAGTTAGCGGCAGTGGCCCATCTTTGGGATATGGTTGCCACGGTAGAACAAACCCGGGTGAGCCATACTTTGGAAAATGTTGCCGAGAAGAAAGAAGCGCTTCAACAATCTCAAGAAGCTTTGTCGGCTTGGGAAGAATTAGCCGCCGAATTAGAGAGGCGCCGATACTATTGGACGGCGGACGGAACACCGTTTATTTGGCCAGTAGAGTTGGCCCGGGTTCAAGCTCGCAATTGGGAACGCCAGCCGGAAGCCAGCCATGACGATTTAGAAAAAGCCTTAGCCAGCTACCAAAAGGCACGGGATTTAGCCTTGGAGGCAAGCAAGGACCAGTCTTTGGATGTGGAAATTCGCCGAGCGGCGCTGATGGCGGCGGGAACAGCTCGGGTGGAGGCGGTATTGGTAGCCGATCGGCTGGGAAAACTAAATCAAGATGAGGTACAAAGCCAATTTGCCCAAGCCCAGCAGGAATTGCTTTCGGCTTGGGATGAGGGATATCATAATGAAGACCGCCTGCGAGCGTCCTGTTTACGGATGGTCAAATTGATTGAGGATACATATCCCCACTTGGTTGAGCTAGCCGACCAGATAAAAGCTGGTTTTCAAAAGAGAACGGGAAAAGAATTGAAATAAAGAATTGACTGCCTCACTTTCGGCTTGTTCAGGATAACATTCACTTGTAGCAACTACTCAATCTCGTCATACTGATCCCCGACGCGACATCGGAACACTTCGGGCCTGCCCCGACCAAAAGGGGGCCTGCCCCGACCTTTGCGTCGGGGATTCTGGGATATTTTTGTGCCTGGAGCCCCGCCACTGGGGGACCTAAAAATGCCTGTCAACCTCGGGGTCGTCAGTGAAAGAAATATTTTCTCCTTGACAAGGTAAGATAAAAGTAACAAAATATTACTAGTATGAAAGTAGGATATATTGTTACTCCCAACCGGAAGGGACAGATGGTTATTCCCAAAAAAATGAGGGAATTGCTGAACATCAAGCCCAATGATCCCCTCAATCTTTCTTTGCGGGGGCAGGGGATTTATATGTATCCGGTTAGGGAGGTTTTGTCTTCTTTAGAGCCAAAGGCGTCTTATTTGGAACTCCTTAAAGCCACTCGGGGGGCATGGGGCAGGGATAAAGGCAGACGGGAGGAAAAGAAAAAGTTGGAGTTAAAGGCTTCTCGGGCGAGAAAAAAAGAATGGTAATTTTAGATACCAATATTATTATTGACCACCTCCGTTTGCAGGAAAAGCGGGAATCAGTATTGTTAAAATTTGTCGAAAAACATCCCCGCGAGGAATTGGCCTTGGCGATGGTAAGCCTCCAAGAATTGTATGAGGGGACAAGCACAAGAAAACGCCGAAAAGAACAGGCTTTGCTGGCAGTTATCGCCCCGTTGCGAGTTTTGCCTTACACTTATGAGATTGCTAAGTTAGCAGGAATAATTGCTCGGGATTTGCCACGGCCAATGGAATTAGCTGATGCCGCCATTGCCGCCACCGCCGTAACCAATGGGGCTAAGCTTTTAACTTTGAATAAGAAAGATTTCCAAAACATTGCCGGTTTGGAACTGGTTGGTTGATGGAAATGTGCGGTGAACTGGCAATGTAGATGAGCCACCCCACGAAGATACCAAGAAAAGCCCTTTCAGGCTGCTAAAGGCCTAAAGCCCAAGGCTCCGATAAGGTTGGGGCAAAATAAATCCCCCGAGGTGTAAAAAGAGTTACATTTCGGAGAGATAGCTAAAAGTAAGGGTAGAATAACACATCAGGTAGTCTGGGTTGACACCTGGGAAAATTACCTAAAAATGTCCTGCTTACTCTATAAAGATAAAGAGACATTTTGGCAGCTAAGCGTCATTAATGCGAGGAAAGATTACAAAAATTTTGATAACGGTGAGGATTTTTAGAGTATTGTTGCCAATGTGCTATAATTAATCGACCTGCGGGGTGGTGTACGGCTGCATGGGAGACCCATAACCTCCCGGATCAGGTTCAACTCCTGGCCCCGCAACCAAACTAATGCCAAAGCTTTGCCTCGCGGAGAAGGTTTTGCCACTCGTTTTGAAGCTCGGAAAAATTAGCGGTCAGGGCGGCTTTTCGGGCAAGGATGATAATTTTGGCCGGCTGAAAACGAGATAAAGAAAGACGGGCAATTTCGGCTAAACGGCGGCGGAGACGGTTGCGGTCAACAGCCCGAGAGGCAATTTTCCGGGAAACAATGATACCAATTCTTTTCTCCTTGCCAACAAGGAATAGAAGATGAAAAAAGTGGCCACGGACAAATTGCCCTTTTTCCTGTAAAAGCTGAAAATCTTTTTTTCGACGGAGACGATATTCTCGCCCTAAAGCCACTAGCGTGGAGAACTAACGGTTAACTTTTTCCTCCCTTTTTGGCGGCGGCGTTGCAAGACTTTTTGGCCACCGGCAGTTTTCATCCGCTGGCGGAAGCCGTGTTTGCGGGCCCGGCGGCGCTTTTTAGGCTGATAGGTTCTCTTGGTGCTCATAGGGGCATTATAGCATAAAAAATCCCCAGGCTCACAAGTATGGGTCCCACCTAATCGAAGAATTGGATTGGGATTAATAACCAGCCTTATTTATCGTCTCAATTATATACTTCTTGGTCATCCCCGCCCTTGCGTATATGGGCAGGATAACAAGCACATGGCGTATCAACAATAGAAAGAGGAGCCAGGCATCAGCTTCTCCGACGTTACGTCGGAGAAGCTGATGCCTGGCGACTCTAGCAGCAATCTGCTATCCACTGAAACCTAACTCATACCTGCAAGAGCGGGGTATAAATTAATCTTAATTAGATAAGGATTTTCTTTTAGGCCGATTTTTGATTGGGTAAGACTAATTTTTGAGTTATTTCCTCATTCTTGCTATCTTAAAATAATGGACACGGTAGAGGCAAGTTTAAAATTTTTAGGAAAACAAATTGCGGCAGGAGCTCAATTTGGCCGACAGTTTGCTTCTCGCCAACAGACAGCAATGCTTTGGATGGGCATGGGCGGCTCAGCTTTAGGCGCTCAAATTTGGCAAAGTTATATTAGCCAAAAAAACAAAACCCCTTTTTGGGTTTGGTCGCAACCGACACCACCAGGTTTTTTGATTTCCAACACCACCGTAGTAGTTGCCAGTTATTCAGGCCAAACACAAGAAACTATTCATTTCTACCAGCAGATTCGTAAGCAACATTTGCGCATTCTTGGCCTTACCGGTGGAGGACCACTGGCTAAGCTTTTTCAACAAGACAAGATCCCATTTTTCCGACTGCCTGGTAATCTTAACCCATCTGGCCAGCCGCGTTATGGGGTAGGATTTAGTTTAGGATTTTTAATCGGCCTTCACCGTTTTATTTATCCTTTAGCCTTTAAGACAGCAAAACAGGCACCTTCATTTTCGTCGCCACCTTTAGAATCTCTCCTTAAATTTTTCCAACATCATCCGTTTGTTTTTTTGTTAGCCCGACCATTGTTCTGGGGCCTAGGGCAATTTTGGCAAAATCAACTTCAGGAAACAGCTAAATATCCTGCTTGTTTTGTTCCCGACCCTGATGCCCGTCATCATTTACCAGAAGCGCTCCGCTCACCGGCAGGACTTCTTTTTCTTTTTTCTCCTCGGCAAGCTTTTGCTCCTTGGCTAGATTGGGCTGACAAGAAAAAAATTGCCGCTTTCCATTGGCGCCTACCGCCGTTAAAAAGCAAAATATCCCGCATCTTATGGGGTATGAATGCCGGTCAATATTTTGCCTTTCACTTAGCTCGTCGAGAACATCAACAACCAGCTAAAATTCCAGAAATAACAGCATTGAAGCGAGAAACATACAAATAATATAATCACTATAAATAGTTGTTATTACCTGAATTAGTTCTAATAATATTACTTTTGTATTAATACCTTTATAATTTAGACAAACAACTAAAAATATCATTGTATTGATTAATGTAATAAGCAAAAAATAAAAGATATAATTTGGCAAAAATAAAGCATAGTTTTTCTTAATAGTTATAACTGCTATAATGAGAAAAATGTTAATGCAAAAATTACCCCACCAAGAGGCCCGCTGTTTAGTTTGTCAACACCGCTGCGTGCTCAAACCAGGCCAAATTGGCATCTGCCAAACGCGCCGCAACGAAAATGGGGTTATAAAATCCCTTACCTACGGTATAATTTCAACTCCCATTCAGGTCGATCCAGTCGAAAAGAAACCTCTTTACCATTTTTATCCCGGGATGCTGGTCCCCTCAATTGGCAGTTTTGGTTGTAACTTTCGCTGCCGTCAGTGCCTTAATTACCAAATTGCCTGGGGCCCGGAAAGTCAGGAAGCTCTCCACCAACTCCGCCAGGGCAAAGCATTTTCTCGAATCACCCCCAAAAAATTAGTAACCACGATTAAAGAAAAGGGTTATTCAGCCATTGCCTTTACCTATAATGAACCGGTTATTAACGCCGAATTTGTTCTCGATACCGCCCGTCTGGCTAAAAAAAAGGGGTTGAAGACAATTTTGGTCAGCAATGGTAGTTGGACCCGGGAATGGATTGACACCATTGGCCCCTACATCGACGCTGCCAATATTGATTTCAAAGCCTACCGGGCCAGCACTTACCGGCGGATGGGAGCTTTTAAAAAGCAAGTTTTTACCAACACTGCTTATGCCCAAAAGAAGGGCATTTTTATTGAAATAACCACCCTTATCATCCCCACTATCAACGATGATTTGGAAAAAGAAATTCGTCCCTTGGCCCGGTGGATCAAAACTCATCTAGACAGCGATACCCCCTGGCATCTTTCCCGCTTTGAGCCCCACCTAGCTCCCGATCCAGAGTTTCAAAAGTTACCGCCAACCCCTAAAACAACCCTCCAACGGGCAGCCGCAATTGGCCGCCAGATTGGCCTTCACTATGTCTATGTCTGGGCCCCGCCCGATTATAGCGAAGGCGATACCTACTGTCCTGCTTGTGGTCATTTGGTTGTCCGCCGCCGCGGTTGGCAACCAGAAATGGTCGGGCTTGATGTAAAAGGGCGGTGCCGTTATTGCGGGCGGAAAATCTTAATCCGTTAGCCGATCATCGGTCGGCAGGGGCACTTCAATTTGTTGATCCCCTTTGAGGCGGTAAACTCTACCGTTGGCTTGGCGGATGTGGTCAATAAAAAGGATGCCATCAAGATGGTCCAGCTCGTGTTGAAAAACAATAGCCGCCAAACCGGTTAAAATTGCCTCCCGGTTAACAAGTTTACCGGCCCGCAAAGTTTGCCAGGAAGCTTTAATTTGAAGATGGCGCTTAACCGCCCCCCAAAGGCCAGGCAGGGAAAGGCAACCCTCCAAAAATGGTTCATGGTGATCCTGCTGGCGGTAATAAGGATAAGTTTTTTGGTCCAACGGCTGAAAGCGGGGATTGATAACCAACTCTAGTTTTGGCGCTTTTGGTCCGGCCAATTGCAAGTTTTTGCCAGCAAAAAGGCGGACTTTTTCCCCAACTTGGGGAGCGGCTAGACCAATACCGTGTTTGGCGCGTTGTAATTCACGGCCAACTTTTTCCGCCACCCGTTCGGCTTCTAAATTCCACCGATTAAAGTAAGCCACTGTTCGCAAACGAGAGTCGGGGTAGACAATGATCATAGTCTATTTTAACATCCCGCCTTAATATAAATTCCAAATCCTAAATCACAAATTACAAACAAATCCTAATTACCAAAATCCTAATCCGCCAGCTGGCGGACTAAACAAATTTAAATGATCAAAATTCAAATGTTCAAAACATCTTTGTTATCTCTCTTTTGTTTTGGTCATTTGATCATTTGGTAATTTGGTCATTGTTTAGGATTTGGGTCATTAGGATTTAGGATTTGTTTGAAATTTGGTGCTTGGGATTTGGTGCTTTAGTTCCTAGTTCCAATTAGCAACAGCCAAGGCAAACAAAAAATCAGAGAGGCGATTGAGGTAAGCTAACAGTGGTGCCGGCACTGTTTGTTGGCGGCGCAAACGGACTAGCGACCGCTCGGCCCGGCGGCAAATTGTCCGGGCAATCTGCCAGCGAGCTTCAGCCTCATTTGCCCCGGGGATAACAAAATGGTCTAATCGGCGCGGCCCCCAAACTCGGTCAATCCACTTTTCTAGCTGGGCTACTTTTTTTTCGGCCGGGAATTTAACCGGATAGCCGGCTAAAAGGCTACTGATAGTTTGCAAGTCCTTTTGAATAGTTTCAATTTGCCGCCGGGCCGGCGGGGTAGCAACCTTAGCCCAACCCAAAAAAGCCACCAGTTCGTCGATGTTACCAATCGCCGCTAATAAGAGAGCGCTTTTAGCTAACTTTTGCCGGCCAACCTGCGTTTGGCCCTGATCACCTTGGCGGGTATAAAGCTTAGCCATTATTTTTTATATCGTTGACACCGTTGGATTCCTCTAGCAATCTCCTAAGTTCTTCTTTTATTTCTCGATAAACCTGAGCCGCTTCAGACATTGTACATCCCCAATCGATCTCCACTCTTTGCGTTTTCTCATCTAAGAACGCTGGTGGTAGGTTGATAGAGCCCCGCCACACCATCGGTGGGAGAATTTCACTTTTGGGCATTTTTCTTTTTCTTAGCTGGCTTCTTTTTCTCAACCGCTTTTTCCTTTTTAACTGCTTTCTCTTTCTTTTTCTCTTTCTTGACAGTTTTAGTCGCCGTCTCTTTTTTGGCCGGCTTTTTCAAACTAATATGCCCAACTGCTTTTTGGAGTAACTTAATCCTTTCTGTTAATGAAGCCCGGCGCAATTTTTTCAAGCAGTGAGTGCAAACCACTACCGTGATTCGCCGGCCGTTGATATAAAAGGTGGTTTTCTGCAAATTTGCCCCAAAGCTACGGCTTTTTTTGGGGGCCTGTTTAGCAAATTTATGTGAAGCAATCCCCCGCCGGTGGCGAGAAATTCTCCCAATATGTCCGTGACGACCACAAATTTGACAAGAAGCCATATTTGTTTTCTTAATAAATAGCCTGTATACTATAGCAAAGGTTGCTCGTTTTGACAATGGTTATTATCTCCTGGCTCATTGCTCTGGTCATTGCCCTTTCTGTCCACGAGTACGCCCACGCGCGGCTGGCTGATGAATTGGGCGATCCCACTCCCCGTTTGGCTGGCCGGTTAACCCTCAATCCCCTAGCCCACTTTGACCTCCTCGGCACCCTGGCTCTTTTTATCTTCCATTTTGGCTGGGGCAAGCCGGTCCCTATCGATCCTTTTAACCTCCGCCATCCCCGCCGCGACGAAGCCCTTATCGCCTTAGCTGGCCCAGCTAGCAATTTCCTCACCGCCTTTTTAGCCGCCATCCTTTTCCGCCTCGGCCAGCCATTTTTCTTCAATCCCCTCTTAACTCCCTTGGCTTTTATTCTCCAAGCAACAGTTATCCTCAACTTGGGCTTGGGCATTTTCAACTTAATTCCCCTGCCGCCTCTTGATGGAAGTAAAATTTTACTCGGCTTTTTGCCGCCCCAACTAGCCGGTGAACTAGAACCTACTCTCAATCGTTATAGTCTTATCTTGCTTCTAGTTTTAATTTTTCTTCCTCTCCCCAATGGCGGCACTTTAGTAGAAATTATTCTTGGTCCCATTCTTACCTTCACTAGCCGCCTCCTCCTTGGTCGAATCATTCTTTAAATTCGAAACATTAAATCACGATTATCAAGGATTCGTATTATTCTAAAGGTGCATCCAACCTGTTATTATACTTAGCTTATTGCAAAAAACTATCGCCATGCTTAGGACACTTAGCAAATTAAATCTTAAAAAGTGTATAGTATGTCCTGGACAGGGCACATTTCAACTAAGTAGTTTTTTTAGGGAATCAGGGTATTGAAAAAGAAAATAGAACTTTTGGTTGACATAGGTATTTAACCTATTTTGTGCCTTTTGCTCGGTAATAACTGGGCTTCGTTGGACTGTTTGCTTTTTAGAGAGGAACCAGCCAAGGGAAAAAGAAAGCATTAAAAAAATTAGGTAGACGAAACGAATAGCAACGACTTGGGTTGATAGTCTAATTTTGTTCTTAATTTTCCTTTTTCTCCCCCTTCTCGATGACAGCGCCTTGGTGAGACTCATTTTTGGTTCCATTTTAACCTTCACTTCCCGCCTCCTAGGGGGTAAGAGAAATGGGGGACAGATTTTAACTGGCGAAATTGCCTGGTCTTCCAATCAAAGAGATAAAATTTTGTTTTGGATTTCGTTTCAATTCTAAAAAGAATACCGCCGAGATCTTTTCGTACGGAATAATATGCATAATGATTGTTGCCCCAGAGGGTGACATTTCTATTAGTCGCTGCCCACACTGTCCGCCGAGTTAGAGGGTCAAAAGCTTCTATTCTTTCTAAGGTTGGAGTAGATGGATTCTTGTCTGTAGCAGAGGGGGTAACCATAAGAAAGAGGAAGCGGCCATTAAAACCAAGATAGCGGCGAGGAGTCTGGCGACTGCAACTAGCTATAAAAGGTTTAAGTATGTCTATAGGATGCCCTTTTTGTATTCCCCAAATTTGAGTATGGTCTTCGCATTCATTACCAGTCGAGGTTTGGAGAAGGAGAAAATCTTGTTGGGGATAATATTTGAGAATGTAGGTATGACTATGCAAGCCTTCTTGGCGGAAAGCCAGGGTGCGTTTTTGCCAATTTGTTGGCGACCAGAAAACTTCAACCTCCTCAAAATTATAAACTGCGAATTTTGGAGCATAACGTTCAACAATAAAAATTTTGTTTTTTTGGGGGGAATACCAAAAACTGTTTATCCATTTGGGATTCACCGGGATTGGAGAAGGCCAAACTAAGTGGGGGTTGCCACCACCATCATCCTGAACTAGATAAACGAAGTTAGGTTCCTTTGGCGTTTTGACGAGAGTATATCTTTTGCCCTCAATTGTTTGCCCAGTTATAATTTGGTTGCGAGCTAAGGCCGGGGTAGGAGTAATACAATGCGTGTTAGCCATCCCGCACCGACGAGGACAAGATTTTGAGGTTTGCAGTTTGCCTTGAAAATACGACTGATACGACTGAATAATAATGGAAGCGATTACTATGGCTAAAAAGAGCAAAACGGCAGAAGTAGCCATTTTCCAGCGTTTTTTCCATATCCCCAAGATCACACCGGTTATGAAAAGGATAATACTAAAAGGTATCCCCCAGGCAATAAGAAAAGTTAGGGCAAATTCCATGTTAAATTATTATATCACGCAACCTTAGTTTATGGATGGCTAAACCCCCTCTCTTTTTATCACTTTTAAGTGTTCATTTTTATTGTTAGTTATCGGTTGTTTGTTGAGAATTCCTCCATTGGGCGCTGGCGGAGGCAGGATCTAGCTAGAAGGCAGTCAGTTATCCTATTTTATTGACAAATTTTTTCTCGCAAGATAAAATTTTGGAAATGGAAGACATCAATAGGGTAGTAGGGATAAATGAAGAACAACCAGCAGGTTTTTTATTACGGTTTGGAGCCCTACTTATTGATGGTTTTTTATTTGTGCCCCTATATATTTTAATTGGATATTTGGTTACTCCAGACGCAGGACTTTTGCCAGTACGCTTGTCTTTCGCCGCAAATATTCTTCTTCTTTTGCTCTGGTGGGGTTACAATATCTTCTTTCTTTGGAAATATCAGGCCACTTTAGGGAAGCGCTTCCTGGGCATTAAAATTATTGATAACGAAGGGCGAACACCCAACCTAAAGAGCATAATAATTAGAGAAACTATCGGAAAAATAGTTTCCGGAATTGTTTTTAATTTAGGCTATCTTTGGGTGATTTTTAACAAACACAAGCTTGCTTGGCATGATAAAATTGCTCACACTAGAGCAGTGAAGGTCCGCCATTTGCCACTTTGGCGGAAGGTCGTTCTTTTTGCCTTGCTGTTGTTAATCTTTTTGATTCCCATTTTTTCTGGCCTTTTTCTGACCACGAAAAAACCGCGACACCAATTAGATCAAGCTGCGGATGCTAAGCGCCGTGCTGATGTAGCGGAAATTGTGAGTACGGCCCGGCAATTTTGCTTAGAAAAAGGGCGCTGTCCTTCTAACCTTCAAGAATTGCAAAGAACGGGCTATCTAAAACAGATCCCTCGTGATCCTGCTACTCATAGAGAGTATTTTTATAGACCGCGCTTGAACAATAGAAATTGCGTGGTACAAGCCACGTTAAGCACTCATAAAACAATTGTCCGTTTTTGCTTCTCCACCGCTTCCTTAAGTCCTACACCCTAAAAGGCGGGGTATAATAAAGAGTGGAGCGAAAACTGCTTATTCCAATTTGGAGCTTTTTGATAGCCATTGCTTTTTTGTTTCCAAGCGTCAGTTTTGCCCAAGAATGGGCTAATTTTTCCTCTAACATCCGAATCAATTCTGACGCCTCTTTGACTGTTAAAGAGGCGGTCGCCTATTTTACCGACACAGCTCGCCATGGCATTTACCGCTACCTCCCTAACTCACCTGAAGAAAAAATAAAGATTATTGCTGTAACTGACCCTAGGGGACGCCCTTACCATTACCAAATCAGAAGCGATAAACAAAAACTAGTTATCCGCATTGGCGATCCGCACCAGACTTTTACCGGCAACAGAACATATCTCATCGTCTATAAAATTAGCCACCCAGTCCATAAAACCAAAAACAACCTCAAGCTCCTTTGGGACATTGCGGGTGAAGGCTGGCAATTTCCCCTCTATAACGTCCATGCTACCCTCCATTCGCCGGCCCCTATTAGCCAGTATGCTTGTTACTCTGGGCCAGTTGGTGGTAATGATCGGCTTTGCCGAATGATTAAGAAAAATGAGCATACCCTATTGGTTACTTACCCTAAACCCATTGGCTGGGGCGATAACCTAACCATTATGGCTATCTTCCCTCCTCATCAAGGGATCACCCCGCCGCCGACAGCCATTCTTTGGTTGCAAAAATTCCGCCTTTTCTTTCCGCTTTTACTGGGAACCTTTTTGTTTTTTCTCTTTTGGTTTCTCCGCGGTCGCGACTATTTGCCCGATAATTCTGGCAAGTTCAAAGGTATTTTTCAACATCTCACCGTTGATATTACCGCCTCGTCTCCGCCGCCGACACTAACTCCCGGTCAGGCTGGCCTATTGATTGATGAGAAAGTAGACGCGCGGGATTTAGTTGCCGAAATAATTGAATTAGCCCGACGAAAATATTTAAAAATAGAAAAGAAAACCAAGAAACGTTTCTTGGGTCATGCTACAGATTATCTTTTTTTCAAGCTTAGGCCAGAAGATCGCCAGCTAACTAGCTATCAGAAAACGCTTTTGAAGGGTATTTTTAAAAAGAAAACCAAGGTAAAACTTTCTGAACTTAAGGGGCATTTCCGGCCTACTTTTGAGAAGGCTCGGGATCAGCTTTATCAATCCACTCTCCGCCAATACTTCACCCGTAACCCAAGCAACGACCGGCTTTGGGGTTATGCGGCTGCTTTTTTGCTAGCCCTTTTTCAATCTTTCATTTTCAAGAATATTTATTATCTTGATCTATTCTCCCTTTCTTCCCTGCATTCCCTCTCTTTTTATCTTTTATTAGCTTTCGTGGGTGCGACTCTTATTAACTTCTGGTTTGCTTATCATTTTCCCCAAAAAACGAGTCTGGGAACCAAAAGTTACCTTTTTCTTAAAGGGCTTCAAGAAAATCTCCGTCGCGGGGCTTGGCGGGACACTATTAAAGAAAAACATCTTTTTTTGGAAGAGATTATTCCTTATGCCATTTCTTTGGGAAGCATAAACCAGTTAGCTAAAGATATGAAAAAACTTGATCTTCAGCCGCCGGAATATGTTGGCTCTTTTGCTATTGGCAGCAATATTGGTGCCCTTGATGCCGGGCTCATTTCTTTTACTAAATCAGCTGCCCATTCGTTTGCCTATAATCCTAAAAGTGGCTCTGGTTTTGCCGGTGGCTTTTCTGGTGGTGGTGGAGGTGGCGGTGGTGGCGGCAGTTGGTAATTGCTTACTTGACAGGGTGGGTGTTGT
>WFSR01000041.1 GCA_015485895.1 Candidatus Microgenomates bacterium | reverse complement strand
GCCCTATTCTACCCTCCCCTGCTATAATAAGCTACCGGAGAAGCTAAAGAGGTATAATAACGGCCCAACCAACTCAACAAGACCTTATCGGCCTTAGAAGTTAATATAATGGGTACAATTTAGTAATTGTTGAGTTTCAAATAAATATGAATCCCCCACTAGTAGTTATCAACATCTCGTCATCCTGATCCCCTCCGGCGTCTGTCGGAGGGGGTTCAGGATCTCCAGTGGGTGGTGAACTATCAATGTTAATTAGACACCCAGCTGAAGACCCCGCCCTTTCTTATGAAAGAGCGGGATGACGGGGGAAGGTAAATAAGATAGAATTGAGATCTAACCTTTTTCCTCTTATTTGGTGTTTCTTAGCTTTTAGAGTTTCTATTTGTTTTGCTAAATTAATAAATTAAAAATGTGAACATTTATTTGAGACTTAACAGGTAGCAAACAGGAAGCCTACAAGCGAGAGTTCTTTCTCAAATCACCAAAAGGCTTTTTAGAAAAGAATAGAATCGTCGAAAAACACAAAATTAAGGTAAAATATCCTTAGATACGAGAGGAGAGGTGCCGGAGTGGACGAACGGGCACGACCCGAAGGGTACCCGTTGGGTCCTGGAGAGCGAGCTAGAGAGCAAACTGAAAAGTGAGAAAATAAGGAGAGGTGGCAGAGTGGCCGAATGCGCGGCTTTGGAGAAGCCGTATAGTCGCAAGACTATCGTGGGTTCGAATCCCACCCTCTCCGCCTACGCCAATTGGTGAAAGTAAACATAAACAAGGGTGTAAATAGGGTTATTTTTCGGGTCTTTAGTGGCGGACCTCTAGGCACAAAACTGTCCAAAAATCCCGAGGTGCGTAGTGCATTGCACCTCCGAGGTGCGATGCCCTTTGCACCTCGGGAGGTAGTACGTCCACCGCCCACTCCACCCTCAGGTCTCCTTCCGCCAGCCACAAACAGGGCAACGGCCATTTTGCAGCCGATGGCCGCAACGAGGACAACGTTCCTCTGACTGCTCCCCCACCGGCGGCCGCCCTTGCAGTTGTTGAAAAAGTGTCAATTCCCCTTCTTTCTCCACCAACCATGGCGAGAGTCCCACTGCCGGGCAGCTACCTTGCAAATTCTTCCCCGGCCGCGGCCAGACCAATCCCGACAACTGGCTCCCAAGCTCAGTTTCGTTTTCCACCTTAGCCTGGTAATAAATTTGCGCCAACAGTCTTTTGGCCCTCCGCAGTCCATTTTCTGAAGGTTGTTGCCGCAGTTGCCAGATCAAATCCGCATAAGCGGCTATCAGAGGGGCTAACTTAGCCAAGATTGCTTCCTGGCGGGGATTAACCGCTGGCAAGACTAAACCCGCCTCGGCCAACCAACGGCGAACTACGGCCAGGAGCATCACTCCCCCACTCCCAATATCGGTCCAAAGAATCGGCCGGCGAATTATGGCGGCTACTTCTCCTGCTGACAATTCCTCACTGGCTAACTGTTGCCAAAGCTGGCGGCTGGCCGCAATTACTGCCTCAACTATTGCCGCTGGCGCCTCATAACGGAACCAGCCTACCCGCAAGCCCTTTCCCGACCGCTGGGCTAAATAGAGAAAACCATAGGGAGCAAAGTCCGGTGTTGGACTGGGGGGAACCACCCAAAGGGCCAAGCCGTGGGGATTTTGTCGTAACCACTCGTTGATTTTGACCATCCCCGTCAATTCGGCCGCCAATCGCGGTTGAAGCTCGCTCCCTTGGCCAGCCGCCAGCTCCACCGTGGCCGCCAAACTGGCCAGCAATGACTTTTGGCTACCCGGCAGGGTAAAATCAGGACCGTATTGCTTTGTCCCATAGGGTTGATGAAAAACATACTCGCCAAGAAATTCACAAACATTAGTCATCAAATAAGCTCGGGCGGCGTTGTTGTCCATTCTCTTAATCCAGACCACATCCGCCTCTACTTGATAGTGACGGCTAATTTGAGCGACTAACTCCGGCCAGATGTCGGTTTCGTTTGGCCAACCAAGAGTTGTTTCGGAATCACTATTGGCATTGGCATTGGTTACCTGTTCCTTCATTGTCTTGCGCGAGACTAGCGCTGGTCGGTCTTCGGACTCATCCCCAAGGGCATCACCGCTGCGGCACAGTGGCGGATTCGCACCGCCTTCCCAAAACTAACGGCCTTCCCACCCCGATGTTGCTCGGGACAGTGGCCAACCCAGCTAATTTAGAATACAAAATCAACAGGTTATAAGCAAATGAAGTTTTAAACACCCTGCCCCGACGGATGTCGGGACAATACCAAAATCCTAAATCCTAATCCGCCAGCTGGCGGACTAAACAATGCTCAAATGACCAAAATCCAAATGTTCAAAACCTTTCTTTTTCTTTTTTCTTTCTCTTTTGTTTTGGTCATTTAGTCATTTGGTAATTTGGTTATTGTTTAGGATTTGGATCATTAGGATTTAGGATTTGTTTGGTTATTGGGATTTGGGATTTGGTGCTTTTATTAATTTATATCTCGTCATGCTGAACTCGCCCTTCGCCCTTAGCTCTTAGTCCTTTTTGACCTAGTTCCACTTTTCACTTTCCACTCTACATTTCAACTTCCCAACACAAAAGAGACAAGGAAATAGGGGTAAAACTAGCGGGCCTCCAGGCACAAAAAATGTCAAAAATCCCGAGGTGCGTAGTGTATTGCACCTCCGAGGTGCGGTACCCTTCGCACCTCGGTAAAAGAGATATTACTACTAGGCCAAACGCCCCATAAAGCGGAAATATGCTACAATAAGGTATTGTTATAGCCCAGCAATATTGTCGATGTTTGGACAATTGAAAGAATTATTCAAATTTAAATACCAGCCGCCAAAGACAATCACTGTATCAGTTAATGGCATCCCAGTTCATATCACCGGCGGACCAGAGGAAATGCCGGCGCTCATCCCCAACAACTTGGAAATCGCCGAAAAATATGGAGCCGAAGTTTTGTCCTTTAGAGAAATCCGGGGCCAACTAGGAGACAAGGTTAAAAATGCCGTACTGTTTGATACCCTTCCTCCGAAAATACTCATGGGGTGGGAAGGCAATCATTGGGTTGTTGCGAATTTTGATATCAAAAATGCCATAGCAACCCTACAATTGTGCTCTCCCCTTGGGAACCACACCTATGGGGCAATCGCCCCTGTTCCATTTGATCAACCATTTTTTACCGGCGTGGCCCTTATGCGGTATACCTCCTTAGAAGGAGAACCACTTGATCTAGCTACCGTGCAAAACAACCCTCTCGCAGAAGGAATTATCTTGCAGAAAGAAACGATCCTTTGGCCTGACGAGGACGGTAAGCTAGGAGAACGCGGATAGTTGCCAAAAACAAGCCCTTCTGAAATTAAACATATTGTTGTCCTTCCAGGAACAAGAACTTCCCAAAGCCCACCTCCGTCAAGTATTCATCTCTTACCTAATTGAAAAATCGGACCGAAATGCTCTCCAACCAAGCGCATCCTTGCTCCTCAGGCAAAACATATCCGCCTAATCCAAATCTGCTATCCACCCCCAAATATGGTATAATTATACACTATGAGGCATGAAACAGCCCAGGATATTCTGTGCCCTAAAGGTTCTTGGCTTCCCAACCTTACCCAACAGCCACCAGATGGCGCCCGGGATTTAGTTCCTCGCGAGGTTTATCTTGCCCGTTTTATCGGAACTCGAGTCAGGTATCTCCACCTAGCGGGCCCTCCTCTAGTCGGTAAAACTAGCCTAGAGGCCCAAAGAAGCTCGCTGTTAAGAGCCTTGCAAGCTCCGGCTGACGCCCGACTTCTTTATCTCCCCCTGGAAGATCTCGTTTGGCCTCCGCAAGGCAAAAAGATCCATTTTCCCTCGCTACCGGCCGAAACAACAAACAAAGTTTGGCAAATGCTGGTCCAGCAATTATCACCCCGAGAGGCTAATGTACTCTTGGGTGCTAGGAATAAAGCCCAAATCATCCAACGGCTAGCTCGAAAGAAAGCTGTCGTCATTTTTATTGACAATGCCGAATGGTTGACTCTTAGCTCGCGGGACATCCAAGAGCGCTTTCAAAACTTCCTGGAAACGCTTCTAACAAGTCCCAACCTTTATATTGTTCTTGCCGGTCGCAGCGTCCCCGATGTCTTTCCTTCCCCCCACGGCTTCCGGCCCTGGTCATTTTATCTAGGTGGTTTTAATCTTGGAGAACTGAAAGCAGCGTTAGAACAATGGGGGGTCCCGCCCGCTGAGGGTGAACGCCTGGCCAAAATTTTATACCAACAATTTGGCAGCAATCCCTATATTGCTTTCCGCCGAGTCCAGAATTACCGCCACTGGTCCAAAAAAGACACCGAAAACACCCTGGAAGAAACATATTGGTACTTTCTCCGTTACCTCGCCCTCCGCTACCCCCAAAAGTTAGACCAAGTCACTGCCACATTTGATCTAGCTAGCCAGCTGCTTCTTTTCAGTCAGCAAGAATGGCAGGATCTCGCCCGGCGCCTAAATCGCCCCGTGTTCCCATCGCAGGAACTTCATCAACTTATTGAATTTCTTCGTCAACCCGGCATGCTCGGCTTTTCATCTAGTTTCCGAAGCTTCTTTGTTCCCGCACCAGTTGCTTTTGTAGTCAATGCTCGCAACCAAATGCAGCAACCAAAGAACTTTGCCCATCAACAATCGGAAATTATCCGATACTATACACAAGTATTACAAGACGGCATTAGCCCCTATCCGCCGGCTACTTTTTACAAATGGCTAGCGCATTATTCTGTCCTCCACCAATTTCCCAAAGTTAATGCTAGTTCCATCCCTACCCCACCTGACATGCTCCGGACAATTTTAGATTCCTTAAAAGCCAATCCCGAGCAGGCTTTGGACATTGCCAATGCGATTCAAAACCTTTTATTTACTCCCCCAGCAAACCGCGCCGACCAAGAACAACAGTTGCTCGACCGCCTGGGAGTTGACAGAAATAGCCAAAGAGAATTGCGAAACATCCTCAGCAAAGTAGTGCATTTCTTTTAATTAGAAAGCAATCAGCTGTCCCAAATATCTCTTTTTCCCAAAGTCCACCTCCGAGGTGGTTTAG
>WFSR01000040.1 GCA_015485895.1 Candidatus Microgenomates bacterium | reverse complement strand
TTTTGGGACAGTTTTGTGCCTGGAAGGCGGACAGAAATGGGGGCTGAAATTGGTGGCCCGTTTATTGTCTATGGGGCCGATTTTTGATACTGGCATTGATTTGATTGGTAGTGGTAAAATGGTGGGATGATGAGGTGGGTAGAGAAAATATTGGTCGCGAAAAAGGCCATTCTTTGGCTATTATTGTTGTTTGTAGCCGCCTCATTTTTCCCCATTCGAGCTCAAGAGGAAAAAGTAGTTGAAGGTAAGGTGACCGCTATTCTGGAAGAAAAGCAAAGCGCTCGGCGGTTATACCAAAAATTGGAAGTTCTCCTTACCCAAGGGAAGTTGGCTGGCCATCAGGTAATTGTTAAAACTGGTGATGTTGCCGCTGCCAATCAGCCTCATTTCCAAGTCGGCGATCGGGTATTAGTCGCCATTGGCAAAGATCCATCGGGAAGGGATTTTTTCTATATTGTTGATTTCGTCCGCACCCGAGTGCTTTTGGCACTTTTCATAACTTTTGTAGTTTTGGTTTTGCTAGTAGGCCGCTGGAGAGGCGTCGGCTCTCTTTTCAGCCTGGCGATTTCATTTTTTATTATTCTCCTTTTTATTCTTCCGGAGATAAACAAAGGACGTGATCCGGTTTTGATCAGTATTATTGCCGCCATGCTCATTATTCCTATAATGTTCTATTTGTCACACGGATTCAATCGCAAAACAACGGTGGCAATCGCCGGGACATTGGTCGCTTTGGCAATAACGGGGTTTCTGGCGGAAATTTCTGTTGCTGCGGCTAAATTGACAGGTTTTACCTCGGATGAGGCGGCCTTCCTGCAGGTGACCAAAAAGGGGGCAATTAATATGAGGGGACTGGTTTTGGCGGGCATCATTATCGGGGCCTTGGGGGTTTTGGATGATGTGACTATTTCTCAAAGTGCCGTGGTGCAGCAATTGAAAAGGGCTAACCCAAAAATTAAACCTACTCAGCTTTTTACTCAAGCTCTTAGTGTTGGCCAGGATCATATTACCTCAATGGTTAATACCTTGATTTTGGTTTATGCCGGGGCTTCCTTTCCGCTTCTTCTTTTGTTTGTCAACAATCCTCAACCTTTCGCCCAAGTAGTAAATTATGAGATTATTGCCGAGGAAGTTGTGCGGACGTTAACCGGAAGTATCGGCTTAGTCTTGGCAGTGCCGATCACGACAGTTTTGGCGGTAAAGATGATAAAGAAGTAGATTGCTAGAGGAGTAAAACTTGCAATTGGGGGTGAGGATTTTTAGGGTGGAATCTCCAAGCGATAGCAGGCCAAGGGATAATGGCCGTTAGGGGTACAAAAAGACAGCTATGTAGGCACAAAACTATCTTGAAATACCTAGGTGCCAACCCAATCCACCTCGGAGGTGTCCTAGGTTGACACCTGGGTATAAGATCATAGATTATAAACAATAGAGAAACTTTACCATCTATCATCTATGATTCATCATCCGGGCCCTTTTGGGCCTTGACGGCGGGGGGAAATAACTTATAATGATTTTTATGGAAAAGCGGCCCCGCTGGGGGATAGTGCACTTTCGTTTTGGCCAGCGCGACGGGGTCAGTCTGGAAATTGACAAGCGCCTCCAGATTCTCTCCGAATTAGGGGTAGATTTTTTTCTAATTGGGGGGACGCGGCATCCTTATTTTCGCCGCCAAAGCCACTACTTCCCGGCCTTAGATTTACAACAAGCGTCGGCCAGCCAATTATTGTCCCAACTTTTCCAACGGCCACCTTCTCCCTCCCTGGTTAGCCGCTACCGGTACTGGGAAGCCCAACTTGAGGAGCAATGGCGGCAACTTTTGGACTGTCTCCAACTTGATTTGCTGGTGGTTCACAACCTTTTTTCCTTGCCCTTGGTTTTGCCGGCGGCTCAGGCATTGGCAACCGTCATTCAGCAACGCCGCCAGCGGACATTGGCCATCCACCACGATTTTTGGTTTAATCGCCATTATCTCCGTCCCAACCACCGCTTTGTCCGGTCTATTTTGACTTCCTTGCCACCCCGGGCTCCTTTTATTGACCACCAGGTTATCAATTCCCGCGACCAGGCAATGTTATGGCGACAACGGCGAATTCGGGCCCGGCGCATTGGCGATTATTGGGATTTTCAATGGCGGCCGGCAAAAGATTTGGCCCAATTTCCCTTCCATCGCCATTTTCATATTCATCCCCAAACTGAACTGATTTTGCTCCAAGCCACCCGGATAGTCCCCCGCAAGGGGATTGCTAACAGCATCCATTTTGTGGCGGTGCTCAATAAAATACTGGCGGCCGGTGGTTATCCCTACCGGCGGGCGGTTCTCTTCTTGAGCAATTTTGTAGAATTGGGCTTTGAGGACTATGGGCGGCGGCTGCGGCGGTTGGCCGGCCAACTGGGGGTGCGGGTGATCTGGGCCGGCCGGCAGTTTGGCACCAACGGCGATGGCTTGAGCTTTTGGATTCCCTATCATTTTGCCCATCTGGTAATGTACCCCTCTCTGGAGGAGGGGTTTGGCAACCAGTTTTTGGAAGCGGTGGCTTTTCGCCGGCCAGTGGTCCTTTTTGAATACCCTGTTTTTCGCCAAGATTTGCGTCCCGAGGGATATCGCTATATTTCTCTGGGCGGCCGTGTTTACCGCCGCTATGGCTTCTCGCTAGTGCCGAGAGCCCGGCTGGAGGAGGCGGCTCGGGAGGCGTTGAGTTGGCTGGGGGAGAAGAGGGAGGATTGGCTGGAAGAGAACTGGCGGATAGCCCGGCGCTACCATGGCCTTGCCAACCTCCGCCGCGAATTACAACGATACCTAAACTAAACAAGCGGTTGCCACCTGAGAGGTGCTTTGCATAGATTGTAATACCTAAGAAACATTTTTACATCCACCCGCTAGCTGTGTCGACATAAATGTCATCAGGAGAATTAACTGGTACTAAGTTTTCTATAAAAATATCTACTTGCTCTGTATATAGGTTTATATATATCGTTGGCACCAGCTCTAAATCTCCCCTTAAGTCCAATGTATAATAGGGTACTTCTATTCTCCTGAATACCAGAGACTCCTTATATCCCCCTATCTTTCCCTTAAAGACTAATCCTGCCTGTGAACGAGCTGATTTTAATTTGTCCAGCATTTGGCCTAATTCTTTGCCAACAGAAATGAAAGACCGGTTTCTTCTTACAGATATTGTAGTATAATTAAGAAGTTGGGCTAAATTTACTAACGGTAAGAGGTCGGGGTCCGCCATTGCCCTTCTCCTTGTTCGCGAGAGAGATGCTGGTTTTCTCATGGCCTCTATTGTATTCCCTATTTTGCGGAGCCCCTCCTTTGTTGGATTCTGTAGGATTTCCTTAAATTCCTCTCCCGTTAGCAGAGAGGTACTAACGATTTCTGATTTAGTTTGTTTTCCGATTTCTGATTTAGTTTGTTTTCGTTCTTGGCTCATGAATATCATAATACCTATATTATATATTTATTATATATTTGTTTTAATATGCTGTCAACCCGTAGTCCTACCTAACTGAAAAATCGGACTGAAAATGAACAAAAATGACAATTTTGGAAGATGTTTTCCCGAGGTGTAAAGGGTACCGCACCTCGGAGGTGCAATGCACTAC
>WFSR01000039.1 GCA_015485895.1 Candidatus Microgenomates bacterium | reverse complement strand
GGCGCCTGGACAGGGCACATAGAAGCGTTGACTTTTGCTTTACGGCTGTGATAAATTGAGGAAGATGAAAAGGATTGCGGTTATTGGTGGTACATTTTTGTTGGTTTTCCTTTTGCTTCCCCGAGCAGTAGGGGCTGTGGGTCTTACCCCGGCAGACTGGGCCATAAAGGCAGGTTGGAAAATTGGCCGATTGTTAACTGATAAAAGTGATAATTTTAAAAAGCCGGGGTTGTGGAAATGGTTAAGTGGTCCCGAGGGGGTGGTTGAGGGGTTGTTGTGGACGGGGATAAACGCTTTTACCGGGGCACCAGTTGAAAATGGGAATAATGATTATGTGCCTTATGTGCCGACATCGCTTCCAATCGGAAGCATCCCTTTACCAATAGAGTCAAATGGCCAACCAATGTACCTCAGTCCCGGCCTTTTGGGCTACGAAGCTTATTTTACCGGAGCAATTATGGACTCGCCGCCGGCTTCGGGAGTTTATTACGCCATGAATATTCTTGACAATTTAACGGGTCGCCCAGTTTATGCTGGTTCAAAAGGCGTCAATCTTTTTGACCCAGGGATGGCAACGGTCTTAAAAATTTGGAAATCGATTCGGGATATTAGCTATTTAGCTCTTTCTCTGGTTTTCTTAATTGTAGGCTTGGGCATTATGCTACGGGTAAAGCTTTCTTCACAAACCACGATGAGTATTACCAACGCCTTGCCCAAACTGGTTGGCGTTTTGATTTTGATTACTTTTTCTTATGCTATTGCCGGTTTTGTAATTGATTTAATGTGGGTTTTGGAGGCGGTTATTATCCAGTGGGCAAAAACGGCCGGCATCGGCGGCTGGTATATGAAACCTGATGTTGGCACTATTTTACAAGAGAGCTGGAACCACGAAATTTTTTATGCCTGGTTGAAAACAGGCGAGAGCCATGTAGGAGCAACGGTAGGGCTTCCGCTATTAGTAGCTACAATAGGGGGTGTGTTGGCTTTTATCTTAGGAGTAGTGGGGAGTGGGGGGATTTTGGGCATAGGGGCTCTTATTTTGGGTCTCATCATTGTTGGAGGGCTTGCGTATATCTCTTTCAAATTACTAGCATCTTTAATAAAAACTTATCTGAATATCGTTTTACTAATTATTTTCTCACCACTTTATATTCTAGCCGGAGCCTTGCCAGGCAACCAGGGTGGCTTTGGTAACTGGTTAAAGAATTTAATTGCCAATGCTTTAGTTTTTCCGGCTTTAACCTTAGCTTTTATTCTCGCTGGGGAGTTTACCAAAAGCGGTATGGCCCTGGACGAATTTGGCTTACCTCACATTGGTAATGCCTGGGGTAGCCCGGGTTTTCTCTTGGCCTTGGGAATGTTGTTTGTGTTGCCCAGTATTCCTGATATGGTCCGGCAAATGTTCGGCATCCGCGGCGGGGGGATTGGCGCCGCCGCAGTTGCCGCTATGGCGCCAATTGCCGGGATGGCCATGTTTGCTCCACGGCAGATTATAGGGACGGTACAGGGCGGTATGCAAAGGGCTGGAACAGAAAAGATAGCGCGGTATGCTCAAGGTATTGGCCCTGATGGTACTTCTATTGAAAGCAACAAGTTACCGCCATTTTTCCGCCTTACTCGCAGCGTAAATAATTTTCTTAAGAGAAATAAATCCTAATTTTTAAGCTCCGAAAGCCTGGGCTAAAGCCCGGGTATCTTCGGAACCCAAGAGGCCTTTAAGGATAAGCTTTAGGAATTCTCCCAAAAGAGAGCCAATCAGAATGCCCTGGTAAGCCTCCATGCGTAAGGGGAGGGTATAAATTTCTAATTGACTTTGAATAGACCGTCGAAACCAGCGGCTGACAAAATTGCTGCCCATAATTTTCTTTTTCAAATAAGAAGAGTCGCTGTAAAGAGCGCTGCGATCAAGGATACTCCGCCAGACGGCATAAGGGGCTTCTCGGAAAGGTTCCCAGAGCATTCGCCCTTCAACGGTTTTCGACGCTTCCCAAACGGCTTCTAGGTATAAAGTAACCATGTCTTCGCGGCTTAATTCCCAAGGTTGGGTAGTTTTATCGACCCGCCGCTGGGGGAGATGCTGGAAGGCGTCAGCGCCGTACACTAGTTCTCGTACCCGAGCAATTTCCTGCTCAATATTGGGGTCGTGACCAATCGGGTCAGTTAACAATTTTTCTTTGAGGAGAACTACCCGTGTTTTTTCTGGTTGAGTTACCCCTCCTTTTATAACTTTGTCATGAAGAAAATTAGTATCGGTTCCTTCCAGTAACCGGCCAAATTCCTCACTGTTGAAAGTAGTGGGATGCTCTTGGCCGTTTTCATCTTTTTCGCGCATTTCGACTACCGCCGCAATGACCAACTCCCCATCTTCGTTATTTTTAACCAAGACTTCAATTTCCCGCGTCCTTTTACCCTCCTTTTTGACAAAAAGCCTCTGGTTTTCTGGTGGAATAGTTCGTCCTTGCCAATCGATTAGCCGGCGGGGGTCGGCTTCCATCTGCCAGCCAGTCTCTTCAAGCTTATGGATAGCATCTTTGTCAAGTTGTCTGAGGAGAATCTCGTTAAAATTGCTTTGGCCGAGATTAATTTTTTCACCGACACCCTGGCCGGTTTTCTGGTCATAATAACGGAAGCGACCAAAAGTTTTTTCTATGGATTGGCCTAATCGGCCCATGTTAATGTGGGAAGCCCAGCCGGCAAAAGCCCCCCGCGATTTTTTGTAGTTAGGCGGCAGCAGTTTGTAGTTCGCGTCAAGATGGAAGGGGAGGACCATTGTTCCGTAAATAAAATTGACTAAGCTTTCTAATTGGAAATCATTGCGCCCAGCGTGATGGTTTAGTTGTTTTTCAACTTTGGGCAAAATAGTGTCCTTGACCCACTGGCTAAATTCTTGGTACTGACTAAGTTCTTGGTAATTTTTCTTTAGCTCTTTAGATTTAGCATCGGGATCGTACATAGCGTCGAGAAGGGTATCGTGAACCACCTTAACAGAATCTATTTGTAACATGGCGACAAGGCTATCGGGGGAGATAACCCGACTACTAGACTCGCCGCCGGCAAAAACGGTTTGTAACATTGCGGGATCGTTAGGAAGGGAAAGGAAAAGGAATTTAGAGATGGCGGTTTCCCAAATGCGGATCAGTTCGTGAGCCTTGGCTCGATCCTCCGATTCTTGTAAAGCGCGGTGGACAAGCTGGTTTAATTGGCCGGCTAGTTGGTTGGTTAGTTCATTGGGAAAGCTGGAAGGAATGCTCTGGATAGCCCGTCGGAAAGCGGCTGCCGTTTGAACTAAGTCATTTTCGTCTTCAATTTTCTCGACCCCAACGGTTTCCATAATTTTTTTCATTTCCTGGCCGGCAATAATTTCTACTAGCCGCTGGGCAACCGGATTCTTGACTCGTTCTTGTAAGGCGCTTAGGGCGCCAAGCTGGCGGAAAGCTTCGGAAAGGGAAGTGCTGCCGGTTTTTAGGGCAGCTTCCAAATGTTTTTGGATGGCAGCGATACGTTGGGCATTTTCTGAACCCAAAAGGCTCTTTACTGCTTGGGGATTGGCGGCGAGTTCTTGGAAGGCGCCCTCGATGGCTTGGTTTTCTTGGCGGAGTTTAGCTTTTTCAGTAGGAGCCAAATCTTCGGTGACAAACTTTTCCTCATTGGCCTCAAGGCGTTCTAGGGCTTCGCTGCCGGAGCGGATATTGGCAACGCCTTTTTCTTGGAAATAATTTTCAACTGTTGCCTGGGCTTTGGCAATATCCTCATCGGGAGGAGCGACTTTTGATTCTTGGGTCAAAGTTTCAACTAGATCGGGTAAAGTTTGCGTTAAAAGAGGCTCCTCTGGCTGTTTTCTGAGCCGGAGATTTTCCACTAGCCGGGCAATGCGGGTGGCTATCCTTAGGGCTTGTTTCGTTTCCTCAGGATGACGGCGGACCTTGATAATTAGTTTAGCTAATGAGCGAATTTGTTCCTGCATTTCTGGAGTTAAATCTTTCTTTTGCAGCCTAGCTTTAATATGGTTTGCCAACTCAGCGGCAGTTTCTGCTTCTGCAAGCTGCTCATAAGCAAAGAGTTCCCCCAAGGCTTGGGCCACCTTTTTTTCTTTAGCCCGTTGCTCTTTTTTTTGGTCTTCAACGATGGCCTCAAGGGCATCTTTTAAGTCCCGCGCTTCTGGGGAAAGATTTTCCTCTTTCTCAGCGTCCAGTTGTTGCAGCAATTCTTCTGCTGTTAGAGCCTTTTCTTCTAAATATTGGCGCACTTCCTGGACAACGGTCTCTTTCTTTTCGTTAGCAGGTATGTCTTCATCACGGATGATGGCGGCAATATCTTTTTGCAATTTTTCTGTTAGGCGGTTAGGCTCTTTTTCTTGCGCCGTCAGTTCTTCATTTTTATCTTCAGCTGGCTGGGCCAATGCTTTTGTTTCTGTTTCAGAGACCGCCTCTTTCGGGATTTTAAACGGCTCCTTCTCGACCACTGGTCTCTTTACTTCAAATTTACCTGGTTCCGGTGCGCCTGATGATGTTTTTTCTTTCCCCATGCCTTATTTTATCATCTCCGGCCTAGCTTTGCTAGCGGACAAATGTCAAGTTGGAGTTTAAAATTGTCCAATGCGTAGGATAGCTTTCAGGCTTAGGAAAGAGTTTGGTAAAATAGAACATGGCCCGGTGGCGAAGTGGCAACGCAGCGGTCTGCAAAACCGCGACCG
>WFSR01000038.1 GCA_015485895.1 Candidatus Microgenomates bacterium | reverse complement strand
CATCCACTGAAGATCCTGAAGTTTCCCTCCTCCGCCAGCTGGCGAATTTGGGAAAAATCAGGATGATGGGGAGAATGAATTTCCCCGGCTTAAAAGCTGGGACTCTAAGCAGGGTAAAGCTGATAAACCATTTGCTGGGGAAAATCAGGGGTAAATAGATTTTGGCGAAGAATCTATTTGCTAACTCCTGGGGTTGTTAATGAGAATGTTGTTTTCCAACAGAAGTACGCCAAGCATATTCGCCATACTTAAAAAGTGTATAGTATGTCCTGGACAGGGCACACCCTTGCATTGATAATTTGTGCTAAAATATTTGCGAAATGCTTATTGATCCCCATGTCCATTGCCGGGACGGAAAGCAAAGATACAAAGAGACGATAGAACATGTTTTTGAAATTGCCAAAAAACAGGGAGTAGACAAAATTTTTGATATGCCCAATACAGACCCGCCAATTTTGCGTGGGGCTGATGTTTGGAAAAGGTTGGCGTTGGTTCCCAAAGATCAAGAGGGGAATTATTTTTTGTATATGGGGGCGACGGCTGACGATGGACAATTGGCGGAGGCAGTTGAGTGCTACCGCCATTGTAAAGAGGTTGTGGGTATTAAGTTATACGCGGGACGGTCGGTGGGAGATCTTGCGGTTGTGAGTGAAGAAGCTCAAAGAAAGGTTTACCGAAATTTAGCTCGTTTAGGCTACAAGGGTGTTCTGGCGGTTCATTGTGAAAAAGAAAGCTATTTGCGGCCAGCGTTATGGGATCCAACTAGGCCGATAACCCATTCCCAAGCCAGGCCAAAGGAAGCAGAAATTGCTTCATTGGAAGACCAGATAAAATTTGCAAAAGAAAGCGGTTTTCAAGGGACTCTCCATATAGTGCATATTTCCTGCCCGGAGTCGGTAGAAATTGTGGATAAAGCTAGGGCGGAGATAAAAATTAGCTGTGGAGTTACCCCGCACCATATTTTATGGGACAACGAGATGCTGGACAGGCCCGATGGTTTACTTTATAAGATGAACCCCCCGCTGCGGGGCAGGGAGGAGGTGGCGAGGTTGAGACAGTACCTCCGGGAAGGCAAGATAGATTGGATAGAAACCGACCATGCTCCTCATCCCTTGGGCGAAAAATTATTTCCCCCTTACGCATCAGGCTATCCGTCATTGTATCTTTATAGGAATTTTGTAACTAAATTTTTACCCCAATTGGGTATTGGCAAAAAGCTAATTAAAAAACTAACTTCGGGAAATATCCTCAGGGTTTTTGCTAATAAATTGGGATCATTGCCCAATCTTTAGCGATTCCTAGTATATATTGTATCGATAACAATTGGGGTGGAGCGCCGTCTGATGTTCACCGTTAAACTAAATCCGAAATTCAAAACCTTGTCATTCTGAGCGCTAGCGAAGCCCCCTGCGGTCGGGGTAAAAATCTAGCGTTAGCGCACTTTCAATGCCCACGTTTGGGTTGGTTTTTCTGCGCTCGCTTTCAGCTCGCTAGATCCCGCCCTTTCATAAGAAGGAGCGGGATCTTCAGCCGGGTGTCTGACTCACATTGATAATTGCCCACCCATTGAAGATCCTGAAACCCCAGCTCCGACAAGTCGGAGGGGGTGGGTAAATTCAGGATGACGAAGCAAGTGGAACTAGGAATAACAAATCCTAAATTCTAATGACCCAAATCCTAAACAAATTCAAAATTCAAATGACTAAATGACCAAAACGGAAGACAAAGAAAAAGAAAAAGAAAGGTTTTGAACATTTGAATTTTGGTCATTTGAGCATTGTTTAGTCCGCCAGCTGGCGGATTAGAATTTAGAATTTTGGTATTGTTTGAAATTTGGTTATTGTGATTTGGAATTTACCATTTTCTATGGTATAGTATCTTATCACGCACGCGGGGAAACCATCCTGTTAATTGCCCCGCGGAGGAATAAGGATGGGCAAGAAAGAAATAAAGAAAAAAACTAAAAAAGAAAAACTGCCCCAATTGGCGGTAAGTTTAGAAGAAATGCTCGAGGCGGGCTGTCATTTTGGCCATGCCGTGGCCAAAACTCATCCCCACATCCGCCCCTATCTTTACACCGCCCGGGATGGCATCCAAATTTTTGACCTTATCCAAACTCGTGACCACCTCCAAAAAGCAGCCGAATTTCTCTATCAGTTGGCTAAGGAGAACAAGCCGGTTCTTTTGGTGGGGACAAAACGCCAGGCGCGGCGGGTAGTCCGCCGGGTAGCCGAAGAAACCCAATCACCGTGGGTTGCTGAACGCTGGCTGGGCGGCACCCTTACCAATTGGGAGGAAATTTATAAGCGAATTGAACTTTTGCGCAAATTGCGCCAAGATTGGGAAAAAGGAGTTTACCGAAAGCGGACAAAAAAAGAACAAGCGGTTATTCGCCACCAATTATCGCGGCTGGAACGCTTTTTTGGCGGCCTAGAATCGTTGAAAAAACTGCCGGCGGCCTTAGTGGTGGTTGATATCAAGCGAGAAATTACCGCTGTCCGCGAGGCGCGGGTAAAAAAGATTCCCGTGGTGGCTTTGGTGGACAGCAACGCCGATCCCCAACTGGTTGACTACCCCATTCCGGCCAATGATGACGCTTTCAAGAGCATCAATCTTTTGTTGGGTGAATTGGGGCGCTGGATTGCTTTGGGTAAAGGGATAAAGGTTAAAAGGGAAAAAGGAGGCCGAAATGAGCCAAAAAGTAAAAAATAAAGTTGATATTGAGTTGGTCAAAAAATTGCGCCAGGAAACCGGCGGGGGAGTGATGGACTGCCGGGCGGCGCTTTTAAAAGCCAAAGGCGATTATGAAAAGGCCAAAAAGATTCTTGCCGCCGAGGGGATCAAAAAGGCAACTAAAAAACAGGGGAGGGAAACAAAGCAGGGCTATGTGGCTACCTATACCCATGCCACCGGCCGAGTTGGGGCGATGGTGGAAGTTTTGTGCGAAACCGATTTTGTCGCCCGCAACCGGGAATTTCAACAATTTGCCCGCGAGCTTTGTTTGCAAATTGCCGCTATGAATCCCAAAAACGAAAAAGAATTACTCCGGCAAGCTTATATCCGCGAGCCGGAAAAAACTGTTGAGGAATTTTTAAAGAGCCAAATTGCCAAGTTTGGCGAGAACATTCGTATCGGCCGCTTCCAGCGTTTGGAAGTCTGATCCCAAGGTCGGCGAAAAATGGCCGCAACTACACCTGTGGCCTTAGAAACGGAGGGCTATTCTGATTAGCCGTAATGTTTCTTGTTGGTATTGAATAATAGGGAGGCATTCTTCGGTAAATCGATATCCTTCCGGTGTTCTGCTCAAAATACCTCCTTTTACCAATAATTCTGCTATCTCTACGCCATTGTTATCTGGAAATATGAGCTCCTGGATGTGGTTGGTATCTGCTTCGCCAATGTGAGTGGTGGCCCATAGTTTGGCTTTCGGGGGCAACTGGCGCCAAGTTTCTAAACAGGGCAAAGTTTCAACTTCTGGATGCTTTCCCATCCTAACTTAGGATAGCATAGGCAGAGATTGTTGTCAAAAATTAGTCTTTATTGGCGTCTAGTTTCTTGAAGAGCGGTTGGATTTTACCAAGTCTGATTTTAAGTAGGCTTTTTTTCAAAAAATCCTCGCCGCGGTCGGGCCAATAACCAATAGTCAAACCGATCATTTTTGCCATCTTGGCAAAGGTGGTCAATTTTAGATTGACAGAATATCCAGCGAGCGGTAATATACCTTATAGTTAGATTAAAAGGATTGGAGAGATGGGAAAAGAAGAAGCGGGAATTGTATTAAGAGAAATAGATAGCTCTACGTCGTTGAAATCTATGATACATGGCGATGGTAGAGAGCACAACCCAGAGGAAACAGAGGCCTTAAAGGAGATCAATAACCTTTTGAATGATTCTTGTGTACATAATGATGTTTTGAAAATGATGGAATGTTTCCTCGCTGAAAAGTTTTCGGATTTGCGAGGTGGAGAAATTACGGGAGTGGGCTTTCAATTTTCGTCTATTTCAGAATGGTTTAGGGCATCACGGTCCAGGGTGGACAAGGAGATCTTTGTTATAGCCGAGGGAGACGGGCAATATTCATATAAACTTTCCCTAGGTAGATTTTTAGAATCACATAGTTATGTAGCTATAACAGATAGCCGCGCATTTGATCCTGTGGCTATGTTAAATATATTAAATGCTGATTCTTTGGATGAAGAAAGTTGGTTTCTTTGGAGAAAAAGAATAATCCCATCAAAAGAAAAAACGAAAGACGATCGGGGCTTTAAATTTAGAGTAGATACATACGGGATAACAGCAGCTGCTATCGGTGGGGATGAAATTACTGCTGTTAGGGAGGAATTAGGAGAAATAGCTGAATTAACGAGTAAACACCCATAAACATCTAGCGATTGATCTCCAGCCTTTTGAAGAGCGGCTGGATTTTGCCAAGCCTGATTTTGGAAAACACTTTTTTCAACGGAATATGGTCAGGCCAATGGCTAAAAT
>WFSR01000037.1 GCA_015485895.1 Candidatus Microgenomates bacterium | reverse complement strand
CTCTTTATGGCCGCTGTTGCCTGGCTGGTTTTGGTTTTTCTGGAGCAGCTTACCGGTTTTAGTTTAACTACTTTCCAGATTGGCAGTTAGTGATGAAAAAGTGGCTGGCCCTTTTTCTACTCTTCTTCTTTTTAGCCCTTCCCGCCCAGGCGGCTGGGGGAGGAAAGAATTTTGCTGGCTTTACTGTTGACCCCCTTAATCCTGGCGGTGCGCCAGATCCGGCTCAATTAGCCAAAATGAAAGTTGGTTTAGTGCGGGTAGTTTATAAAGAAAATGCTCAGGTTGAAAATTATGTTGATAAACTTATCAATAACGGAATAACACCAGTTCTTATCTTGAATTGGGAAGCAAATTCTGATGCCTACTATAGTGGTGGAGGCATAAATTCTTACATCCCAACTTTTGAAAATCGGGTAATTAAACCAGCAGCCCAGCATTATGGCAACAAAGTGGTTTACCAAATTTGGAATGAACCTGATGGTATTCAGGGGACAATCCCTCTCTCACCAGAGAATTATGCTGCTCTTTTATCCGATGCATACCGATTGATTAAAAATCAAACAGGTGCCCGGGTTATTACCGCCGGTTTGGTCTCTGGTAATATTAATTATGTCGCCCGTCTCTTAGCGGCCAGCGGGGGTCAGTTACCCGCCGATGGCATTGCTTATCATCCTTATATTATTAATTTAGGCGATGTTGTAAACACAATTAAGGCGTTTGCCCAGGCCACTGGCCGGCCGGTATGGATTACTGAGTTTGGTTGGGAGACACCTAATCAAGATCAACAAGCGGCGTGGTTGCGGTCGGTGATGAGTTTAATGCAGCGGAGCGATTTAAAACAATATCTTCAAGCCACTATGTGGTACGCCTGGTCTGATGCTATGAACCCTGGCTTTGGCTTAGTTGATGCTAATGGTAATCCTAAAAAAGCCTTTCGGGTATTTTTAGAAATGCTTTTAGGCAAAGAGTTGGCAAAAGAGTTTCTAAAAAATTTTAAGCCTTCTATGCTGGTTACTCCGGCCCCGCCTGTCCCTGGGCAGTTAGAGGCGGTGGGGGTAGCCGAGGGAAAGCCTTTTCTGGTTACCCGGCGGGTCTGCTTCAACAAAACTGGGGCAGCGATTAGGGGAGTAATTCATGCTTTGGCCAATAAATTGGCAATTAATGATAAACAAAATGTGGCCGAAACTCTTGAGGGGACAAATGCCAAGTTAATTCCGGCGGGAATGACCAACAAAAGTCAGGCTCAAGAATCACGGGGGGAAATCCATTTCAAAGTTTGCGAGCTGAATACTCATAATTGGTTTGATACCACCGAGGCTATTGTTATCACCGTGCCTAAAACTTACCGACAAGCAGCCACCAGCGGTCGGCAATTGGCCGGGTTTTTGAATGCACCCAATAGCTCTACGCTTTCTCTTTTAACAAAAACTGAGAAAGGGCAGGCTGAACGGGCAGCTGATGAGCCGCTGCCGGAAGAGGCTAACCAGCCGCCGGGAGCAGCAACCCCACCACTTTGCCAGTTGAAAAATGACCGGGGAGAATTGATGAAAAATGTCGATACCCCAGCTTTGGGGGCCAGCCACCTCCATTTAGGGGAAAACATTTTAAGCGACATCTTGGGCCTTATCCCCGGCGTTTGTCGCAAAGTTGATTTCGTTTTCACACCGATAGCAAATACTCCGTTTACTATGCCCGATGAATTTATTCAACGAAAAGGCATTTTTGGTTTACTGGCGCCGCCAGGCCCAAAGGCTCAAGAGAACTTGCAATTTCGCCACGGAGCGGCCGTGAACCAATTGGGGGTGGATTTTGGCGGGGAAGTGCCGGTGGAAACAAAGCTGGATTTTTTTGGCCAAAAAGGGGTTGATAATGCCTATCGGTTTACCCTAGAAGAATTAACCCCACCGGGGCATTTGTAGGTTTTGTAACCAACTGCCAACTAATAACAAACAACTAACAGCAATTGGAGCTAGGAGCTAGGAACTAGGAAAAAGCAAAAGCCCTAAAAGGCTGCCTAAAGCCTAAAGCTTAAAGCTTTAATAAGGAGGTAAAAGATGGAACTAGGAACTAGGTTGGAGGAACTAGGTTAAACAAATCCTAAATCCTAATGACCCAAATCCTAAACAAATCCAAAATTCAAATGACTAAATGACCAAAACAAAAGAAAGATGATAAAGATGTTTTGAACATTTGAATTTTGGTCATTTGAT
>WFSR01000036.1 GCA_015485895.1 Candidatus Microgenomates bacterium | reverse complement strand
TTTTGGGCCGGGATGTAAACCTTTTGGAAAAATTGGGCCGGGTAAGCTTCGGGGCGGTTGTCGACAAAAACTTTTTCCCGGGGGTAAAGGGCCCAAATGAGATAACTACCGATGTCATAATTGTTGAAAATAGGACCTTGGAGGTGGTTGTGATCGAGAAAATGGGCCGCATCAGCTGCTTGGGGGGCCAATCCCCAACCAAAATAGGGCTGGTGCCAGAGAGAGTAGGGTGAGGGGAAAATTACTGCCAGCCAGGCCAAGAGACCTAAAAAAAGGCCAATGGCCAACCGTTGATTGGAAGGCTGGAAGTGGAGGCGGTGGCTAATTTGGGCCAAAGCGATGCTGAGAACCGGCAAGGCAATTAGGCCTAAAAAAGGAATGGTTCGCAGGTAACGACCGGCTAAAAAGAGGAAAAAGAGGCTGGTGCTGCCCAGGAAAAAGTTAACCGGCCGGCGGCTGGGTAAGAGAAACAGACTGGCTAGGAAAATAGGTAAAAGTAAGAGAGCAGTTTCCCAAAAAACAAAATTGGCCAGGCGATGGAGGGCAAAGACAAGTGATTGGTTTTCTAAAACCATATAGCCGTAGTTGTGGAAAATGCGGAAAGGAGCGAGAGAGCCGCTGAGGCCGAACGGGTTGAGAAGGTTGACAAAAATGCTGGCCAGGAAAAGGAAGAAAAGGGGCCGGGAAAATTGCCGCCGGGTGATGATGAGGCTAAAAAGGGCCAAACCAGCCAGGCCGGGCCCAAAGACCCAGAAGATATGGCAATTGACCCAAAAGAGCTGGGTTAGGAGATAGATAATGGTGATGGCCGCGAAAGAACGGCGTTTTTTGAGGAATGAGGTTAGAAGGAAAATGTCGCTGGCCAGAAAAAGAAAGGAAATGCCTTCGGGGCGGACTTCGCGGCGGTAGGTGAGGAGGGGAAGGAGGAGGGCGGCGCTGAAGATAACCCAACGGCGGGGGGCTTGCTGTTGGGCTAGATGGGTAATCAGGAAGACGGCGCCGGCAATAAGGAGGGCGTAAAACACAGAAAGGCCAGCGAAGCCAAAAAGAGACTTGATAGCGTAAAAGAGAGGGGCAATGGCCCAGTGGTGGTTGACAAAAGGGAAATTGGGGTAAGGGTAAGAAAAGAAATTGCTCCGGATGATCTGGCCAGTTTGGAAAAAGAGGCGCCCGGCTTGGAGGTAACGGCCAAGGTCAGCGGTAGTCAGGAAGATTTTTTGCGAAACCAAGAGGAAGGCGAGGGCGGCAAAACCAAAACTGATGAGAGTTTTTGGTCGAGATGTCATAATATATTGTATGCCAAAACAAAAATGGCGGCGACTGTCAATCATTATTCCTGTTTTTAATGAAGCGGCCCAGATTCAGGCCAGCTTGCGGGCGGTGGTGACGGCTCCAGCAGCAGGACTGGAGAAGGAGATAATTATTGTTGATGACGGCTCAACTGATGATAGCTGGCAGGAAATTCAAAAATTTCTCCGGCGCCAGGAAAAGTTGGAACACCAACAGCGGGGACGCCAAATTTGGCGGGGGCAAGGTATAAGGTGGTTGGTGCGACGTTGGCAGAAAAATCAGGGTAAAGGGGCGGCGGTGCGTTGGGGAATTGGCCAGAGTCAGGGGGACATTGTTTTAATTCAAGACGCCGACCAAGAATATGACCCCGGCGATTATCCCGACCTGTTGGCGCCAATTTTAGCCGGCCGGGCCGATGTTGTCTATGGCAGTCGTTTCCGGGGCCGCCAACCGCACCGCGTTCTGTATTTTAGCCATTATTTGGGCAATAAATTAATCACCTGGTGGTCTAATTTGTGGACAGGGTTTAATCTGACTGATGTTGAGGTGGGCTATAAAGTTTTTCGGGGGAGTTTAATCCGCCGCCTGGGCCGCCAATTGCGGAATCGGCGCTTTGGCTGGGAAATTGAAATAACGGCCCGGCTGGCCCGGGTGCCTAATTTGCGCCTTTATGAGGTGGGGATTAGCTACTGGGGGCGGACTTATGGTGAGGGCAAGAAAATTAGCTGGCGCGATGGTTGGCGGGCGCTTTGGCAGGCGGTTTATTACCGCTGGTGCTAAAATAGCTTATGGGGAAAATTTCCGGCTTGACTTTGCAAAAGCGCCACGGTGGCATGTGGGTTGCCCTTTCCCGGGGCGGGGGTAAAGTTTATGCCGCCCACCAAACTCTAACCGGCCTTTATCGTTTGTTGAAAAAACAGGGTATTGACCCGGTTAAAAAAGCTTTAATCGCCCGGGTGGAACGCCCCGACCGCGCCCGTGCTTATTAAATTTCCTTACCATTACAAGAAAACTGTTTTTGGGAATTTGCCCGATCCTTTGGTGGATTTGGAGGTCAAAACGCCGCGAGGCTGGCAAAAATTGCGCTTTTTGGTTGATAGCGGAGCCGATGTGACTACTTTGCCCCTTTTTCTGGCTCAAATGTGGGGGATAAGAATTGACCGGAGCCAAGAGGTAGCCATGGATGGCGTCGGCGGGAAGGCGATTGCCGCTTATCCCGGCCAGCTGACTGTTCGCTTGGGCAATCAAGAATTAACTCTCCGCTGCTATTTTGTGGCCAGCGAAACAATTCCCCTTTTGGGGCGCTTGGATCTCTGGTCGCGGTTTGATTTGGTTTTTGACAACCGCCAGCAGATGATTGTTTTGCGCCAACCGGCTCGCTGGCGGCAGTGGCTAGCCAAAATTTGGCGTGCTATAATTGGCAGTAATGGGTGAAGGATTAAAAGTGCAGGGGTCAGAAAGCATTGGTTTGACAAGGGGGCCGGAGGGAAACATAGGGCCGGCTGATTTTTCGCCAGAAGAGAAAGGTGAGGGGGAAAGTAAGTCGTTAGGGGCGTTAGGGACTTTAGGTTTGTTAGAAACACTGGTAAGTATGGGTGGTGGGCCTTTTAACAGAACAGAAATCATTAGTATGGCAAGAAACTCACCGCTGATGAATTTAAGCAAACTGTTTGGTCGCCATGGCTAAGGTTGCCCTTTTTTATACCGCCTGGACTGATTCGGTGGAACGTATTGTAGATGAAGCTGCGGGCCAAATCATCCCCATTCACTATTCGCAGATTATTTGGCAGAAGAAAAACCGTCAGTTGGTGGCGCTGGCTAATGGCCAAGATTTAGCCCAATTCCGCCTTTTTTATTTTCGAGCGGTGGGCGATCGCAACGAAAATTTACCCCTTCTTTTGGAATATGCCCAAAAGCGGCAAATTCGGGTGGTGGACCAATATCTAACCCGGTTGGGCGGGGCGATGCGTAAGCGGAAATCCAACGAGGCGATGCTTCTCCAGGCAGCCGGGGTTTCTTATCCAAAGTCGGTTTTCGTTGCCGACCACCAGTTGTTGACTGAACTGGTAGCCAAGTGGCCCAAGCCGGTGATTTTGAAAAATACTGCCGGGCGGCACGGCACGGGCACATTTTGGATTCGCCGCCAGGAAGATTTGGAAAAGGCTTTTCTCGGCCGGCGGCGGGCCAATTTTTTGCTCCAAGAATATATTCCCAATGATGGCGATTATCGGCTTTTTCTAATTGGCTATCAGGTTGTGGCCGGGTTTAAGCGTCAGCCCAAGGAAGCAAAGTTGATTTTGAACCGTTCCCAGGGGAGTTCGGTGGCTCTAGAAAAAGTGCCGGTGAAGGTGAAAGCAGAAGCTGAAAAGGCGGCCCGGGCTCTGGGGGTAGAAATTGCCGGGGTGGATTTAGTGGTTGACCAGCGCCGGCAGCAGCCGGTAGTGATTGAAGTTAATCAGGCGCCAGAATTTCGGGTGATGGAAAAGCGGACCGGCAAAAATATTGCTGCTGCCATCATCCAGTTTCTTTTGAAATGAGAGTTGCCAAAGTACACCTCCGAGGTGGTCTAGGTTGACACCTAGGTAATTTGATAGAAATTCGAGGTTATTCGAGAGCTAGATGCTTTATTTCCTCGAGGCTCCTTTGGTAATCAGCCCGGTCGAAGACAAATTTCTTGTAGTCCTGAATGTTATTTACCCCGAATAGGTTAAGGATAAATTCTGGCTCACTAATATTATCCGAATTAGGATGAAGATATTCTGAAAAAGAGGACCAGGGATAATTCTCAAGTTCCCGGAGATCTCGTATTAAAAAAGTACTATAAGGATTAAGGTGGATATAGCGGCTTACATGGACGAGTTGCTCTTCGGTTTCTACTCTGACAGCTTTAAATTGGCCTAAAAATAGGCTACCCTTTCTTTCGTGCCGGGTATTGAAATAGCGGGTATAACTATTCTGGAAATCCGACATGAATTTGCTGATGCCAGCTGAGCTATTTTGCTTTAGAAGAAGGTGAAAGTGGTTGGGCATAAGACAATATGCCAGGATAGAAACCTGTTTTTTACCCTCTTTTTTTAACTTCTCTAGAGTGACTTGCCGGAAAGCTTTGGCTTGCTGAAAAAGCTTAGATAACCTAAGAGGGGGATTTTTATATTGATAGTAGGAGATAGCCCAAAGAGCTCTTTGATATTCTCTTTTGGTGGTGAAAGTAGACCGGCGATCTAAGCCACGGTTATAAATGTGGTAAATTTGGTCATTAGCAAAAATGATATCTCTTGCTGGCATATCTTTACCTCTAATTTAGAGTAGAACAAAAATTCCCAGGTGTCAAGCTAAGACACCTCCGAGGTGGTCTAGGTTGACACCTGGGGCATGGAAGAAGGGGTAAGGAGTAGAAAGAGTTGGTAGTATAATTCAAATGGTATAAATATGAGCAGGAGGGGAAAGGTGTTGGTAAAAGAAGGGGCAAGGATTGTGGGGGAAAAATAGGGAAATGGGAGAACGAGTAAAAATGCCTTCTAATTTAATTTCGTCAACGCGCAATGTTTGTGAAAATTTGGGCATAAGGCCCAACACGGAACATTGGGGGCAGCACTTTTTAGTGGATAAGGAGGTTCGCGACCGATTAGTCGAGCGGGTTCCGCCGATGCCGGTGGTAGAAATAGGCCCAGGCCTGGGTGTTTTAACAGAGCCATTGGCCCAGCGCGATTTGCCCATAACAGCAGTTGAAATAGACCGTCGTTTTGAGCCGGTGCTCCAAACCCTTCAGAAAAAATACCCTCATTTACAGGTTGCCTTTGCTAACGTTTTAAAAATGGATTTCTCTCGATTAGCCAAAGTTATGGGAGAAAAACAAATTTGGATAACGGGAGCTTTACCCTATCAACTGTTAGAACCTTTAATGCTAAAGTTGGTTCGTCGGCGGGGGGAAAGCGAAGTGGTTGCCGGAGCAACCTTTTTGGTCAGCCAGCGATCGGCTTGGGCAATCATAAAGAGCCAGCCCCCAAGGGCAAAATTGAGCCTTTTAGCTGCCAGCCTTTTTGACAGTTATTTGGTGAGGGAGAAAATTGGCCGAGAAAACTTTTGGCCTCAACCGCGGACTCAGTCAGCCATCATTCATTTAACCCGACGCAGTGACCGAGAACTGGTTGCCCGGCCGGTTGATTTTATTTGGCGTTTTCTCTTTGCTCACCCCCGGGCTAAAGTGGAAAATGCTTTGCGTGAAGCCTTTATTGTTTTACATCAAGTTCAGACATCGATAACTGTTGACAAAAGAATGTTTCATCGCCGGGACCGCCGGCGCGCAAAGGCGAGGTTGAGAAAGTTTAATGGGCCAGTAGGGCAATGGGAGGATAACAAGGGCGGAGCGTTTCTTACTAAAAATCGCTCTCGGGCCTTAGTTGATCAATTGGGGATATCAGAGAGGATAAGGCAACTATCAGTAGAACAGCTAGACAATATGGCCCTGGAAGATCTTGACCAAGCGCTCTTTGCCAATATGGGTTAGCTAAGTTCAAACTTCTCGGGGTGGTTTGGGTTGGCACTGGCGGCGTAAAAATACAAGTGGAGAAATGAGTGGTATAATAATAAAAATATAGGTGGGATAAGAAAGATGCCGGCGAAGAGTGAAGTGAAAATTTTTGGAAAAGTGCCTCCTGAGGCGATTGTTAAGCATTGGCGGACGATAGCAACGGGACGCTTGGTAGCTGAAAGGGCAAAGAAAGAAGAGGAAAAGAAACGGCAAAAATTAATTTGTGAAATAGTGGCTTTGCTGCAGGAGAAGCAAAAAGTGGGGGAGTTCCAGGTAGGGAGGAGAAAAGTTAGCGTTGATTTCCAGCGTGAAGAAGATGACCCCCAAAGCGTGATAGATGTTTGGCGGATTGGCGTCCCACCTGAAAATGCTGAGAGGATAGTTTACCTTTTCAAAATCATTGCCCAAAGGTGTTGTGGCCAGATAGCTGGAGTGGCTGCCCAAAAATTGACTTTGGGAGAAGATAGCCAAGAACAGTGGCTGGCAATGCCCAGAGAAGAAATCCAAGGGTTAAAAGAAGTTTTAGCGGCGGGATTAGAGAAAGAAACCGCTGATTAACTGGTTTTTAGCGGCTTGATGGCCAACGACTGGCCTTTTTGGATAGCCTGGGCGTTGGTGCGGAGGAGAATTTCTTTTTCCCATTCTTTTGGCCAATCGGGCGCGGTGATAGTGATTTTATCGGTTAA
>WFSR01000035.1 GCA_015485895.1 Candidatus Microgenomates bacterium | reverse complement strand
GGGTAGTTGACCCTGAAGAGAAAAGGAAAATAATTGGCCGCTTGTATGTGGATTTTTTTGAAAAAGAGGCAAAGAAGACGGAGGGGGTAAAATTTTTGCTCCAAGGGACAATTTACTCTGATGCTATTGAAAGCAAGGGCAGCAAACACGCCAGTAAAATTAAAAGCCACCATAATGTAGGCGGGCTGCCAGAAAAAATGAATTTGCGCCTCCTTGAACCCTTGCGCAATTTTTACAAAGATGAGGTGAGAAAAATAGGAAAAATGTTAGGTTTGCCGAAAGAAGTTATCCAAACCCAACCTTTTCCCGGACCAGGTTACGCCATAAGAATATTGGGGGAAGTGAATAAAAAGCGGGCTGAAAAAGAACGCTTAGCCGATGAGATAGTAACGGACGTTTTGAAAAAACACGGCTGGTATGAAAAAGTTTTCCAAAGCTTTGCCGTCTTGACGGGAGTGAGAAGCACTGCTGTTAAGGGTGACGCCCGCCTCTACGGCGAGGTTGTTGCCGTAAGAATTTATGGCAGTTCAGATATTATGACTGCCAACTGGACGCATTTGCCTTATGAGATACTCCAGGAAATTTCCAGCCGGATTGTCAGCGAGGTGCCCGATGTCTCCCGGGTCGTTTACGACATAACCACCAAACCCCCGGCAACAATGGAATGGGAGTAAAGAGCGCAGTATGAAGTGATGTTTTAGCCACCATCTCCCGAGGTGTAAAGGGTACCGCACCTCGGAGGTGCAATGCACTACGCACCTCGGGATTTTTGATAATTTTTGTGCCTGAGGATTTTATTTAGAATTTTGTAAATATGCCCACAAAGACGGGAAAATAGGATTGCGGTCCTCGGCCGGTTGCTCTCTTGGCTCCTCTCAAAACGGCTTTAGCATCGTTATTTTGGTAAGCATCGGCAAAACTCGCCACGGGTAATTCTTCTAAAGGGCTTGTTTGGTAAACAGTGTCGTATTTAAAAATGTCCATTTTATCAATTATCTCGGGAACAAAGTCAGCAATCTGGAGAGCGTGATCCAAGTTTTGGAAATATAATTCTTGTATTTTGGCAAATAATGACCAATCATTACCGTTATGGGTTTCGATGAGATTGGCTAAATCTTGGACACTTTTGCCCAAAAGTGGAGGGACAATTTTGAGATATTGGCGAGGAGAAAGGCCTGCTTTGCCCAAAAAAGAAGCGCTGTCTTTTCTTTGTTTGGGGTCGAGCAGTTTTTTGGTCAGAGACAGAACGCCCACTTCATTTAGGCAATACAACATGAGAGATATGTTCCACATGCTTAGCCCGTTTTCGGCGATTACTAAATGTCCTCCCGGTTTAATTACCCTTGCCATCTCTTCCGCCGCCGCCGCCAGGTCGTATAGCGAATGGATGGCCATTATGGTAAAAACAGCCTCGAATTGTTGCTCGGCAAAGGGGAGATGGAGAGCGTTAGCAGCCGCCACGCTTTGGGGGTTTTCTTTTAGAGAGTGAACGGCGATATCAATGCCCGTATAATAATCATTATTGACAATTCCCGCTAATCCGGCGGCTCCGCAACATACGTCTAGGATAGAAAAGGAACCATTGTGACTGGTGTGTTTTCTAAAGAATTCCCATACAGACTGGTTAATAGCAACTTGCCTGGCGGCTATTTCAGGTCGGTAATAACCCGACCCGTCTTCCCTTTGGGCTGTTCGTTTAAATAATTGCTCAATAGGCGCTTGCTCTTTAAGCATAGCGATATTATACTATAGGACTATTTTGGGGGCAAGTTTAATTGGTATTGATCCCGGCCGATGATGCAGGTATAATCAGATTATGGGATTTCCAGAGAGAAAAACAACTCGTGTGAGAGCGGGGATGTTGAATGGAAGTGAAGCATTATTCGTGCCGACTAATTGTGATGCCAGCCAGAATTATGTAGGGATGAGGCAATGGGCGAGAGCAAAAAAGGAGAGGGTAGTAGTCGGTGTGGAAATAGAGACAGCTTTTTGTTATATGGGAGAGAGGCTTGTTAGGGTGCAAAATGTGGATGTTGAAGCTAAAACACTCCAATGCCTAGAAAAAGATTGTCCCTTTTATCTCCCCCCGCGCCAGGAATCTTCTGGCGATTAGTTAACCTTGTTTCTCTCAAACGGCCGGATTATTTTTGGTTAGCCAGCCGATATCTAAGCCCGTCTTTGTCCAATTATGTGATAATTGCATAATTACTGCTATTGTTAAGCCTTTGCTCGAGATGTTTTGCTGGTTGGTAGAGTAACCTCTGTCTCCCGAGCGGAAAACTTTCAAACCTACCAAGCCCTTTCACCGCGGACAAGCTCCTCTCTTAAAGGGTGTTTGATCTCTAATACATTTCCCTCGTAGTTAGTGGTTATTTGCACAAATTGCCCCCTTGCCGTTTCTTTTAGAGCCCTTTTCAGAACTTCTTCAAGCTTTGCCAAAGAAATTCTTTCTTCTTCAAGGGCCTCATAAATTTTGGGGGTGTCAAAAACTCCTTTGAAGCCCCATTTCCTTGCATTTTCTAAGGAGCCATAGCTAAAAGCGCCGACTGAATAAGCTAAAGGGGTAAGGGCAATGTCTCTATCTTTAATAAATCTTAATACATCTTGGGCTCCTTTCCTATTCCATTTCAGCCGCTCTCTTAGGGAAAGGCTAGCTTTTTCGGCGCCCCTCAAGGCCTCCGTTCCGGTGTGAAACAACAAGAGGGATACCTCATTTAGGGGGTATAAGGGAAGCCTTTCTTTCTTCAGGGTAAGTCGATCGTCTTCTCTTTGCCAAAGAGTAGCTACAAATTTGTGGGGGCGAAATTCGGATTCTACTCTTTCGATTTCTTCAGGAATGCTAAGTTTGGTGAGTTTACCAGTTCTAGCCCCTTCCATCGCTGATCTTAAGGAGTCTGAAAAATAGACGGGCCAGCCTCCTTTTAAGAGATAGTATGCAATCTGGGGGCCGCGGTAACAATCATCAATTATCCATATTCCCAGTTGACTGTTTTCCATATTAGTTATTTTAGCATGCGTAGCTAGGGTGCCCTATAGTTGTGGTATAATACTAGAGAAATGGGAGTAGAAAACAAAAGAGGAATTGAAAATATTGCCTGGAGGCTGGCACAGGTGGAGGCGATGTTGAATAGGTCTCCTTCAAGAAAATTGGTTGCGGATTTACTCCAAAGGGAACCAGGATATGGCGGTTTGGAATTTAATCAAGCCCAGATGAGAGCAGAGATTTTTTTAAATATTGGAAAGGGCATAGTTGGGGCTAGGGAATTTTTTGAAGTGTTTTCAGAAAGGGGTCAACTAGACCCAAAAGTGGCAGAATTATTAGAAGGGCTGCATCTTCTTTATGCGGGGGACAGGAATGGCAATGGAGAAGTTGAAATGGGACGGGCGGTGGGAACGATGAGGATGCCGGAGGTAACGATACTAAAAAATGAGTATTCAGATGGTTTGCGATGGGCATCGGCGAGGGCAAGAGAAAGGCTTAGGGAGAAAGTGCGAATGGCAGGATGGGATTTTAATAAATATAGAATGGCCTTGGTAGGTTTTGAAGATGTTGAACACATTAACATGGAGTATGTAGAATTCACCGCAATTTTTACAATTTTATCACGGAAACCTGAAGTTATTGGGGAAGATGGCCTTATCTGGCTTCACAATACTTTAGTAGATCAGAAGCAATTACATACTTTTCCCTAAGGTAAATACCAGCAGGGTTGTTTAGCTGTTGTGGGATAATGGCAGCTGAGCTTGAATACATCTCTTGAAGTGTGGATAAAATTTCGCTCAAGGGACGAAAATGTGATCTAATGCGCCACTGTGTGATTGCCCTATAGTTGTGGTATAATACTAGAGAAATGGGAACAAGAAGAGGAAGAGCAGTTTTGGGTGAAATGGCCAAAAGTTGAAAAAGGCCGGATTAGCCGTTGCGACAGGTAAAGAACGGGCTAAGTGCTCTGCCAACCGGCGAGGTGCATTGCACCTCCGATATTACCCCCAAAATTCACCCCCACTTAGGCACAAAACTGTCCCAAAATCCCGAGGTGCGTAGTGCATTGCACCTCCGAGGTGCAAGTGTACCTGCACCTCGGGAAAAGCCGGAATAGGCGCAAAGTCTTAACTGTGTAAGGCTTTCCAAAATTTAACAAACGACCCAGGAAACGCTAGAATTACTCTAATTTGGGCTATTATACCGGCCTAAATTATAAAGATAATGATTATCAAAAGGTTGGCAGCAGCACTGATTGAAAAAAGCTAGAACCGGGCAAAGTCTTGCTCTTCTATTAACCTTATTCCCTATTGTAAACGGCCCAAAAATCGCGGATAAATTCCGGCGGTCCCCAAAGGGCGCGGTGTTTTAACTCATAAAAGCCGCTTTGGGAATCGCCAACAACTACTTTTATGCTAGCAATCAATTCTTGGAATGCAGCCCCTTTCTTTTGTCGCCAGAGGG
>WFSR01000034.1 GCA_015485895.1 Candidatus Microgenomates bacterium | reverse complement strand
TTTTATTTCCTTAAGGCGATGAGGGCAGCGGCAAGAAAGACAAGCCCCAGCCACTCCAAAATTTGCGGCCAGAAGAGGATATAGATGGTAGACGGTGGGTGGTAGGTGGTGGATGAAGCAGGGAGTTGCCAGCCATTGGCCCAGTTGTCAACTAAAATGATGGTTGGGCCAAAAACGGAATGAGGTTGATATAATAGGTCAAGGTGAAAAAAATTTGCCGGAAAGTATTAGCTTGGATTCGTAATAACCCGGAAAAGGTTGCTCTCCTTTTTGTTCTTACTGCAATTATTGCCCTTAATTTTCGCCCCGGTTATTTTATCTTAGGCAACGATAACTATTCGCCGGAGGAAAATCCTCTTCTGAGTTTTAAGCGTTACCTGTTTTCTCCTGCCTGGCGCAGTTATCGGGGGCTCGGGGTGCCCTCTGACGCCGAACAAGTAGACATTTTCCGCTCTTTTTTCTTTTTATTAGCCAATAAGTTTGGTATGCCACTTTGGCTTATCTCTCAAGGCACAATTTGGCTAGTTTTTTTTCTGGGTGTTTGGAGCACTGCTGCTTTGGGGGAGTGGCTGTTGGAAAAAATTCTAGGAGGTAAACTTCCGGGTGCCTTTTTCTTTTCTGGCCTTTTTTATTTTACTAACATGCTAACCATTTTTCTCTTTTTTTCACCCCTAAAACCTTTTGTTTTTGTTTGGGGATTTTTACCTTTTTTCCTTTGGCGCAGCTTAGTTTTTATCCTTCGAACTAGCTTAAAAAACTTTGGCATTTTCGTTCTTTCTGTGATTTCTCTTACTCTTGCGGCTATTATTCCAACGATATTCCTGGCCGCGCTTGGAGTTAGTCTCTTTTACTTTTTGGGGCTAGCTTGGCTAGGTCTGAACAAGAAGAAGCTTTCCTTTGTGGCTCTCTTTTTCTTTATCTTTCAATTTTTTTGGCTATTTCCTTTCGTTTTTTATGTTTCCTCCAATGCCAAGTCGCTCCAACAATCCTATATCAACCGAATGATTACCCCCAACACTATTCTTATTGAGGAGAAATACAACACTATAAAAAACGTCTTTCGCTATTACACTTCCTGGCTTGATAGTCGCAATGATAACGGCAGCCTGGTTTTTCCTTATGGCTTGGTTTATCAAACCAATAAATTGCTGCTTCTCATTTCTTATTTGCCTTTATTTTTTGCTCTTTTGGGATCCTTCTGTCTTCTAATCAAAAAGCGCTGGCAAGGCTTATTTTTGTTTTTTCTCTTTCTTGCCGGCGGTTTTTTCATTAAAGGCAGCAACGAGCCTCTGGGAAGTTTCTATTATTTCTTTCAGGCAAATGTACCCCTTTTTCGCCAGGTTTTCCGCTGGGGGAGCTCCAAATTTTGGCCTCTTTTGGCCCTTTCCTTACCCTTTTTGGCTGCTTTAGGGGTAGGGCTTTCGTTAGAGAAAGCAAAGTGGCAACGGCTAAAGTACTTGTTAATTTTTGTTATCGGAGGACTTCAATTAGCCTTTGTTTTTCCCTTTTTTAAGGGTGAATTAGTTAATCGGCGCGAATTTGTCAAGATCCCCCGGCCATATTTTGCATTGCGTCAATTTTTGGCCGAAGAGGGTCTAACTCAAAAACGCCTTTATGTAGCGCCCGAATCGAATATGCTTTATTTCCGCCATTATCGTTGGGGTTTTTATGGCTCAGTTTTTCTAAACTATTTCTTGCCTAATCCTCTGATAGAAAAAGCACTCATTACTGGGTCGCCAGAGAATGAAGACGTTTTTTTTAATATAGTTAATGCTTATTACTCAGAAAATCCCGAGTTTTTTGCCCGTGCCTTAGCCCTGGCAAAAATAGACTTGGTTTTGGCAGACAAAAGTGCAACTGGCAAAGGGAACGGCTATCGTTACAATTGGCAGGTTCATCGCCAAGTGGTAGAAAATAACCCCTGGTTGAAAAAAATTTGGCAGGATAGTTTCCTCTCCCTTTATCGCCTAACTTACCGGTTGCCCAAGGGGGAAACAAGGTTTGCTTATCAGGGGCATTGCTGGCGTTGGTGGCAAAAGAAGGAGATTCTTGCTCCTTCTGGAGCATCAATGGTTTCTTCGCTTTCTCGGCCAGGCGCCATTTTCCCTCTATTCCTTGAGCCTCAAGGCATTGCCTTAACTTCCCATGGTTTAGAGTATTCTCATTTCTATCAAGGGCCGGGGGGCAATTTTTCTCTGGTTTTTCCTCCCGATCTAATGGGTAAATTGCCGACGGAAGCTAGGCTGAATGGCGGCAGAGTTTACCTCTCGCCTGCTTTGCCCCAAGTTTTGGTTAATGGGAAAAGAGTGGTGCCAGGGATGAAGCCTTTTCTCTCTTTTGCCTTGCCTCGGGGGCTAAAATTTATTAGCCTGAACGGGTCAGTTTGGCCCTTAGAACAAAGTGATACAATCGTCTTTCTGGACCCCGTAAAGAAATCTTCTTCAATTACACTTTGGCAGAATAAGCCCAAAAGAATCGCTTCTCCTAGTCGGATTAAAATCAAGAAAGACTCTATTGTTGAGTTTGATTTGCAATTAAAGGCGAAAAAACCGGGTTGGTATAATTTTTGCCTGGAGTCAAAAGACCGCCACCGCTGCCTTAATAAAAATGTTTCTTTTTGGGCTACTCCCAAAGCGCCGCGGGTGACGATTCTAATTCCTTTTGTAGTGCGGGCTCCGGACGAGTTAGTTTTTTGGCGGCCAGAAAATGACCCCCAATTTGAAGTTAAAGAGGTGCGGCTTTACCAAGTTGGCAGAAATATAAAAGCTACCAACAGCCAATTAGGGATAACCCCGCCGCCTTTTTTTGGCGAGGTGAACTTGGAGCCTAAAGATGAAATTAAGGTAGTTATTCCCCGCCTTGCTTCTGCTGATAGCTATTGGTGGCAGCGGGAGCAATGTTTGGCCGGTATCCCGGAAATTTTTAGTTCAGGCGGAGTAAAAATGAGAAAAGGGCGAGTTTCGGTGGAGGCTCTCTCGGGCCCGGCTGGTTTTTACTTTAAATTTTTCCCCCTGCATCAGTCCAATAAGTTAATGCTTTTTGCGGCTGGTGCCGATAATCTTTCCGGTATCCCTCTGGATTTTCATTTCCGCGACAGTAAGCAAGAGTACCAAATTTGGCAAGAAAGGATGGCCGAGGGGGACAAGGGACAACTTTTAGACTTCTTTATTACCCCCAAGGAACTGCACAACTACATTTTGGAAGCCTATCTTTATTCTCAAGGAAAAAGACCAAGTGTTAATTTGGTAGATTATCTCTTTTTCCAACCGCTGCCACCAGCTTGGCTGGAGTTAAAGCTTGAGCCTCTCCAGCAAAAGGGCAGCCTGGCAATTAGGGGCAACAACCAGGCGTTTCACCAGTATTGGCGAGTAAGCAGGGGAGAGGAGGTGCGTTTGAACGGATGGGAGCAAGGGGCGATAATTAAAGAAAACTCTCCGGTGAAATTTAGCTTCTGGCCCAATTGGCTTAGCTGGATTGGCTTGGGGTTGGATTTTATGCTGGTTGGAGGAGGAATTTTCTGGCTTTGGCGAAAGCAGCGTAAGGCTTCACCCGCCAGGCATTGAAGAGGGTAAAGCTGGCTTTTTGGGGCAGGCCGAAAATTAGAATTGCTTGGACTAGGGTGGCTAGAATTCCCCAGAAGTTGGGGCGATAGCCATATTTAAGAATGCCTTTGATTCTGGTTTTCAAAACTAGCCCGAAAGCCTTTCGAATTTTATGGAAACCATTGGAGCCAAATACCTGGCGGTAAAGATAAAGGGTTTCCTTTAAATTGCTTAATTGCCCTTCTTGCAGAAGCTTAAAATACAAGTCCCAATCTTCGGCTGTCCAAAGCCGCTCATCATAGCCGTATTTTTTAATGGCCGCACTTCTGGCCATCAAGCTGGGGTGCTGGATAGGCACGGTCAGCATCAGGTAGTGATAGCAACTCTTAGGATCAGTGGGAAACTCCTTTTTACCCACTAAATTATCTTCTTCATCAATCACCTCCACTTGACAGCCAACGGCTACTATTGCCGGATTTTTTTCTAAAAACTTAACTTGCTTTTCTAATCTTTCCGGCAAGCTAATGTCATCAGCATCCATCCGGGCAATGTATTGGCCGCAAGCTGCCTTCAAGGCCTTATTCAAAGAAGCCGCCACTCCAAGATTTTTTCTGTTGGTAATAACCTTGATTCTTTTGTCTTTGCGGGCATATTGAGCTAGAATCTCGCCGGTTTTGTCGGTGGAACCGTCGTTGACGACAATTAATTCCCAATTGGACCAAGTTTGGGCCAGAATACTCTCAATCGCCGCCCCAAGATATTTCTCCCCGTCCTTGACGGGCATGATGATGGAGATTAACGGCTGGTTGAGAAATTTATTTTTCATGGTTAACTTTGTTAATTTAGAGGCGTGATTCTGTATCAATTTCTGGTTCGGGAGGGAGCTCATTTACCCTGTCAGCCAAATAGTCATTAAAAAAAGCTCTGGCCTGTCGGAGGGTTTTAGCCCTACTCAATAGCTCAGCTAAGTCATCAGGGCAATCTTCCCCCAATCTTTCGGCTACTAGCCGAACTGCCTTCACCTGAGCCTCATCGTATTGTTGTAAGGGAACTTTCTCTCTTCTCATAACTTTTAACTTTACACTTTAAACTTTTAACCTTTTTCTTTCTCCTGCCAACCAGGCTTGCTTGGCAAAAGAAAGATGGCTTTGCTTGTTTCTGGACTAGGGGCGTGAGACCAAATGGTCTCTCCAGAAAAAGCAAAGCCACCTCGACAGGCTAATCGTCGCTTTCCTCTCCGGCTTCGGATTCCTCAGGCGTTTCGGGTTCGGGCTCTGGCTCCAGGTCGGCAGGCGAGCTCTCTGGTTCTTCTGCTGGAGTTTCCTCCGAAGCTTCCGAGCTGCGCCGGCGACGAAGAAAGAGCCAAATGACCCCGCCGAGTAGTGCTAAGAGCGCTAGCGGAATTACCGCCCACCACCAGGAAAATCCTGGGGTGGAAGAGGTTGCCTGTTCATTCGTAGGCGTCGGTGTCGTCGCGGGAGCGGCTGCAACTGCTTCTTGCGTTGACGTAGGCGTGGCTGTCGGCACTCGCGTGGGTGTCGGCTGCTGAGCCGCTGTTGGTTCGGTCGTTGGCTGAGAAGCAGCCAAGTACCCACACCCCGATTGGGGTTTCCAGCGAAATCCGCCGGTCGGTGCGAACCGCGTTCCTTGGGAATCGATTTCAGTTCTCATGCTTGAGGGAATAAAGTATTCAAACTTTCCGGCACCCACGGAAATTTCTTTTCCAGAACAATTGCTCTGGTTGAAAATTTCCTTACCGTCGAGTTTGATAACTCCCAAGCAAACCTCGATGCTCCCAGGAACAGACGTTTCCCATTTCACGACCCATCCACTTCGCGCTCGATGGAGTGATACCGGGTCACCCTGGAAGATGTCCTCAACACCATCGATCGGACCAACCCAGGTCATAGACTGGGAACTGGGATTAAACTGCCAGCACTGGCCTTCACAACTCTGCGCCGAAACAACGCCAACCATCGCCATTACCGCAACCAACACAATCATCAAAACAAACCAAATCTTCTTCATTTCAACACCTCCTGTGCATATTAAGAATTGATCCATTCACTTACCCCTAGACCCAAAAAACCAGTTCTACTGATTCTCTCGATCTAGGGGTTGAACGGACCGTCTCAGGAGGTGCTGCCCCTATTTTTGCCTGTCGAGGTTGTCAAGGTGCATCGCGGTAGCGATGTACCGCCGAGTGTCTCGGGGTTCCTTTCGGCCAGCTGGTGGCCGGGGAATCCCGAAACAAACTGTCAAGGTTGAAAGAAAGGGCTGAAAGCAAACTTCCAGTTTTCTTCCAACTGCCCGATTCTAACATTCATATCTTATAATGTCAAGTTCTAGGGTGGTCTAGGTGATGGCTATTGACAAGCGGTGGGGGAGTGGTAAAATAAAAATACTAAAGCCCCCTGCGACAACCGT
>WFSR01000033.1 GCA_015485895.1 Candidatus Microgenomates bacterium | reverse complement strand
TGAGAAGGGGGTTGATGGTTGCCTTTAGTAATGTCTCGTTGCTTTCCTTTTTTTGACAGTCTATTTCTTGGTAAGTAAGAAAACTTACCACCAGCCCTAGCCCAATTGCTGGGACCAACGAGAGCGTTGGCATTTTATCAAAAGTTGGAATGATGAACCAATTCCACAGTTTGATTAAAACGAAACCGTTTACAACTGTACTAATAGTTACAAGGATAGCTATTAGTAGCAATACTGCTGCGTAATCTTCGTCTTTACTGCTGTACATTTTTGCAACCTCCTTTTTATGGTTTGCATGGTGTGGTTACTATCCCGAATGGATAGCTTTCTGAACACTATCGGGTAATGTCCAGGAAGCTACCCACTCGGGTAAGGAGGCGGTTTTGGGCTGACTGTAAAAGTGCAAGGATGTAACAAAAACAAATGTTGCACAGCCTTTTGTGCTTATTTGTTTTTGTTGAGTGAGTATAACATACTATAGGTTATTTTGCAACTCAAAGTGGGGATAGCCAGTGACCCCACCCGGATTCGAACCGGGGTTTTCGCCGTGAGAGGGCGATGTCCTAAACCGCTAGACGATGGGGCCGGTGAGTTATTTTAGCATAATGAGGGATATGGCCGAGTTGGCGGTAAACAACAAACAATGGGAGCTAGGAACTAGGAACTAGGAACTAGGAATGATAAATCCTAAATCCTAATGACCCAAATCATAAATAATGACCAAATTACCAAATGATCAAATGACCAAAACAAAAGAAAAAGAAAAAAGAAAAAGAAATGTTTTGAACATTTGGATTTTGGTCATTTGAGCATTGTTTAGTCCGCCAGCTGGCGGATTAGGATTTTGGTAATTAGGATTTGTTTGTGGTTTGTGATTTGGGATTTGCCCCGACGTAACGTCGGGGCAGGGTGCTTGGAATTTGGAATTTTTTCAAAATTAGTTTAATTCTGGGTGTTACAATTAGCTATGAAAAAAATCCGCTTGATTTTGCGCCATTGGTTCCATCCCCGCCTGAGCAATAAAGCGGTTAAAGTAGGGAAGAAAAAACCCGCCCTTTTGTTTTATAATCCGCCACCTCAGCGGGCTTTTATCTTTGGCGCAGGGACAGGCTTTATTTTTTTGGGTCTCACACTGGCCGTTATTTGGTATTTTCCTCTCTTAACTGCTTTCTGGCGTTATAAATTTTCTCCGCCGCCAGCGGTACCGGCAAACAAAAAAATTGCCAAAATTGACTATCATAACTTTTTTATCTTTATTCCTAAAATTAAAGCTAGGGCGAAAGTTTTTGCCAACACCCCGGTGGATGACCGCCAAGTCTATATGAAGGTTCTACACCAAGGAGTGGCCCATGCCAAAGGGACAAGCTTTCCCGGCCAGGGCGGGGTTATTTACCTTTTTGCTCATTCAACCAATAGCCCTTTTTATGCTACCCGCCTTAATGCTGTTTTTATGCTTCTCAATTATCTCCAATCGGGCGATTTGGTAGTTATTTACTTTAGTGGTCGGCAGTATCGTTATCGGGTGGTAAAAAAATCAATAGTTAGCCCCCGAGATGTCCAATATCTTCATTTTCACCCCTTAGATGACCGGGAAACTTTAATTTTACAAACTTGCTATCCGCCGGGGACTACTTGGAAGCGCCTCCTCGTTTTTGCAGAAAAATTTTGACAAATTCCCCAGCTATGTTATAATACCTATAATTACAGCTTATATCTAGAATGATATGAAAAAGATGATGTCTATTTTATTATTAACGTCTTTGTTTTTATGGTTTGGCCTAGTTCCTATCGCTAGCCAAGCTTATGTATATAATAATAACCAACCGGGTGCCCAGTTAGTGGTTGATAAACAGATTAAAGCGGTTACTGATAATAACTGGCACGACAATTTATCTACGCAAGTTTTTAGCCGGGGTGATTTGATTGATTTCCGGATTATTGTCCGTAATAGCGGTAATCAAAATTTGGATAACGTCAAAGTTCGTGATAATTTACCTAATTATGTTGTCCCCATTTTCTATCCGGGCGATTACAACGCTAGCCAGATGGCCATTACCTGGCATATTAATCACTTGCAGGCAGGAGAAGAAGTTGTTAAAACCCTGCGGGTTCAGGTGAGTAGGAAAGCCAGTTTACCTAATCAACCGTTAGTTCTAGCTAATCAGGTGGTGGTGACTAGTGGTAGTTTGGGAGATGATGACCAAGCACAGTTTAAGGTGGTGGCAAAAAATTTGCCCCAAGCAGGAGGTAATGTAGCTGTTTCTGGCGGGATAGTTTTCGGTCTTCTGGCCTTAGGATATCTGGCCCGGAAATTTGGCCGCGGCGAACTGTTTTGAGTTTGCTGCAATACTGCATCATTTCTTAAATAATACTGGATATCAAGGATGTCTTTTCATTATCGTTTGTCATTGTCATTCTGGAACCCCAAGTCCCTTCACACCTTCAGGAGCGGGGCGGGCCTGCCCCGGTACAGCGTCGGGGTGAATTCAGGATGACGAGGTGTTGATAATTATTGACGGAGGGTATAGATGTTCATTGGATGTTCAGCAATTAGGTGTTACAGATGCAGTAATGAATTTGCAATTCTACCTAATTGAAAAATCGGACTGAAATTAATGACAAGCTTTATTTATTGTCTCAGGCATATGTTTCTTTGTCATCCGCCCTTGCAGGTATGAGCTGGGTCTTCAGTGAATGGCAGATTGCTGCTAGAGTCGCCAGCATCAGCTCCTCCGACGTAACGTCGGAGCTGTCTGATGCCTGACTCCTCTTTCTATTGTTGATACACTATGTATTTGTTGTCCTGTTCATATACGTAAGGGTGGGATATAAGTTAGTTTTAGTTAAATAAAGATTCTCTTTTAGGCTGATTTTTGATTGGGTAAGGCTGTTGCTTGACAGGACAGCAACAGCATTTTATACTATCTTCACTATGCGCAATTCCCAATATTTGTGGTATTCTAATTTTTGTATTTCTTGTCCCTAGGGGGTAATGGCTAAAGTTTAGTTATTACCCCGCTGAAGCGGGGTTTTTAATTGTTTTAAGGAGAAATAATGACTGTTTTGTTAACCAAAAAAGGGTATGAAGCCCTGAAGAAAAAATTAGCTGCTCTACAGAAAAAGCGAGCTAAACTAGTGGAAGAAATGGAATTAGCCCGTCAAGAAGGTGATTTGGCGGAAAATTTTGCCTATCATCAGTTGCGGGAAACAGTAGCTATTGCTAATCAAGAGATAGAAGAATTAGAAAAGAAATTAGCCCAGGCAAAAGTAGTCGCCAGTGGGGCGGCGGATGTAGTTGGTGTCGGTAACCGGGTAACGATAGAAGTTGATGGCCAAGAGCGGGTGATAGAAATTGTTGGCGATGGCGAAAGCGATCCCCTGAAGGGGAAAGTTTCTTACCAAACTCCTTTGGGGAAGGCGTTGTTAGGGAAAAAACCAGGGGAAGGGATTGTTTTAGAAACACCTGGGGGTCGAAAAGAATACCGGGTTGTCCGGGTGGAGGTAATAAGCTAAAATAAAGAAATGGCCGAACAACGCTTAGCTAACCTCCGCCGCCAACGGTTGGAAAAATTAGAGCAGCTACAAAAGTTGGGTATTAATCCTTATCCTTCTCATTTTATTAAAAGGGTTAATTGCGCTTCTGCACGGCAGAAATTGGGGCAAAAAGCGCAAACAGCCGGGCGAATCATGGCTATCCGGGGGCATGGCGGTTTGGTCTTTATGGATTTGGTTGATGCCTCAGGTAAAATTCAGCTTTGGTTCCAAAAGGATAAGACGGCTAATTATTCTTTAGTTCGCCTTTTAGATCGGGGGGATTTTTTGGGGGTGAAGGGTCAAGTTGTTAAGACTTTAGCTGGTGAGATTTCAATTCAAGTGGAAAAATTTTGCCTTTTGGCAAAATCACTCCGGCCTTTGCCGGCGAAATGGCATGGCTTGCGCGATGTTGAAAGCCGCTACCGCCAGCGCTATCTCGATTTAATTATGAGTCCTCAGGTGCGCCAAGTTTTTGTGGTCCGGAGCCAAATTGTCCGTTATCTGCGGGAATTTTTGGACCGTCATGGATTTTTGGAAGTAGAAACTCCTATTTTGCAGCCAATCTACGGGGGGGCTGCCGCCCGGCCGTTTACTACCCATCATCATGCTTTAGAGGCTGATTTTTATTTGCGGATTTCTAATGAACTTTATCTTAAACGCTTGCTAGTGGGTGGTTTTGAGAAAGTTTACGAAATCAGCCGCGACTTTCGCAATGAGGGAATTGATAAGTTCCATAATCCTGAATTTACCCAAATTGAATTTTATTGGGCCTATGCCGACGATCAGAAATTAATGGAATTTAGTGAGAAAATGCTGGCTGGTTTGGTTAAGATGCTGACTGGAAAAACAACTTTAACTTATCAGGGGCAAAAACTAAATTTTCAACCACCTTGGCCACGACTGGATTTTGACCGGGAATTAAAAAAAGAACTTGGCTTCTCGGTTCTCGATTTTCAAACAGTAAAAGAATTGAGAAAAGAGTTACAGAAGCGAAAGATAAAATTAGAGGAAGAGAAAACAGAGACTCTAGGGCGGCTTTATGACCGACTTTATAAAAAATACCTGCGGCCAAAAATAAAGGGGCCGGCGTTTGTGGTGGATTACCCGGCAGCAATGATTGCCTTGGCGAAACGGAAAGAGGATGATCCCCGAAAAATTGCCTCCTTCCAGCTATTAATTCAGGGGGCAGAATTGATTAAGGCTTATAATGAGTTAAATGATCCCCTAGACCAGCGGGCACGTTGGCAGGTAGAGGAAAAATTAGCCCAGCGGGGGGCTGAAGAGACAGAAAGACTTGATGAGGATTACCTCCGGGCGCTAGAATATGGCATGCCGCCAACAGCGGGTTGGGGATTGGGAATTGACCGGCTGACAATGTTCTTGACGAACCAGCCAGCCCTGAAAGATGTTATTTTGTTTCCTACTTTGAGGCCTTTGTCATGAGCTCTCGAGAAAATTTTCTTAAGATTTTAGATAAGTATTTTGAAAATAAAAATTTGGTGAAGCACATGCTAGCTACTGAGGCGGCAATGGGGGGGCTGTATGATTATTTTAAATCCAAGCGACCCGAAGAAGTAAAAGAGCCCCGCCAGGAGTGGACTACCGCCGGCCTTCTCCACGATCTTGATTACCAGGATAACGTTCCCATAGCAAAACATGGCTTGGTGACGCCCGATATTTTAGCCCGAGAAGGGGTGACGGTACCGGAAACAGTCTTGCGGGCGATTGCTGCCCATAACTGGAAAAATACCCGGGTGATGCCCCAAACTTTGATGGAATGGTCTCTTTTTGGTTGTGATGAATTGACGGGTTTAATTGTCGCGACGACATTAGTCTTACCAAGTCGAAAATTAGTGGATGTTAAAACTAAAAATGTCCTCAACCGATTTCGAGAAAAAAGTTTTGCCCGGGGAGTGAATCGTGATGATGTCCGCTTGGGCGCAGAAAAATTAGGCTTGCCGGTGGAGGAATTAGTGGAAATTGTTTTAAAGGCAATGCAAAGCATTAGCCAAGATTTAGGCTTGTAATTATGCTCGATCCAAAATTTGTCCGCCAGAACATTGCGGCTGTAAGAGAAAATCTCCGTCGGCGAGGGTTATCTGATAAATTAGTGGACCAGTGGCTCGCTTGGGATAAAAAGCGCCGCCAGCTAGAAGAAAAGTTGCAGGAATTGCGGGCAGAACGGAATAAAACTCGAGTCCAGCAAAAAGCTAAACCTAGCCCGGAGGATATTGAAAAAAATCGCCAGCGGCGGGAAGAGATTCAAGAACAGGAGAAAAAATTGCGGGCAATAATGACCAAATGGGAAACAACTCTGCGTCTTTTACCCAATATGACTGCTCCTGATGTCCCGACCGGAAAGAGCGCAGCTGATAACGTAGTTGTCCGCCAATGGGGGGAAAAACCAAAGTTTCCTTTTCCTCCTCAAGATTATTTAACCCTAGCGGAGCGTTTGGGGATTATCGATGTTAAAAACGCTGGTAAAATTGCCGGGCCGCGGTTTGGTTTTTTGGTCGCCGAAGGAGCCCTATTAGAATTGGCTTTAATAGAATATTCGTTTCGCCTAGCCTTGGAAAATGGTTTCGTGCCTATCATTCCTCCAGTTTTGCTTAAAAAACAGTTTGAGGCGGCATTGGGGTACGGAGAGCATGGTGGCTGGGATGATATGTATGTTCTTGAAAAAGATAATTTGGTGCTAACGGCAACTACTGAGCATGCTTTAGTTGCCCGCCACGCTGATGACCTGTTTGCCGAAAAGGATTTGCCCCGTCGTTATGTTGGCTTTTCGAGTGCTTTTCGTCGTGAAGCTGGTAGTTATGGGCGAGACACGCGAGGCATTTTTCGGGTCCACCAATTTGACCAGACGGAATTTATTTCTTTTACCCGCCCCGAAGATTCTGACCGAGAACAGGAATTTTTAGTGGGCCTGGAAGAAAGATTAATGCAAGGGCTGAAATTGCCCTATCGGGTAGTGAAAATGTGTAGCGCTGATTTGGCTCAGCCGCAATGGCACCGCTACGATCTTGAAGTTTGGCTGCCGGGGCAGAAACAATACCGCGAGACTCATTCGGCTAGCAATTGTACTGATTATCAGGCCCGGCGGCTGAATATTCGCTTGCGCCGTCGCGATGGCCGGCGGGAGTATGTCCATATTTTGAATGCTACTGGTTTGGCAATTGGGCGGACGATAATTGCTATCTTAGAAAATTACCAACAAAAGGATGGTTCGGTAGTAATTCCCAAGGTATTGCAAAAGTGGGTCGGGAAAGAAAAGATTAAAAGTGAAAAGTGAAAGGTTGGAGATAGAACTAGGAACTAGGAGCTAGGAACTAGGTCAAAAAGGGCTAAGAGCTAAGGGCGAAGGGCGAAGAGCAGCGGCGCTGCGAACTAAGGGCTAAGTGTTGAGTTTCAAATGAATATGAATACCTTCCACTAATAGTTATCAACATCTCGTCATCCTGATCCCCGATGAAATCGGGGGTTCAGGATCTTCAGTGGGTAGTGAACCATCAATGTCAATCAGACACCTAGCTGGAGATGCTGAAAAAATTTCAGCATGATGAGAGAAAAAGCACCAAATTACAAACAAATCCTAAATTCTAATGACCCAAATCCTAAACAATGCTCAAAATTCAAATGACTAAATGACCAAAACCAAAGAAAGATGACAAAGATGTTTTGAACATTTGAATTTTGGTCATTTGATATTGTTTAGTCCGCCAGCTGGCGGATTAGGATTTAGGTAATTAGAGTTTGCCCCGACGTCCGTCGGGGCAGGGGATTTGGAATTTTTTTGGAGGGATGATTTGGGACGGTGGAGAATAGGAACAGTGTATAATTGAATATGCTCCAATTTATTAAGGGACTTTTTGACTATAACGAAAAAGAATTGCGCCGTTTGCGCCGGCTAGTGGTGGAAATAAATAAGCGTGAGGAAGCGGTAAAAAAGCTTTCTGATAAAAAACTAGCGGCAAAAACGGATGAATTTCGTGGTCGCCTTCGTCAAGGCATACCCATTCAGCAGCTTATCCCTGATGCCTTTGCCGTAGTGCGGGAAGCTGCCCGGCGGACAGTGGGCATGCGCCATTACGATGTTCAACTTATGGCGGCAATTGCCTTGTTCGAGGGGAAAGTAGCCGAGCAAAAAACTGGTGAAGGAAAAACGCTTTCGGCAACACCGGCCCTCTATTTGCGGGCTTTGGAAGGTAAGGGAGCTCATTTGGTGACGGTAAATGATTATCTGGCTCGCCGTGATGCTGGTTGGATGGCCCCTATTTTCCATTTTTTAGGCCTTTCAGTGGGCTGCATTATTCCCCAAAAATCGTTTCTTTATGACCCTCAATATCGGGGGCAATCGGAAGACGAACGGCTGCGCCATTTAAAACCGGTTGACCGCCACCAGGCTTACCAAGCTGATATTACTTATGGAACTAATAATGAATTTGGCTTTGATTATCTTCGTGACAATATGGCTCAATCTTTAGGAGAGATGGTCCAGCGTCAGCATCATTTTGCCATTGTCGACGAGGTGGATTTTGCCCTAATTGACGAAGCCCGGACGCCGCTGATTATCTCTTCTCCGGCTGGAGGGTCAACGGAAAAGTATCGGCATTTTGCCCAAGTGGCTGACCAGCTAACATTAGAAACGGATTATATTTTGGACGAGAAAGCCCGAACAGCAATGCTAACAGAGTACGGCATGAAACGGGTGGAGAGAATATTGGGAGTTAAGAACCTTTATGAAGATGATTTTGAAACGGTTCATTATATTGAAAACGCCCTCAAGGCAAAGGCCCTTTTTCAGCGAGATAGAGATTATGTGATTAAGAATGGGCAGGTTATTATTGTTGATGAATTTACGGGGCGCTTAATGCCCGGACGGCGTTGGTCGGATGGTCTTCATCAGGCAATTGAGGCTAAGGAAGGAGTAACTGTTCAACAGGAATCAAAAACTTGGGCGACAATAACTTTCCAAAATTATTTCCGGATGTACCCAGTTCTGGCAGGTATGACCGGTACAGCAGCGACTGAGGCAGAGGAATTCAAGAAGATTTACGATTTAGATGTAATAGTAATTCCGACTAATAAGCCAATGATTCGCCGTAATGAGCCAGATCTGGTTTTTAAAAACCAACGGGCGAAGTATGCCGCTATTGCGGCGGAGGTGGAAAAATGTTACCGCCGTGGCCAACCGGTTTTAATTGGAACAACTTCAATTGAGAAAAATGAAATTGTAGGAAATCTTTTGAAAAAGAAAGGCATCCCTCACCAGATTCTTAATGCTAAAAACCATGAAAAAGAAGCGGGCATTATTGCCCAGGCGGGGAAATTAAAAGCGGTAACGGTAGCGACCAATATGGCCGGCCGAGGAGTAGACATTATTTTAGGTGGAGCGATACCTAAGACTAAAGAAGCGCAGCAAAAGTGGCAGAAGGAGCATGCTAAAGTCTTGGGGTTGGGTGGTTTACGAGTAATCGGCACGGAGCGTCATGAAGCCCGGCGGATTGATAATCAGTTGCGAGGGCGAGCTGGCCGGCAAGGAGATCCAGGGTCGTCTTTGTTTTTTGTAGCTCTGGACGATGATTTGATGCGTGTTTTTGGCGGCGAAAAAATTGCCTCGATGATGGGGCGATTTAAAATGCCGGAGAATGTGCCAATTTCACACCGCATGGTTAGCCGGGTTATTGAGCAAATTCAAGTCAAAGTAGAAGGATTCAATTTTGATATTCGTAAAAGTCTGGTGGAGTTTGATGATGTGGTTAATCGCCAGCGGGAGGTCATTTATCGGCAGCGTTACAACTATCTCCTTTGGGCGGAAAAGGATCAGAAAAAGTTGCTGGAAGAGGTGGAGAATTTGTTGAAGGAAGAGTCAAAAGCACTTCTCTCGGAGGCGGAGGATGAGGATAATCAAGTTGATAAACAACGCCTGGTAATGTTGATAACGGAAATAGTGGGCAATTCAGCGAGAAAAGGGCCAGCGCAATTGGGAGCATTGCAGACGAGCGATCAACTTTTTCAGTTTCTCAAGCAAATGTGGGAGAAAAAAAAGGAAGAGTTGGGCGCGGATGCCCTCGAGTTGGTAAAGGGATTGCTTTTTTACACCCTAGATCAGTTGTGGATAGACCACCTAACTGCCCTTGATAGTTTACGGGAGGGGGTCCGTCTGCGGGGTTATGGCCAGCGTGATCCCTTGGTGGAGTATCGTCGTGAAAGCTATCGGATGTTTCAACAGCTTTTGGCTCGTTTTCGTAACCGTTTCCTACGGCGGGTTTTCCATCTCCAGAGTTTTCGATCCCAAGCAGCAGTTCCTAATCTTAATGGCCATCAAGGGCTACTGAATATAGAGGAATTGGCCCGGGCGGCTTTTGCGGTGCCGCCGAGCGGTGATAGTACAAATAATGCTGAAGTTGCTAAGTCGGCGATGCCTGCGGTAAAGGAAGTCCGTTCGCATCCTAAAATTGGCCGCAATGATCCCTGTTGGTGTGGATCGGGGAAAAAGTGGAAGAATTGTCATTATCCGGAACCACCGCCGGAGGGTTGGCATGGATAAACCTTGGTGGGTTTTGATATTACGTTGGGTTTTGTTTTTAAGTATAGTTGGTGGGGGTATTGTCTTTTTGGCCCATTACCAGCAGGGGGCTAAGGAGGGTAAAGTAGCCGGAGTTGAAGTTAGCGCCGGGAAAATTCCATTAGTTAAGAAAGTGGTAAAAGTAATCCCTCCCCGCTGGAAGGAGAAAGCAGTTCAGGAATTAGATACTTTGGTGAAAAAGAAAAAGGAAGAGAATCCTTGGATAAAGGATGTCGAGAAAAAAGTAAATCAGGTAGAATTACAGATTACCCAATTTCCCCACCAATCGAAAAAAGAAATGAAAAAACAGCTAATTCGAGAAGCTTGTCAAGAACTGTTGCGGGAGGTAGACCATGAGAAGTGAACTTGATCTTGCTAATTTACGAAAACAATGGGAGCAGATAAAGAAAAATTTGCGCCTGGAAGGGAAGCGAAGAGAATTGGCAGAGCTGAGGGAGAAGGCAAAGGCGCCTAATTTTTGGCAGGATAGTAATGCTGCGGGGCAGGTAATGCAAACAATTGGCAGTCTGGAACAGCAATTAGCAGAATCTAGAAATTTAGAGGAGCAATTGAAAACGCTTGAAGAATTGGCGGCCGGTAATGACGACCGGTTGTTGGAGAAGGAAAAAGAACAATTAGCCCATAAATTAGAGAAAATGCGGCAGGAAATGTATCTCAGTGGCCGTTATGATAGAGGAGGAGCGCTATTGGCAATTCATGCTGGTCAAGGAGGAACGGAGGCTATGGATTGGGCAGCAATGTTGCAAAGGATGTATTGGCGTTATGCTAAAAGAAAAGGTTGGCGAGTGGAGATGGTGGATATTGTGCCCGGAGATGAAGCGGGGGTGAAATCAGTAACTTTGCGAATTATCGGTTCGAAAGTTTATGGCCTCTTGAAGAATGAAGGTGGCATTCATCGTTTGGTGCGAATTTCGCCTTTCAATGCCCAAAATTTACGGCAAACATCTTTTGCAAAGGTTGAGGTTTTACCGCTTTTTTTAGGCCAGGATGAAGTGAAAGTTCGTAACGAAGATTTAGCATTGGAGACATTTCGTGCCGGCGGTCACGGGGGGCAAAATGTCAACAAAGTGGAAACAGCAGTCCGAATTAAGCATATCCCTACCGGTATTGTGGTTAGTTGCCAATCTCAGCGATCGCAAATTCAAAATCGGAAAATTGCCCTCCAGATGCTAGCAGCCAAATTGTGGGAAATGGAAGAGGAAAAAGAACGGCGGGAGAAAGCGAAATTGAAAGGGCAAACCCTGCCTTCTTGGGGGCGACAAATCCGTTCTTATGTCTTGCATCCCTATAAGATGGTCAAGGACTTACGCACTGGTTACGAAACTAATCAAGCTGAGGCGGTGCTTGATGGCGATTTGGATGGTTTCATTGAAGCGGAGTTGGGGCTTGCCCCGTCACTTTCGTAATGCTTCATTGCGAAAACTTTCCCTCTCGTCGTCATATTGTGGGTGTAATATATGTTATAGAGCATTTGGGGTTGTCAGCCGGTTAATTTTTCGCTAGACTAAAAAGGAAGGAGGTGGTAATGAAAGATAAAAAATTTTATTACCAGGTTGGAGGAATAGCGTTAGCGGTTGTTGTTGGCGTGATGAGCGGTTGGGGTTTAGCTATTCACCGGCAGGGAGCAAGTGCAAATGTTAGTAACCAGCAAGTAATGAGACGGCCAAATGGAGGTCAAATAAAAGTTGGCCAAATATATGGTCAGAAAGGGGACGCTTTTAAAGATGTTGCCGTGGGGGTTTTGGCTAAGAATGATGATAAAAATACAGAAGGGACCCATAAATTATTGCGAGAAGGCGGACCTTCGCAAACGGTTTATCTCACCTCATCGGTTTTAGATCTTGATCAGTTCGTTGGCCGCAAAATTCAAATTTGGGGTGAAACGTTTTCATCTCGCAAAGTAGCCTGGCTAATGGATGTCGGTCGGGTTAAGGTTTTGCAATGAAAATTCAATTTAAGAAAGTAACGAAACAATTTGGTGAGGTGGTGGCGGTTGAAAATTTAAGTTTTGTCATTAAAGAGGGCGATTTTGTTTTTCTTACCGGCCCGTCGGGAGCTGGCAAGACCACAGTTTTGCGGCTTATAAGTGGTTATTATTTACCGGCTAAGGGAGAGGTAAAAATTGATGGAAACTCACTGGCGGCGATGTCTAAAAAGGATCTCTTAAGATGGCGACGAAAGGTGGGAATGGTTTTTCAAGAATTTAAGCTTATTGCTCAGATGACGGCGGCGGAAAATATTGCTGTGGCTTTAGCTTTGCGTCGGGTGCCTAAAAAAGAACGAGATAAGGTTTTAGATGAAATTTTGGCGATGGTGGAGTTGACGGCAAAAAGGAATGCTTTTCCAGCTCAATTGTCTGGCGGTGAACTGCAAAGAGTTTGTTTAGCGCGGGCTTTGGCTATGGCGCCAAAGGTCTTATTAGCTGATGAACCTACTGGCAATTTGGATCCAGCTTCGAGTTGGAAGTTAATGGAGTTGTTGCAAAGAATAAACAAAAAGGGTCGAACGGTGGTGATGGCAACGCATAATGCTGATATTGTAAATTCGTTTCGGGCCCGTGTTATCGCTTTAAAAGATGGCCGATTGGTAAGCGACCAGAGAAAGGGGCAGTACCGATGAGCTTTTGGCGGCGTGTTTGGCATCATTTACGGCGGGGCCCATTCCAAACTCTAGCAGCAATTTTAGCAGCATTTAGCGTTTTTTTAATGGCTACCAGTTTTATTTTTCTTCTGTTGACGCTTTTTGGGGCGGTGCGCTATTTCGAATCGCGACCCGAGTTGAGTGCTTTCCTGAAGGATAACGTTAAGCAAGCCAGGGTAGAACAATTAATAAAAAATTTACGTCGGGAACCGGGTATAAAAGAAGTGCGTTATATTTCTAAAGATGATGCGCTTAAAATTTACCGTCGTCTTAATAAGGATAATCCCCTTCTCTTGGAAATGGTTACTGCCGATGTTCTGCCAGCCTCGATTGAGGTTTCCGCTTCTTCACCGGTTAGCTTACAAATGGTAGCGAAAAAATTACAAAATAATAAAGACCTTTTTGAGGATATTTATTTCCCCAAGCAGGTAATAGAATTTCTGTCCCGTTTGGTGACAATTTTGGAGTGGACTGGCGGCGGTTTGCTAGTTTTTCTAGGGCTCTATTCGCTGGTAACGATTATGGTGGTAGTTGGGATGAAAATCGCCCTTTTTAGTGAGGAAATTGAGGTTTTGCGTCTTTTAGGAGCAGGAGGGAAATATATTGCTGGCCCCTTCCTATTTGAAGGTATTTTCTATAATTTGGCAGGGTTTTTCTTGGGTAGCGGTAGTCTTCTGGCGCTTATTTTTATAGAGAGGTCACGCATTATGGCTATTTTCCAGCAGTTGTCTCTTCCTCTTCCTGATGGCCGTTTACTAGCTTGTGGTTTGCTTTTCGAAGGCGTTTTTGCTGTTTTGGTGGGCTTCTTAGCTAGCTTCTTAGCGGTCAGACGCTATCTTAAATGAAGAGGGTAATTTTTTTATTGGTGGCTACTTTTTGGCTTTTTAGCCCTGTCATTGCTAGAGCGATCAATGATCAGCAACAAATTGATGATTTAACTCAGAGGATCCAAAAGTGGGAACAGTTAATTAAGGAAAAGCGTCACCAGCAAAAAAGTTTACAAACGCAACTTCATTATCTGGATAGCCAAATTTACCTTACCCAGTTGAAAGTTAAGCGGACTCAGGCAGAAATGCAATTGCTTAGAGTGCAAATTAGAGAACTAAGTGGCAAGATTGCTACTTTAGATATAACGCTTAATCAGATTACAGCCGTTTTCCTGACACGAGTAGCTTCAGATTATAAATTGCGCCGCATAGACCCCCTCAATCTCTTCTTTGCGAAATTGGACTTTGGTCATTTCTATACTTTACAGAAGTATTATCAAGTGTTGCAGAACAACGACCGTCGGCTGATGTTTAATTTGGAGGAAACGCGGTTAAATTATGATTTGCAAAAAAAAGAGAAAAAGAAAAAGCAAGCAGAGTTAGCTCAATTGGAGAAGCAATTAGCTAGTCAACAAAAGTTGTTAGTTGAGCGTAAAGCTAGCAAAGAGCGACTTTTAGAAGTGACCCGCAATGATGAGCGGCGTTACCAACAGCTTTTGGCAGCGGCCCAAAGGCAATTAAGCGCCTTACGGTCATTTGCCGAACATCGTGGCGGGGGACTCTTGCCGCCCCAGCCTAGCCCCGACGGTTGGTATTATAACCAGCGGGATGAGCGCTGGGGCAACCAATTTATTGGTGCTTCGGATATGCGCATTTGGGAGGTAGGCTGCCTGGTGACCAGTGTGGCTATGGTTTTTACCAAATATGGCAATCACCGCACTCCGGCGGATATTGCCAGTAATGTGGCTTACTTTTTTTCTGACACGGCTTATATGCTTTGGCCCTGGCCGAGCCCTTCTGGTTATCATTTAGTGAGTCGAGGAGCTGATCTTGAGTTTATTGACCGGGAATTGGCCGCCGGCCGGCCGGTTATTGCTCACCTAAATATTGGGACTGCCGATGGCCATTTTGTGGTCCTCAAGAAAAAAGAAGGCAATGATTATATTATGAACGATCCTTGGTATGGGCCCAATTTGAAGTTGAGTGACCACTATAGCCGCTACCAGATAACTTCCGCCAGCGCCTACTTACCAAATTAACTTGCCAGAAAAATGCGTTTTGGAGTAAGATGGGGCAATGCCCAAGGTTTTTTGTTTTTGCTATTGGTTAATTGTTTTATTATTCATTAATTTTTCATTTTTGCCCCCTGTTTTTGCCGCTCCGGTAATTAGTGTCGTTGGCTTACC
>WFSR01000032.1 GCA_015485895.1 Candidatus Microgenomates bacterium | reverse complement strand
TATAAATCTGAGTAGTGGCAATATTTTTATGGCCCAGCAGTTCCTGAACCGAGCGCAAATCGGCTCCCGAAAATAATAAATCAGTAGCAAAACTATGGCGCAAGACATGAGGTGTCACCTTAGTCACAATCCCGGCCCGGCGGCGGTATTTAGCGATCATCCGCTGGACCGAGCGGACATTCAAACGCCAACTATCGGGATGACGAATATCGCCTTTGGGGCCCGAGTAATGGATAAAGCACGCCGGCCAGGGATCATCCCGTTTGGCAAAATAGCGTTTCAACCAGTAACGGGCCCTTTCGCTCAAAAAAACCAACCGGGCACGGCCACCTTTACCAATCACATTTAATTCACCGGTCTTAAAATTAATTTGGTCCCGATTTAAAGCCACTAATTCGCTGACCCGTAAACCGGTCGAGAAAAGCAACTCCAAAATAGCCCGATTACGTAGGCCATGAATGGTTTGCAATGAAGGCTGCAACAAAAGCCGCTCCACTTTATCAAACGTTAAAAACGACAACGAGTGCGACTCTACCCGCGGCAGTTCAATTTTTTCCGGCGCTAAAACCTTTTGGTCATTTTTAACCAGCCAGCGAAGAAAGGACCGGAGAGCAATCAAATGGTAAGCCTGGGTGACTTTTTTCAACGGCCGGCCGCGATGATCACGCAAACGGGCTAAATAAAGGCGAAATTGGCGAACATTTTCCCGATTGATGTCGGCTAGGGTAGGGGAGTGGCCCAATTTTTTTTGCAAATAGTTTTCCAGGCGGCGCAAATAAAAACCATAGTTGCGGCTCGTTAGGGGAGAGCGATTTTTTTCTACCTCCAAATATTCCAAAAAGCGTTCCCGCCAATAGGCTAAATTTTTCATCATCTTAGCTTAGCATTCCCCATTCTTCTTGTCAACATTGTGCGACATTTATAGTTAGACGACCTAATCTGAAGAGAAAAGGGAAGTATTATTCTTTGGGTGCGTGGCGGAAACGAATCACCGTTTTGATTGTCGAATTGGGAATAATATAAACATTGCCATCCTTATCGCGTAAATGGAGAGTCCGCAGGCTAAGTTTGACCACCCGGCCCCGATAATTGCCAATCTGCACCCAGTCGCCAACATTAAATTGATCTTCCAGGAGAATAAAGAAGCCAGCGATAAGGTCGCTGACCAAAGTTTTAGCCCCAAAGCCCACCGCCAAACCAACAATGCTGGCACCGGCCAAAAACGGGGCAAGGTTGATTCCCAGACTATCCAAAATCAACAAAAAACCGATAAAATCAATAACTATCTTGCTGCTAGTGGCCAGAAGAGTAGTAATCGTCTGCCAACGCTTCTGGCGCCGTTTTGATCCCAACCGAGTCAAAGCCTTAGGCCGGCGCAAATGGCAAATGGCTAATTTAATGAAAATGTCACTTAGCCAGGTAGCCAAAATAATAAGAATAATTTTCCCCACAACCCACAGCCAGCGCCAGGAGAGAAAGCTGGTCGTTAAGGCAATTATAGTTTCCATTGTAATAATTATAGCAAGTCCAATTACCTTTAGTCAGAATAACGTTATAATACACCATAAATAAAAATAACTAATTTTAATCAAGCGTAAAGATGAAAAAACGGGTAGAAAGTGAGCATTTTTTATGGGTTGAGGCCCGAGCAGGAGCCAAAAAAGACATTGTTGTTAAGAAAAAGCCCGATTATTGGCAAATTAGTGTCCGCGCCCCCGCCGCTAGGGGAGAGGCCAACCGGGCTATTTTAGCCATTCTCCACCGCCATTTTCCCCAACATACCATTAAGCTTATCCACGGTGCTCACCGACAGAAGAAATTGTTTTTAATAAAACGCTAAAGTAAATTCCAAATCCCCTGCCTGCTCCGACGTCCGTCGGGGCAAATCCTAATTACCAAAATCCTAATCCGCCAGCTGGCGGACTAAACAAATTCAAATGTTCAAAATTCAAATGTTCAAAACATCTTTGTTATCTTTCGTTTGTTTCGGTCATTTGGTCATTTGGTTATTGCCTGCCCCGACGAACGTC
>WFSR01000031.1 GCA_015485895.1 Candidatus Microgenomates bacterium | reverse complement strand
CTTAAACAGCTTATACTTTTTGCTGAAAGAAGTAACATTAACTCCATTTTTATGTTCCCATAAACGACGGGTGAGATTATTAGTTATTCCTGTGTAAAGAACGGAGTTTGTATAGTTAGTGATTATATAAACGAACCAGCTTTTTCTCATTAATAGTATTATTGTTTATTGTTTTTCTAATATCAATAATTAGCTGGACTTTTTGTCATCCCGCCCTTTTGCGAGAAAGAGCGGGGCTTAACCGGAGGCACATGAGTGCCATCTCAAACTTAAGCTATAAAATTGCGCTTTGCTAGATCCTTCACTCCGCCTTCGGCTTCGTTCAGGACGACAAGGAAGTTAAGCAACCAAATCCCAAACAACAAACAATACTAAATAACTAAATGGCCCAAATCCTAAACATTCCTTTCTCGTCATCCCGCCCTTTCATAAGAAAGGGCGGGGTCTAGCCGAGGGCGTATAAGGGCCCAGCCTCCAAGTTTGATTACTAGAAATGCGCTGCGCTAGATTCTTCGCTTCGCTCAGAATGACATAGTTTTGGATTTTAGTCATTTGATCATTGTTTAGTCCGCCAGCTGGCGGATTAGGATTTTGGTAATTTGGATTTGTTTGGTTATTGGGTTTTGGGATTTGGTGCTTATTTTTCTTAATTCCTAGTTCCAAATTATGCTATACTAATTTTATGCAAATCAAGTATTTAGGCGGCGAGAGCTTTTTGATAAAGGGGCGCGAAGGAAGTGTCTTAACCCAACCTTTCCGGCCTGAAAGAGGGAAAAATTTTCCCAAGGTGGAGGCTAATGTTGTCCTAGCGCCGGCTGGGATACCTCTTGCCATTCGAGGGCGGATTAGAAGTAAGAAGGATTCAAAACCGTTGGTTTTTACTGGGCCTGGTGAATATGAAGTCCAGGGGATGGAAATTTGGGGACAGCCGGGCGGTTTTTGGCTAACAATGGAACACCGCCAGCTGCTTTGGCTTTTTGGTGATAAATTGGCTAACAATGGACAACTGAAAATAGCTTTTCAACCGGATATTCTTCTCTTGGGCATCGGCCAGCCCGGCAAAGGTTGGGATGAACAAACAAAGCAGCTTTTGGAAAAGCTGTCACCGGCAGTTATCATTCCGTTCCCTAAAGGTCAAAATTTGCCAGGTGATAGTGGTAAAAATTGGGCCCAGCCGCTTTTGGATTTGTTGGATGTGGAAAAACTTAAACCGCAGCCTAGTTTGATAATTAAGGTGGAAGAAGAACTGGGGGAGGAACGGCGATTAGTTTTGCTAGCGCCGCGTGGCGGTTAAAATGGCAGGGCAAGCGGACAGTATCCATATTCCGCCCCATTCATTAGAAGCAGAAGCATCAGTTTTGGGGGCCGTTTTGATTGACAAGGATGCAATTTATGGGGTAGCAGAAATTCTGCGACCTGAGCACTTTTATCATCCTGGACATCAGCAGATTTTTAGAGCTATGGAGGAGCTCTATGAGAAGCGGTCGCCAATTGATTTGGTCACCGTAGCCGAGCGGTTAAAAAAGCACAAATTACTAACCAAAATTGGCGGCCGGGCCTATTTAACTAAGTTGGCAAACCAGGTGCCCACATCGTCTCATGCCGAATCATATGCCCAAATTGTTAAAGATCTGGCTAGCAAGCGGGAGCTTATTGCCGCCGCCGCTGTCATTAATCAAGCGGCTTTTGATGAAGGGTTGGATGCCAACGAAGCTTTGGATAGGTCCGAAAGGGCAGTTTTTCAACTTTCACAGAAGTATCTCCGTGGCATCCCTATTAGTTTGCGGGAAGCGCTGGCAGCCAGTTTTGACCGCCTTGACGAATTGCAAAAACAGGCCGATGGCTTACGGGGAGTACCCACTGGGTTTGGCGATTTGGACAATTTACTAGCCGGCTTGCAAAAGGGCAACTTAATTATCTTAGCCGCCCGACCAGGGGTGGGGAAGAGTGCTTTTGCTTTGAATGTGGCCCGTTATGAGGCGGTGGAGAAAAAACTGCCGGTTTTGTTTTTCTCTTTGGAAATGAGCAAGGAAGAATTGGTGGATAGATTATTGGTTCGTCAAGCAGATATTGATTCTTGGCGGATGAAAACTGGGAAATTAGCTGATAGCGATTTTAGTAAATTATCCGATGCGATGGGTATTTTAGCTGAGGCCCCTCTTTATTTAGACGATACGCCGGCACTAACCATTTTGGAAATTCGTGCCAAGGCCCGCCGTCTTCAGGTAGAAACTGGTTTGCAGCTTATTATTGTTGATTATCTACAGTTGGTCCAAGGTCGGCATTTAGAGAATAGGGTACAGGAAGTGGCAGAAATTTCACAAGGCTTGAAAAGCCTGGCCAAGGAATTAGGGGTGCCCGTTTTGGCACTTTCCCAACTTTCTCGGGCGGTGGAATCTCGGGGAAGTTCCCGGCCACGGTTGGCAGATTTGCGCGAAAGTGGCAGTATTGAGCAAGATGCCGATGTTGTTGCTTTTCTTTATCGTGAAGATGAAGAAAATCCCGAGCTTGTTACCTGTGAGGTGGCCAAACACCGTAATGGCCCCACCGGTGTTTTTAAACTTTACTTTAATCCCAAGCGGATTAGTTTCTATGGGGTCGAGAAAGGTAAATGAAGTTGGAGCAAGAATTAGCGCTATTTTTACTCGGCTTGCTGCTGAGCGGCTGGTGGTTTTTAGCGGTTTGGCATCAGCTTTGGTGCGTTTATCAGCCAAGGGAAGTGGCTAAATTTAGTTTGTTAGTTTGGCTAGGAACTTTTTTGGCAAGTATTCTAGCTTTTAGATGGGGTGAGCCGTTGGGCGGCTTGTTGATTTTTGTCCTGCTAGTTCTTTGGCAAATTAAACTATACCACTGGCTGTTTTGGGAATTTTGGGAAAAGATTAACATAGTGCTGCTCGGCGAGGTGGGGTTGATTTTGCTGTGGCTTGTCTGGCAACAACAAAACATTTGTTCCGTAATAGCTTTGGGCTGGTGGCTAATCGTTTGCCTTAGCAATTTTTATTGGCGGCATTATCGGTCATTTTTCTGGTATCCTTCGGGTAAAGTTGGCTTTGTGCCCCTGACCGATTTAGTTCTTTTTGGTCTAGGGGGTGGGGGATTAGCTATTTGGCAACGCTTCTGGCCCGGTGTTTATTTGGCGATTTTAGTGACAATTGCCGCTGGTTCAATTTTGTATTTGCTTTCGGGGCGTAAAATTGGTAATATCGGATTATGAAAAAGCAGAAGGGTAAATCACGATCACGTTGGAATGAGAATTTGCGTTTGCCACAGGAGGTTTTGCGGCCGGTAGGTAATTTTCTTCAAGGGGAGTTGCGTAAATTACTGGCTAAAGAAAAAGCTTTGCGGAAGACTGACCCTTTTGCCAATCCCGATCGCGTGCTTGATAATGCGGCCGATGATACCGATGCGGCCGAGCAGTTTGGTCACGCTCAAACAGAGGCGATACAAAAGCATATTAGAATGCGGATTATCCAAATTCGGAAAGCTTTAGCGAGGGTAAAAATTGGCAAGTACGGAATTTGCGAGCGTTGCGGGCGATTTATCGATACTCGGCGTTTGATGATGTTCCCGGAGACGACCCTTTGCGTCAAGTGTGAGCGGGAGCTGCGGGCCAAGAAGAAAGCAAAAACTCATTGATGGTCCCCATTATTAAAAAAACAGCGGATTTCATCGTTTGGGATAAGCCGCCGGGCATGGTGGTCAATTCGGCGGCTACTGTTCGTGGCGTGAGTTTGATGGAGTATATTCGGCGGGAAGGCTTGGTTGCCGACCAATATTGTAATCAGCCGTCATTTTGGCGGCGGCAGGGGGTTGTCCATCGTCTTGATAAAGATGCTTCCGGAATTATTCTTCAGGCCCGTTGCCCAGACTTGTTTTTATTTTGGCAGAATCAATTTCGCCGGCACCGGGTGATTAAAAAATATTGGATTCTAGTTTGGGGTGATATTAGTTCCGAAGGGGAAATTTCCTTTCCATTGGCGAAACAGAGCTATAGCCGACGTTATCCGATGCGGGTGGATAGCGGAGGGAAAGTGGCAAAAACGCTTTTCTGGCGACGGCGGCAATGGCATTGGCAAGGGAAAACTTTAAGCCTGGTTCTAGTCCAAACGCTCACTGGCCGGACTCACCAGGTTCGAGCTCATTTTCGTTATCTTGGTTTCCCGATTTGGGGCGATAAAATTTATGGCTGGCATCATCATCGTGAGCAATGGCTTGGCGACGGGAGGCTTTTTCTCCACGCTACTTTTCTCAAGATAGCTTTACCTAATGGAAAATTATTGACGGCGACTAGCCCCTTGCCAAAGGCTTTGGAAGCGGTTATCCTTGAACTAGACAGAAATGCGACATCGGGGAAAACGTGAAAACAGGTGGCAGCCAAGGTTATTCTTGGCGATTCTTTTTTTAACTCTTCTCTTGTTAGGAGGTGGCCGGCAGTTGTGGCGTATTTGGCGCCAGGGCTGGAGCGATCAACCCTTGTCTCTCTTTCTGCTTGGTAAGCGGACGGGTTTGTTATTGCTGGTAAAACCAGAAGAAAAGGAAGTGGTTGGCTGGGTGTGGCCCCGAGATTGGCCGTTGACAACAGTGGGCAACTATGGCCGTTTACCTTTGGTTGGGGTAGGACGGTTAGCGCGAGAGGAAAAAACAGCGGCACTTTTCCCAACTTCGCTGATGGCTAACTTGGGAGTGCCGGTTCAGCTAGCTATTTTTCAAGATCGGGATACATGTTTGAAAAAGCAGCAATGGCAACATTGTGCGATGTCATGGCTGTGGTATCAGGGAGTCTTGGGTCACGCTGATGTTGTCTTTGGCCGGCGTATTGATTTTCTCAAATTGTTTTTATTTTTACATCGCTATCATCTTACATGGCGAATAAAACCTGTTTATCGGCAAAATGGGGGAGAGAGGCAAACAAATTGGCAAACAAAGCAATGGCATGAGCAGAATTGGCATCTTTTTTTGGTGCCGGATATTCGTCAGCAAGGCGTTAGTTTAGCTATTTATAACGCTGGGGCTCGGCCAGGTATGGCTAAAGAAATATCGCAGGTTTTTAAAGCTGCCGGAGCTCGGGTGGTTCAAATCGGGGATAAACAGGAACAAAGGAGGTGCCGGTGGCTGGTTAGTCGGCAGGTGGATAAAAGGGTTGTTTTGCGCTATTTCTATCGGATTCTACATTGCCCAATATCTTTTTCTAAAAGAACATTTTTTAACGATACCAGTCAGTTACAACTTTGGTTGGGGAAAGATTGGTTTCGGTATCTGGGAAAGAGATAGTCTAGGGCGGGCAGGGGAGAGGGGTTGCAATATTAAGATAGCCTATAATATAGATTAAAGAGTTTATAGTGTAACGTTATTTCACAGAAACTATAGGACATATTTCACAGTTAAAAGAAAAATGGTTGCTATTAGCAATAATGACTGGGCTTTGCTAATGACCCCCTGATATGATATTTTACCCTATTTATAGGGAAAATAGTATACATCATTTTGATATAGTAGCTCTGTTGCTTATTTTGAAGGTGCGCTTGGTGCTCGGTGGGTAAGATTGAACAATTGTGGAAAACTTAGCCTGCTTTTTTCTGGATACTGGCGAGATAGAAAACTTAGGAGCAAGCCATGTGAAAAAGATTTGTGATGTAGTTTAGATGAAGAGCGACGGCTGAGGCCTTTTACTTCCCCTGATGGGGGATGGGAAGATAATAGACGTCGCATAAGATAACTTTTACGACATCATCAAGGGCCAAGAGAAGAAGAAGCTTCTGACGGCGATTTTTTTGGTTTTCTTTTTATTTCTTAATGATAGAAAAATTTTTTAATTAAAAATATTTTTATTTTTTCCTTTGTTTTCTAATTTTGGTGCTGGCTGCCCGGCTGAATCCAAAACCATCAAAACGGGAGAAAAGTGATTGGGGATTGGCCGAAACGGAGAGCCAGGGGCTGAAAGCAAAAATAAGTTATTCTAGGTTTAGAAACGACCCTATGAGAGCCTCTTAGCGGCGCGTTTTTCTCATAGGCGCTATCATAGATCATCAGGGAAAGTGAAGAATGGAACTAGGAACTAGGAACTAGGAACTAGAAACTAGAAACTAGGTCAAAAAGGGCTAAGGACTAAGGACGAAGGGCGAAGAAAGTGAAAGGTTAAAGAATGGAACTAGGAACTAGGAAAAATAAGCACCAAATTCCAAATTACAAACAAAATCCTAAATCCTAATGACCCAAATCCTAAACAATATCAAATGTTCAAAATTCAAATAACCAAAACATTTTTGTCATCTTTCTTTTGTTTTGGTCATTTAGTCATTTGGTAATTTGGATTTGTTTAGTCCGCCAGCTGGCGGATTAGAATTTTGGTAATTAGAATTTGCTTGCCCCTACCGAATGATATAAAAACCATACTGCCTCATTTCCCCCACGTCGCACAATTTGGCTAATGGTTGGGGTGGGGGAAAATTTCTTCGGCAGCAAAGAGGAGGACATCCTTGATGTCGGTTTTGTTGGTCAAAATCATCAGGAGGCGGTCTACTCCTACTGCTACCCCACTGCAAGGCGGGAGGCCGCTTTTTAGAGCCTGAAGAAAATCATTATCTACCGGATGAGGTTGGGGCAATTGCTGGCTTTCCCGCTGGAATTCTTGGGCTTGTTCTTGGGCGTTGATAAGTTCGTCATAACCATCGGCAAGTTCAATCCCAAAAAGGTAGATCTCAAACCGGCGGCGGAAACGCGGATCTTTTGGGTTTTTCTTGGCCAATGAGGCAAATTCAGCCGGAAAGTCATAAATGATGGTGGGCTGTTTTTGGCCCAAATGGGGTTCGATTTCTTGGAGGTAAATAAGGTTATAAAGCTCAGCCCAATTCTTGGTCGCCGGGTAACGGCGTTTTTGGGCCCATTGCTGAAGACCGGGAAAGTCAAAGAGGAGGTCTAAATCGATGCCGGCGTATTTTTGGAAAGCTTGGACAACGCTAATTTTTTGCCAGCGGCGAAGGCTTAAGGTTTTGCCTTGATAGGTAATTGTCTCCGGCCAGATGGCGCGGAATAAATTTTGGCTGTCGGCCATAGTTTGCTGGTAATCGGCCTGAACGCGATACCACTCAAGAAGAGTAAACTCTGGGTTGTGGAAATGGCCGCCGAGGTCTTGGTTGCGATAGCTGCGGGCGATTTCAAAAATGTTGCCGGCTCCGGCGGCGAGCAGTTTTTTGTGCCAGAGTTCAGGCGACGGGGTAAGAAAAGCTGGCCAATGGCGGCCTTGGCGGTCGGTTAGCTGGGTGCGGAAAATATGGAGATAAGATTCGGGAATGAGGCTAGGTGCCAGGCGGGGGGTGCTGACTTCCAAAAAGCCATTTTGGCGGAAAAATTGGCGAATCTGCTCCAAAAGCCAGGCCCGTTGGCGGACTACTTGCCAGAGGTCAGGATTTTGCTTCAACCGTTGCCAGGTGACCATGGGTTATTATAACAATTACCAACTAACAACGGGAACTAGGAACTAGGAGCTAGGTCAAAAGGGGCTAAGGACTAAGGGCGAAGGGCGAAGAAAGTGAAAAATGAAAAGTGCAAAGTGGAAAAGAAGTTAAAAGTGAAAAGTTAAAATGGAACTAGGAACTAGGATCTAGGTTAAACAAAATCCTAAATCCTAATGACCCAAATCCTAAACCCCGACGTTCGTCGGGGCAGGCAATAACCAAATGACCAAATGACCGAAACAAACGAAAGATAACAAAGATGTTTTGAACATTTGAATTTTGAACATTTGAATTTGTTTAGTCCGCCAGCTGGCGGATTAGGATTTTGGTAATTAGGATTTGCCTGCCCCTACCGAAAGGGGGTTTGTAATTTGGTGCTTGGTACTTGGGATTTCCCTGTGTAGGCAGGGAATTTAGAAAAATTGAGATGTGAATAGACTTTTTGGACTGCTAAATTGAAAACCTAAAGTTTTGGTAATGAGAGGAGTAGGGGGTGGGACTAGGTGCTGTTGTCTATCGTTTAAGATTTTTTAGCTTTGCTTATTCAACTTCATTTAGAGCTGTTTTCCAGGTAGTCTGTTCTACCTCTGTCAAGGATCCCATTTCTTCGTATACTTTCGTTAGTTCTAAACATAGTTGGGGTGGCTCTATACCTCCAAAACCGCAAACTAATCCGGTTCGGCGAGGGTGCCCTCGATCAAGATCGAGCCCCGTTTTGACTACAAGCCATATTGTTTTGTCATTAGAAAGGTAGCCTAATAGACGCACTAAGGTCCCTCCGCATAGAGTTCTTGGCAAGCCATCAATAGGCACTTTTTGGCCTAGAGGTAGCTTTTCCATTTGATAAGATGGCGGCCAATCAGGTACGAATTCTTTGGGAGAAACATGGCCTGGCGTGGTTTTGGAGTTATCATCTATTTTAACGGTAACAATTTGAATTTCCTTTGGGGTTGCCATATTTTCTTTAATTTATACCCTGTAACTAATGTATTATATAGCACAATGAGAGAATGTCAATATGGTTGGAGTGTGAGTAGTGGGGAAAGTAGTTTTTAACTGTAAAAATGCTAAAAATACCTAGGTGTCAACCTAATCCACCTCGGAGGTGTCCCAGGTAGGCACCTGGGTTAAGCCACTGTAGATAGGTTATTTGAAAGGAACTAGGGACAAAGGGGCGAGGGGCGAGGTACAGCTAGCGCTGTGGGGCGAGAGGCGAAGGGCTAAGGAAGTGAAACAGGAACTAGGAACTAGGTTGGAGGAACTAGGAATTAAAAGCACCAAATCCTAAATAATGACCAAATTACCAAATGACTAAATGACCAAAACAGAAGACAAAGAAAAAGAAAAAAAGAAGGAAAAATAAATGTTTTGAACATTTGAATTTTGGTCATTTGAATTTGTTTAGTCCGCCAGCTGGCGGATTAGGATTTTGGTAATTAGGATTTGCCTGCCCCTACCGAAAGGGGGTTTGTAATTTGGTGCTTGGTACTTGGAATTTATGTATAGGTGGGATTTAGCCGCAGGCGCATAGGGGTGGAACTAAGAACTAGATAGTTGGATGATGATGATGGAAAAGTATTTTACGACGTCTCCCGAGGTGCAAAGGGTACCGCACCTCGGAGGTGCAATGCACTACGCACCTCGGGATTTTGGGACAGTTTTGTGCCTGGGGAGATGGCAAAAATGGGGTTGAAATTGGTCGCTTAGTGGCTGAT